>JAGVAB010000084.1 GCA_020060485.1 Anaerolineales bacterium
ATTTGTAAATCAGACTTCATAGGCCGGGGGAGGAAAAGAAACGTGCGGTGTTGAGCAGCGGCTTCGCCGCTGCTCAACACCGCACAAAAAGCTCCCCTTTCCGCAGAAAAATGAATTGGGATACGTCACGCACGCAGCGGGGAGGGGAGTTCGAGTGGTGGGGTGAATAAACCCTGGTGATGCACAGACCGTCTTTCATCCGGCCTGGTGCCATCAATAAAAGAAGCAAATGGAAAATTAACTTTGAGAAAGCCATGCTTATCCTGCCGGTAGGCATCTCGTCCAGCATAAACGCGGTATGATGGATAGAAAAGGTTGTGTGATATTGCCATGCCGGAAAATGATGCGTTCTGGAATTTTTATTGGGAAATGCGCCTGGCGCCGATGGAAAACCTGGGCAAACGGGCTGCCATTCTGGCTGTCTCTGCACTGATCCGCCGCCTGGCACCGCAGATTGGCCGTCCGCTGCGTTTGCTGGAACTGGGCTGCGGCGAAGGGCAGGTGATCGGTGCGCTGCTCGATGCTCACGCTTCGCTGTGCGCCGTCAAGGATTCAGTTGGGGTGGACTATAAAGCCCGGTCGCTGGCAGTTTGTCAGCGGGACTTCCCCGGCATGGCTTGTGTGGAAGGTGATTTTACCGACCCTGGTTTGCTGGCCGGGTTGGGGAGCTTCGAGATCGTGCTGCTGGTCAATGCCTTGCATGAAGTGTTTTCAGACTGTTTTTCTGCCGAGCTGGATGAAGTGGATGTTCCCGCCGCCAAACAGCGCGTGGAGCAGGCCCTGGCCGGTGCCGTTGACTGCCTGGTGACTGGTGGCTGGCTGGTGCTGTTTGATGGGCTGGAACCTGCCGGTGATCCGCAGCAGATGCTGCGCATCCGTTTCTGTGATCTTCAGGCGCGACAGGGTTTTGAGGACTTTGCGCGGCAGTATCACCCTTTGCACATCACCTGGCGTCAGCTTGCCGACCCTCTGTGTGTGGAACTGCCGCGCCGCGCCTTTACCCGCTATATGACCAAGTCCATTTTCCTGGGCAAGCGGCTTTGGGAAACCGAGCGCTTGGAGAGTTACCAGTATTTTACAGAAGACGAGTATCGGGCAGCCTTTGCCCGGCAAGGGTTGCAAATCCGTGAGCTGCGCACCCTGACCGTGAACGAGGATAAATGGCGCCGTCTGGTGGACATTGAGGCATCCGGAACCCGGTTTCCGGATGAGCATATTTTGATCCTGGCTCAAAAAGCCTTGCCGCCTCAGTTGTAACCGGACAACCCATTCCCATTCTCTGCAAACGTCTGGCTGGCCTGCCGGTGAAGCCGGGCGTTCTTTTGTTGTCTGGGCGGGGCGAAACTACTATAATGGAGTACAAGTTTGGTCTGACCCTGGGAAGGACTTGAGGAGGTTGTGTGAACGGCAGGTTGTTCGTCATTCCGGTTTTTATTTTAGGACTGTGTCTGGCTGGCTGCAAGACGGAGCGCACCATGAAAGAGATTTCGCATGTTTCGTATACCTCGGATGCAGGGCCGATCCTGCCCGAACTGCAATGGCGTGAGCAGATTGTCATCACCAAAGACAAGGTGACCCTGACCCGCATGGGCAGCATCGCCGGGAGCGAGGTAAACGACGGCACCTGGCAGCTTGCGCTGGACGTGCAGCAGGCGGCGACGCTCTTTGCCGGACTGCAAAACCTGGTTTGCGCTGCACTGGAACGGGTGGAAGCGCAGGACGCTCCAGATGGCGGTCACAGCGAGAGTTATGCCATTCATTATGCTGATGGCCAGACCTGCTCGCTGTATTATGATCCGGGCACCACCTATACCGGCGGCGAGCGCGTTGTGCAGCCGGTGCAGGCTTTCCTTCAGGAGCTTGTCTTCCCGCCAGAGGCGGCCAGCCGTTACAAACCCCACACAGAATAATTTCCTGAATCATTCAGGTTTTTCTCCGGCAGGTGACTTGTCAGTGAGTTGAATCTGGGTGGAATGATGCGGACGGGGAAAGAGTATAATTTATTTATCCAAAAGAGCAAAATTGCCTCTGCAACCCAGGGGCTGGGAGGAAAATGATGCCTACTGCTTTGATCACCGGTGTCAGCGGCCAGGACGGTTCCTATTTGGCCGAATTTCTGTTGGACAAAGGCTATCAGGTGGTGGGCATGGTGCGCCCAACTGCCAATGTGAGCGAACCCGAAATCCAGCAGATCCTGTCGCGCATCACTGTCGTTCAGGGTGATTTGCTCGACAGCAACTCGATCATCAATATCCTGCAGGAATATCAGCCTGGCGAAGTGTATAACCTGGCAGCGCAGTCCTATGTGCAGAACTCCTGGAACCACGCCTTGCTGACCGCCGAGACCACCGCCCTGGGCGTGACCCGCATTCTGGAGGCCATTCGCCTAGTGAACCCCGAAACCCGTTTTTACCAGGCATCCAGCAGCGAGATGTTCGGCAGAACCCTCAGCGCTCCGCAGAACGAGGATACGCCCTTTCACCCGCTCAGCCCCTATGCCATTTCCAAGGTCTATGGCCATTTCTCCACCATCAATTTCCGTGAATCCTACGGCATGTTCACTGTTTCGGGCATTCTCTTCAACCATGAAAGTCCGCGCCGCAATATCCGCTATGTGACCCGCAAGATCTCGCAAGCTGCGGTGCGCATCAAACTTGGTTTGCAGGATGAGCTGCGCCTGGGCAACCTGGAAGCCCGCCGTGATTGGGGCTTCGCCGGTGATTATGTCGAGGCCATGTGGCTGATGCTGCAGAAGGAGACCCCCTGCGACCTTGTCATCGGCACTGGCCAGACCCACTCGGTGCGCGAGCTATGCGAGGCAGCATTCTCTTATCTCGACCTGGATTATGCGCAGTATGTGGTGCAGGATCCGCAATTCTTCCGCCCGATCGAGGCAGAGCTGATGGTGGCCGACATCACCCGCGCCAAAGAATGCCTGGGCTGGTCGCCCACGGTAACTTTCAAGCAATTGGTGCATATGATGGTGGATGCTGACGTGGCCCTTTTGAAGGACGGCGGCAGCGCCTGAGGTACAGTTTGAAAAAAGCCCTGCTGGTGGTCTTTCTGGACACGCATTTCACCGAACTGCGCCGGGTGGCGCAATGCCAGTATGATTCCGGCCGCTATGCGCCGGAATTCATTTTTGCCCGTTCCTATCCTGCACAGACCCGCGATATGCTGGTTTGCACCAGCCTGGGATTTGCCTGTTACGACAGCCGCGGGCTGCCCTGTGCGGCCCGCCCGGAGCAAACCACACCAGCCGGGGGATCATCGCCGGCCGTTTCCTTGCCGCGCCGCATCTGGCGCTGGCTCTATCCGCGGCTGGTGAACAGTCTGCCCTGGGCCTGGAGCGAATACCGCCGCTTGCGTAAAATGGTGATCCGTTTCATTCACAAGCACCAGATTGACCTGCTGGTACTGGCTGAGGAGAATGTGGGCTATGCCACCCCGGTTTGGGTGCAGGCCGCGCATACCGCCAGTGTGCCGGTGGTGGTGGTGCCCTATACCGTGGCGGATGCCAGTGAACCGGCTGGTGCGGTCATCAACCGCCCGGAACACCAGTGGCGGCACTGGCCCAACTGGCTGGCGGGCCGGTTTTATCCCCGCTGGGTACATGAACACCAGGGCTGTCGACTGCTGCGCCTGCCCGGCGGGCGGGTACTGGCCCTGGAATGGCTGAAGGCGGCCCCGCCCCAACCGTGGATCATGAACAGCGGCGCGGCGGATGCAATCGCCGTGGAGAGCGAGCACATGCGCCAGCATTACCTGCTCCTGGGTTTGCCTGCAAACAAGCTGGTCGAAACCGGTGCGCTGTATGACGATGTGCTGGCCGAAATGCTGCAAGCCGCGGATGAACGCCGCACGGCACTCTATGCTGATTTGGGCCTCCCTCCTGATCGTCCAATGCTGTTGTGCGCTCTGCCGCCCAATCCGTACCCCGACCAGTTGGGCGGCTTTGCCAGCTACGAAGAACTGCTGCGTTTCTGGGTGGCGGCCCTCGCCGCCCAGCCTGGCTGGAATTTGGTGCTGCGCCTGCATCCGCGCCTGCCGCGCACAAAGTTTGACTTTTTGGAAGAGGTCGGCGGCCGGATCACGGAGGCGGATACCGCCCATCTGGTGCCGCTGTGCGATTTGTATGTTGCCTCGGTCTCAGCCACCATCCGCTGGGCGATTGCCTGTGGCAAACCGGTGATCAACTACGACGTGTATCGTTTTGGTTACCGGGATTATGAAAATCTGCCAGGTGTGTTCACTGTCAGCGAACAGGATGCCTTTGTTGATATAATCCAGAAGCTTGCTGGCGACCCGGTGGCGCTGGCGCAGGCTGCCGCCGCACAGGCTGGTATCAGTTCGCAGTGGGGCCGCCTGAACGGACAGGCCGGGGTGCGCTTGCTGGCGCTGCTGGATGCATTAACAGAATAGCGAAACTTTTGCCCCTTCAAAATTGGTGTTTTCTTTGCGTCTTGGCGCCTTTGCATGAGAAAGAGAACACGCCAGGCCGCAAAGAGAAGAATTCATTTTGTCACTGCCACCGCACAGCGGTAATCTTCCTGTTAGTGGTGGAGACTGCCTCGCTTCGCTCGCAGTGACAAGTTTATCTAAGGAGAACCACATGAGAACAGTTGTGATTGGCGCAGGACGCATGGGGCGGCGGCATATTCAGGTGGTCAAGGAGCTTGGTCTCGAACTGGTGGGCATTTGCGACCCCAGCCCGGAGTCGCTGGCAATGGCGGAAAAAGAACAGGGTGTTGCCCCTGGCTTGCATTTTAGCGATGCCCGCCAGATGTTGGCCGAAACTGCCCCCGAAGTGGTGGTAGTGGCCTCCACCGCCCCCACGCATTGTGAATATACCTGCAGCGCTGCCGAAGGCGGGGCAAAAGTGGTGCTGTGTGAAAAGCCGATGGGCGTCTCGCTGGCCGAATGTGACCTGATGATTGAGACCTGTCGCGCCCATGGCACAAAGCTGGCCATCAATCACCAGATGCGCTTCATGGAGCAGTACACCGCGGCCAAAGAGATCGTCGATTCGGATGCTTTCGGAGGCCTTGGCAGTGTGACGGTGGTGGCTGGCAATTTTGGCATGTCGATGAACGGCACGCATTATTTTGAAATGTTCCGCTACATGACCGGCGAGACGCCGCTGGAGGTGCAGGCCTGGTTCTCACCCGATCCGCTTTCCAACCCGCGCGGCCCGCAGTTCTCCGACCGGGCCGGGTCGCTGCGCTTGACCACTGCCAGCGGCAAACGTTTCTATCTGGAGATCGGCCCCGACCAGGGACATGGTATGCACGTGACGTACGCCGGCCCCTATGGCCGCCTGACGGTGGACGAGTTGTTGGGCAAGATGTCCTGGGTGGTGCGCGAGCAGCAGTACCGCGAACTGCCCACCACGCGCTACGGCATGCCCGCCATCGAGGCCGGGCGGGAGATCGCCCCGGCTGATGCGGTTACCCCCACGCGCCACGTGCTGCAAGCTGTGCTCAATGGCGAAGACTGGCCCAGCGGAGAAGATGGCCGCCAGGCGGTGGCTGTGCTGGTGGCGGCTTACCAGTCGGATGAGAACGGGCATGTGCCGGTGCGCGTTGATGAAAACCTCAACCGTACGCGGGTCTTCCCCTGGGCATAGATTGCGTATAGATTAATGAACCCTGCCTGCTTTCTGATCGGCACCGGCCCCAGTCTGAACAAGATCGACGTGACGCGCCTGGCCGCTTATGACACGATCACCTTCAACCGCGCCTATATTGCCTGGCCGCAGTGGGGCTTCCACCCCACCTGGTATGCCTGCCTGGATCCTGTGGCGCTGGAGGACAACGCTGCCGACATCCGTCGCCTGGTGGCAGAAAGCGGCGTGCGGCGTTTCTTCCTGAATGAGAACGCCGTCCAATTTGGCATTGCTGCCTCTGAACGGGTGACCCTGCTGCGCTTGCAGGAGGATGCCCCCTTCTCCCTCGATCTGGCTGTTGTGACCGATTATGGCAATGTGGGCGCATCTGCCCTGCAAATTCTGGCGGCCCTGGGTTACCGGCGCGTGGCCCTGGTGGGTGTGGATGCGCGCTATTCCACCCTGCCCGGCGCAGAAGAAACAGGCCAGGATTACATCCGCATGCGTCACGGTCAGGACCCAGATCACTTCCTGCCTGCTTATTTGGCAGGCAGGCGGCGGGTTGCAAAACCGGATTATGCGCGCTTGCTCGGCCAATGGCCGCAGGTTGCCGCTGAATGTGAATGGGTAGGGCTGGAGGTGCGCAACGCTTCCCCCGGCAGCGCGCTGACCCTTTTCCCATCCATTGACTTTGCCGCCGCGCTGGACTGGATTGGCGAGGGGGGCTAGAATTAAACATAAATGTAGTAACAACTTTTGTCGTTCTTTCATGAATTTCATAACCACTGAAGTGGTTACTACAAGTCAGGATCCACAATCTTAGGAGAAAACGCATGACCCAAACCTGTAAAGTAGCCTTTGTTGGCGCCGGATACATGGCCACCGAACATGTCAAAGCCTTTGGCGATATACCCGGCGTGGAACTGAGCGGCATCTTTAGCCGCACTCGTGAACGCGCCGAGAAGCTGGCTGCCGAATTCGGCATAAAAGGGGTGTACGATTCGGTGGAAGAACTTTACGAAAAAACGCAAGCCGACCTGGTGGTGGTGACCGTGGTTGAGTTGTCGATGAACAAGGTCAGCCGCGCCTGCTTTGCCTTCCCCTGGACGGTGTTGCTGGAAAAGCCGGCCGGTTTTAACATGCCCGATGCGCTTGAGATTCACGCTGCCGCCGAGCAGCAGGCGCGCAAGGTGTACGTGGCTCTCAATCGGCGCTTTTATGCCGCCACGCGCACAGCCCTGGCCGACCTGGCACAGATCGACGGGCCGCGTTTCATCAAGATGCAGGATCAGCAGGATCAGGCCACAGCCCTGCAATACGGCCAACCCGCAAAAGTGGTGGCCAACTGGATGTATGCCAACTCGATCCACATGGTTGATTATTTCACTGCCTTTGGACGCGACAAGGTGGTCGAGGTGCAGAACGTCTTCCCCTGGACGCCGGATGATCCCGGCATCGTGGTTGCCAAACTGGTCTTCGACAGCGGCGACACCGGCCTGTATGAGGGCATCTGGAAAGGCCCTGGCCCGTGGGCGGCCACCATCCAGACCGCTGCCAAACGCTGGGAGATGCGCCCGCTGGAACAGGCTTCCTTCCAGGTGGCCGGCAGCCGCAAACTGGAAGCAGTGGAAGCCCACCCCTGGGACACGGCCTTCAAACCCGGCCTGCGCCTGCAAGCCGAGCATGCCGTCAAAGCCGCCCTTGGTCAGGAGCATGAGTCGATCAGCCTGGATGAGTCGCTGGAGTCGATGCGTCTGGTGCAGCGTATCTTTGGACTGTGATTGGGAACTGGGTGCGGATTGATGAGCGAATTGCTTTCCGAGCAGCAGGTTTCACAGATCATCCGCCGCTTCGAACAGGAGAATGATCTCTTCAGCCTGAAGATTGACGGCTGGAGCGCCTGGCGTTTGCTGCGCTTTTGGGTGTCGATGCAGCTCATCATCCATCCGCAAGCGCCCAGACCCGCCCCGGACAAACGGAAGCGCCTGCTGCGCGGCCTGCAAGAAATGCCGGTTTATTTCTTCCCAAAACGCGCACAGTATCTGCTGGACACCTCGTCTTCGCTGCGTATTGAAAAAGAGAATGGGCTGTACAAGGATGTCCTTTTTGATGATCTCAGCCTGTCACTGGGCAGTTGTTTCAAGCTGGAGCGGGTCAACAGTGAGGCTTTTCATGCGCTCAACCGTCAGGCGCTGGTCAAAAGCGACCTGACCGCCACCCCTCTGGAACTACTCACCGGGCTTTTGAATCGCCTGATGCGCCCCAGACCGCAGATCAAAGAGATTGCCCGCTATTTGAGTGAGCGCATCCAGAGCGGTCTGGGCCTGGCAATCAGCGCAGAGCGCATTTCCCGTGAGCTGCATTATTTCTACTGGGGCAAACGGATTTATCGCAATCTGCTGAAGAAGGTGCGCCCACGGGCAGTCTTGATCTCCAACACCAACGAATTTGCCATGCTGGCCGCCGCCCGCGAGCTGGGCATCCCGAGTTTTGAAATGCAGCACGGCATCTTCTCCCGCAATCACCCGGACGCCCTGCAGGCCGAAGCCCGCCCATACAAGGAGACATTGCTGATCCCCGACCACCTGCTGCTGTTTGGCGAGCATTGGCGGCAAGAACTGGCTGAAGGCGGTTTCTATGACCGCGAGCTGCTGCCGGTGGGCAGTGTTCGCATGGATCATTACCGCCGGCAGCGGGCGGCTTCTCCGCTGGATGGCGGGGAGCGCCCTTTGCAGGTTGTGTTGACCACTCAGGGTTTGGCCGTCACAGAGATGATTGAGTTCATGCGTTCATTCATGGACAAGGCGGGCTGTGATCTGCAATTGACCATCAAACTGCATCCGGTAAGCGACCCTTCAAAGGCCCCATATCTTCAGGTCTTCGGCGCCGACCGGCGGGTGCGCATTCTTCTGGGAAGCGAAATGCCCTCTACATTTGAATTGTTGAGCCAGGCCGATCTGCATGTGAGCATTGCTTCGGCCTGTCATTACGATGCCCTTGGCCTGGGTGTGCCGACCATTGTGCTGGCTTTGCCGGGTCATACCGTGGTGGAAAACCTGGTGCAGGCTGGGCATGCCGCCCTGGCCCGCACCCCGCAGGAACTGGCCGATCTGGTCTGTGCAGCACGCGATCGGCATGTGTTGCCGGAGGTTTCGGAAAACTATTTCAAACCTGGTGCGCTGGAAAACATCCGGCATGCCATTACGCAGGAATAAAATGAAGATTGCTTATGTGAGTTACAACCTGATGCACTCGATCGTCAATGGCGGGGTAGGACTCAAGATCCGCTCGGCGGTGCGCGCCTGGAATGAAACCGGGCACACGGCTCATTGGTTCACTACGACCAGTGCCGAGGTTACCGGTGAAGAAGTGACAGCTTTCCAGTTTGGGGAAGGCATGCGCGGTCTGATGCGGGAATTTGACCGGTCGCGCCAGTTGGCACACCTGATCGAAGCTGTGGCAGCTTACCAGCCGGACGTGATCTATTTGCGCTCCGGCATCTACACTTATCCCCTGCAGCGACTGTTCCGCATCGCCCCGGTAGTAATGGAATTGAATACCATTGATGTAGTGGAATACAGAATGCACGGCAGGTTCCGCAATCTTGTGCATCGTTTGACGCGAAATTATGTGTATGGTCATGCTGCCGCTTTTGTGGCTGTGAGTTATGAAATTGGAGGTCACCCCTCGAACACAAAATTTGGGAAGCCTATTCTGGTACTGGCCAACGGCATTGATTTGCGCCGCTACGAACCTCTGCCCGCACCAAATAATGCAAAACCGCGATTGACTTATATCGGCGTGCCGCATAACCTTTGGCATGGACTGGATAAGCTCTTTTGGCTGGCCGAAAACTGTCCAGATCTTGAATTCGATTTAATCGGGAGTGGTTCTGAAAATTTCTCAGAACAATTTATTCCTCCAAATGTTCAGTTACATGGCTTTGTTGATCGCTCTGTGTACCAGGAAATACTTGCGAAAGCGGATGTAGGAATTGGATCACTTGCCCTGCACAGGATTGATATCAATGAAGGTTCGCCACTCAAGGTGCGAGAATATCTGGCTTATGGCCTGCCCATTTTTTTAGCGTATCAAGATACCGATTTAATTGGAACGGAATTTGAATTTGTGCTGCAAATTGACAACACAGAGGATAATTTACGCAGCAATGTGGCTAAAATACGCCAATTTGCTTTTGATATGCAAGGCAAACGTGTCGAACGACAATTAATTGCACCGTTGATTGATACAAAATATAAGGAACAACAGCGCCTTGATTTTATGAAACAATTTGTTGTTGGCATGTAAACAAGTAAAAATTAGGCGCAGTGGAAATGTTTTTTGTCGTCAGCGATATGCAGAAGATATTTTTGTTCTCGGTTAACAAATGCAGTTTCTTTTTTGGTTGATATAATTATGACGAGTGTATTTAAAACTACCGTGATGATTGACTAATTAACGATAGCGATACACAATGCTCTTAACTCCTTTTACTGAGGCAAAAAGTAATGAAGAATTTCGCATTGGTTGGAACAGCCGGGTATATTGCCCCGCGTCATTTAAAAGCGATTCATGACACCGGCAACCGCCTGATCGCGGCGGTTGACCCGCATGACTCCGTAGGTCTGCTGGACCGTTATTCCTTTGATACCAAGTTTTTCACCGAGATCGAGCGTTTTGACCGCCACCTGGAAAAACTGCGCCGCGGACCAGAAGAAGAACGTGTGCATTATGTCAGTGTTTGCTCGCCGAATTATTTGCATGATGCTCATTGCCGGCTTGCCTTGCGCGTGGGTGCAGATGTGATCTGCGAGAAACCGCTGGTCATCAATCCCTGGAACCTGGATGGACTGGCGCTGCTGGAAGAGGAAAGCGGCCATAAGATCTATACCGTTTTGCAACTACGCTTGCTGCCTTCCCTGCTCTTGCTACGCGAGCAGTTATTAGAAACCCGCTCTTCGGGAAAACAGCATGATGTCGTGTTGACGTATTTGACCTCGCGCGGTTCCTGGTACGGAAGTTCCTGGAAAGGTATGGAGGAAAAATCCGGCGGGATTGCCACCAATATCGGCATTCATCTCTTTGACCTGTTATTATGGCTGTTTGGCGAAGCGGGTGATGTGCGCGTTTTCCATAGCGGCCCCAACCGGATGTCCGGTTATATTGAGATGGCTTATGCCCGTGTGCGCTGGTTCCTTTCAATTGATCAATCTGACCTGCCATTCCAGGTTGTTCCAGGTGAGAAGAGCACTTTTCGTTCGATCACCGTCGATGGCAGCGAGGTCGAGTTTTCCACTGGTTTCACTGAGCTGCATACAAAGGTGTATGAAGGGGTTTTGAACGGCCATGGGTTTGGAATTAATGATGCGCGGCCCTCTGTCTCGCTGACACATAAAATTCGAACAACCCCACTTACTGATGCCGGCGACCTTATTCATCCCTTGCTGGCGCAGAAAAAAGGATGACATGACAGACTATTTTGTGCATGAATCAAGTTATGTAGATAATGGGGCGCAGATTGGCGCGGGAACGAAGATCTGGCATTTTTGTCATGTCATGCCGCGCGCAAAGATCGGCAAGGGCTGCAATCTTGGCCAGAATGTGCTCATCTCCGATGATGTGGTACTGGGCAACAATGTCAAGATACAGAACAATGTTTCTGTTTACACCGGCGTGGTCATTGAAGATGATGTCTTCTTGGGGCCATCGATGGTGTTTACCAATGTGATCAATCCCCGCAGCCATGTGATTCGTAAAGACGAATACAAAACGACTTTGGTTAAACAGGGCGCTTCGGTTGGCGCCAACGCCACCATCGTATGCGGTGTAACCCTGGGGAGGTACTGCTTTGTGGGGGCCGGTGCGGTGGTCACGCATGATTTGCCAGACTATGCCCTTGTGGTGGGTAACCCTGCCCGGCAGACGGGCTGGATGTGCCAGTGCGGGGTGAAGCTCTCGCTTAAAGATAATACTGCCGTCTGTCCCTCCTGCGGTACTCAATACATTAAAACGGGACAGATTTTGAAGCCATGTTGAAAATTGAAAAGGAACGATAGACTTTTGAAAATTGTATCGATTGTTGGCGCCCGACCTCAATTTATTAAGGCTGCTGTATTAAGCCGGGAACTGCGCAAAGAACATACTGAAATCCTTGTTCATACAGGGCAGCATTATGATGAGAATATGTCGGCTGTGTTTTTTGAGGAGTTGGGCATTCCACAGCCGGAATATGACCTGCATGTTGGTTCTGGACTGCATGGTGTGCAAACTGGAGCGATGCTGGCGGCCATAGAACAGGTCTTGATTGATGTACAACCTGATTGGGTTGTGGTGTATGGTGATACCAATTCGACTCTTGCCGGTGCGTTGGCTGCCGCAAAATTGCATATTCCGGTGGCGCATGTTGAAGCTGGTTTGCGCAGCTTTAACCGTTCTATGCCGGAAGAAATCAATCGTATACTGACCGATCATATTTCAGATTTATTGTTGTGTCCTACGGGTGTAGCGGTATCGCATTTGCAAGCGGAAGGGATTATCAAAGGAGTTCATCTGGTGGGCGATGTGATGTATGAAGCTCTGCAATGGGCAGCAGCGCAAAGTCAACGGTTTATAGAAAAGCTATCCGCATTGGCTTTGCAGCCGCAACAGTATCTGTTGGCTACTGTTCATCGGGCTGAAAATACGGATGATCCCGCACGTTTCCAAGGCATTTTGCAGGCTTTTGATGCCTTGGAAGAACCATTACTATGGCCAGTGCATCCGCGAACGCGGAAAAAGTTGGATGAAGTAGGCTATGTGCCGACATCGCATGTACAGTTGATTGACCCGGTGGGATATCTGGAAATGGTTTATCTGGCGAGTAGTGCATGTATTATTCTGACTGATTCAGGCGGATTGCAAAAGGAAGCTATGTGGCTGAGTGTGCCCTGTATTACCTTGCGCGATGAGACCGAATGGATTGATACGGTAGCATTGGGATGGAATGTATTGGTGGGGGCAGACCCAAAAGCTATATTGAAGGCTGTTCATACGGCTTGTCCACCGGTGATGGCTCAGGGTGGTGAATTTGTTCAAAACGTTGGAGAAAAGATTGTGCGGTTGCTTACTGCACCCGGATGATAGAGCGGAAAATGAAGGAGAAAGAATGATCCCATTGATAGATCTGGTTGCGCAGTACCGGCTGATCCAATCTGAAATCGATGCAGCTATTCAGGGCGTGTTGGCTGAGGGAAATTACATTCTGGGTCCAAATGAGCGCGCATTGGAAGAAGAAGTTGCTGCTCATTTGGGGGTAAAGCATGCGGTTGGTGTCGCTTCAGGCACAGATGCTCTGGTGATTGCCCTGCGCGCTGCGGAGGTTGGGCCAGGCGATGAAGTCATTATCCCTGCGTATTCTTTTTTTGCCACTGCTGGGGCAGTGCTCCATGTGGGTGCCCGCCCGGTGTTTGTGGATATTTACCCCGATACTTATTTGATGAACATGCAGGAGGCAGAGAAAGTTGTTACGCAGCACACAAAAGCCATTATCCCGGTGCATTTATATGGGTTGCCGGCTGATATGAATGAGGTGCTAACATTTGCATCCGAGCACGGTCTCAAGGTCATTGAGGACAATGCTCAGGCATTTGGCGCAAAGTATCAGGGACGTTACACGGCCACCATTGGTGATTTGGGCTGTTTGAGTTTCTTCCCAACCAAGAATCTGGGTGCCTATGGCGATGGTGGTATGGTCACAACGAACGATGACAGACTTGCTGAAAAGGTGCGCATGCTGCGCACCCACGGTTGGAAGAAAAAATATTTTCCCGAGATGCTGGGCTATAACTCCCGCCTGGATGAGATCCAGGCAGCCATCCTGCGCGTTAAGTTAAAATATGTGGCAGCCTGGAACGAAAGCCGCATCGCCTTGGCGGAACGCTATACGGATGCTTTGAATAAATTTGGTGTGCGCACACCGGTGTCTGTGGCGGACCGTACACATGTCTATCACCTGTACATTATCCGTGTAGCACAGCGCGAACAATTTCAAAAGCAATTGAAAGAACTGGGTGTGGCCTCGGCAGTCTATTACCCCCAGCCATTGCATCTGTCAGCGCCTTGCCGTGAGTTGGGCTGGAAGGCGGGTTCTTTGCCGGTGTCAGAACAGGCCGCTAATGAGACTGTAGCAATTGCATTTTTCCCTGAAATGACAGAGGAGCAGATCGTCACTGTTTTCGACGCTGTGGAGCAGCTTGTAAAACAGGGCGGTCTGGTGTGATTGGTTCGGACTTTGAGGCGCAGGAATGACGAAACCTTTGCGGGTGACGCACGTCATTACCGGACTTGATACCGGCGGAGCGGAGGTCATGCTTTATCGTCTCCTGACGGCTATGCCATCGGAAGAATTCCCGGCGCAGGTGATCTCCCTGACCTCGGATGGCCCAATGGGTACCAGGATTCGATCCCTCGGCGTACAGGTAACTGCATTGGGTATGCAGTCCATCGCTGGCGGGCCGGCGGCAGTATTGCGCCTGGTGCACTGGCTGCGCCGCAACCCGACGGATGTGATCCAGACCTGGATGTACCATGCTGATCTGGTTGGCGGATTGGCGGCTGCCCTGGAAGGGCACACGCCTCTCGTATGGGGCATCCATAACAGTGTTTTGGATGCGCATACCAGCAAGCGCACTACCCGCTGGACGGTGAAACTCCTGTCCAGATTGTCTCATTCTTTGCCGCACAAGATCCTTTCCTGCTCGCAGGTTGCCCGCGATTTGCACATTGGGTTGGGATATTACGCCAGTCGCATGGTCATCATCCCGAATGGGTTTGACCTGACCGGCTTTCGGCCTGATGCTGCTGCCCGTCTGAAAATTCGCCAGGAGCTTGAGATTGCAAGCGAGGCCTTTCTGGTCGGCCATGTGGGCCGCTTTGACCCCCAGAAAGATTATCCAAATTTGATTCGCGCTGCAGCTGCCTTAACCGGCAAAAAACCGGAAGTACAGTTTGTGCTGTGCGGCGATGGGGTTCACTGGCAAAATGAAGAACTGTCAGCCTGGATCGTGGAGCAAGGTTTGCAGCCAGTTTTTCATTTGTTGGGACGACGCGAGGATATTCCTCAACTGATGGCCTCATTTGATCTTCTGACCACTTCCTCGGCCTATGGTGAGGCTTTCCCGCTCGTGGTGGGTGAGGCCATGGCCTGCGGCGTGCCCTGTGTGGTGACCGACGTGGGCGATTCGGCCTATCTGGTTGCTGAAACCGGCAAAGTTGTGCCCCCGCGCGACCCCGCCTCCCTGGCTGAGGCCTGGCTGGCGCTGCTCGACCTGCCCGCAGACGAACGCGCCGCGCTGGGCAAAGCCGCCCGCCAGCGCATTCAGGATCATTTCAGCCTGCCGGCTGTAGCTGCACAATACGCCGCCCTCTACCGTGAACTGGCCGCTGAAGGAGCACGCTAGCATGTGCGGCATTACCGGCTTCTGGGATGCCCGTTGCGGCAGTGACGCTGCCGACTTGCAGGCCAGCGTGCAGCGCATGGCGTTGACCATCCAGCACCGCGGCCCGGATGATTCGGGTGAGTGGGTGGACGCTGAAGCCGGCCTGGCCCTCGGCTTTCGCCGTCTGGCGATCGTTGATCTTTCGCCGACCGGCCGCCAGCCGATGTTCTCGGCAGATGGCCGCTATGTGATCGTCTTTAACGGTGAGGTGTATAACTTCATTGAACTGCGGGCAGAGCTTTCGGCTTTGGGGCACAGCTTTCGCGGCACATCCGACACGGAAGTGATGCTGGCCGCGGTTTGCCAGTGGGGATTGAAGACAGCCGTGTCGCGCTTCAATGGCATGTTTGCCTTTGCCCTGTGGGACCGCCAGCAGCGCTGCCTGCATTTGGTGCGCGACCGCCTGGGCATCAAACCCCTATATTATGGCTGGAGCGGGGGCGTCTTTCTGTTTGGCTCAGAATTAAAAACCCTGCACGCCCATCCTGCTTTTCAGGGCAGAATCAATCGCGATGTGTTATCCCTGTACATGCGCTTTGCCTATATCCCTGCGCCCTTCTCGATTTATGAGGGCATTCACAAGCAGCCGCCCGGTACCATCCTGAGCCTGGCTTCTGCCCAGGCACAGCAGGAACCCCGCCTGGAGACCTACTGGTCGGCGCAGCACACGGCCATGCAGGGACTTGCCGATCCTTTCTGTGGCAGCGACCAGGAAGCAGTGGCCGCCCTGGATACCCTTTTGCGGGATGGCGTCCGGCAACGCATGATCGCCGATGTACCCCTGGGGGCTTTCCTCTCCGGCGGGGTGGACTCGTCTGCCGTGGTGGCCTTGATGCAATCCCAGAGCAGCCGGCCGGTGCGTACCTTCACCATCGGTTTTCATGAGACGGATTACAACGAAGCTGTGCACGCGGCCAGGGTGGCCTGTCATTTGGGCACAGACCACACGGAATTGTACGTATCTCCTCAGGAAATGCTGGATGTGGTGCCACGCCTGCCGCGCTTGTATGACGAGCCTTTTGCCGATGCCTCGCAGATCCCCACTTTCCTGGTGTCGCAGCTTGCCCGGCAGCATGTGATCGTCAGCCTGTCCGGCGATGGCGGCGATGAACTGTTTGCCGGTTACAACCGTTACACCTGGGCAGACCGCATCTGGAAGCGGGCTGGTGTTTTGCAGCGGTTTGGCCGGCGTACACTGCGTGGCTTGATCTCGATCCTGCCGCCGGAGGGCTGGCAAACCCTGGCGCGCCGCATGGGCCCGTTGACCCCACACATGCTGCGTCAGCCGCTGCTGGCGGACAAGATTCAGAAGATCTCTGATATGCTCGGCGCAGACTGCCCGCAGGAAGTTTACCGCCAGTTGGTCTCGCAGTGGAAGCGGCCGGATGAGGTTGTGCTGGCGGCTCGCGAACCCCGCACTCTACTTGACGACCCGGCAGCCTGGCAGGAGATGCCCGATTTTGCGCACTGGATGATGTTCATGGATATGGCTACCTATCTGCCGGATGATATTCTGGTTAAACTGGACCGGGCCAGCATGGGCGTCAGCCTGGAAGGGCGCGTGCCCTTGCTGGACGATCACCGCGTGGCGGAGTTCGCCTGGCGGCTGCCAATGCGCTTCAAAATTCGGGACGGACAGAGCAAGTGGCTGCTGCGCCAGGTGCTGTACCAGTATGTGCCAGCAGATTTGATCGAGCGCCCCAAGATGGGTTTTGCCATCCCCATCGATGCCTGGCTGCGCGGCCCGCTGCGTGACTGGGCCGAGAGTTTTCTGGCAGAGGATCGCCTGCGCCGTGAAGGCTTTTTTGACCCGGCTCCCATTCGCCAAACCTGGCAGGAGTATCTCTCTGGCAAGCGCAACTGGCAATATCAACTGTGGACGGTGTTGATGTTCCAGGCCTGGCTGGAAGGGCAGGATGGCCATTCATGAAAGTTATCCTGTTTGCCAACACCGACTGGTATTTGTTCAATTTCCGTTTGCCTCTGCTGCGCGCTCTGCGGGAAGCCGGTTACGAGGTGGTTTTGATCTCGCCGCCGGGAGGTTATGGACCGCGGCTGGAAGCCGAAGGTTTCCGCTGGCTGCCTTTCCCGCTCGAGCGGCGCGGCATGAATCCCTGGGTTGAATTGAAAACCATTTTCAGTTTGGCGCGTGTTTACCGCACCGAGCGGCCAGACGTGGTGCATCATTTCACCATCAAGTGCGTGTTGTACGGCTCGCTGGCTGCCCGCCTGGCGGGAGTGAGAAAGATCATCAATGCCATCACCGGGTTGGGCTATATTTTTACGCCAGCACGGCGGGCACAGTGGCTGCGGCTGCTTCTGCAGCCTGTTTACCGCCTGGCTTTGCGCAACACGGCTGTCATCTTCCAAAACCCGGACGATATCGCACTGTTCCGGCAGCAACGTCTGCTCGGTAAGGCGCATGTGCATTTGATACGCGGCTCCGGGGTGGATACGGATGTCTTTGTGCCCTCTCCCGAACCGGCCGGTGATTCGGTGGTGATGATGGTGGGCCGTTTCCTGTGGGACAAGGGCGTGGGCGAGTTCGTGGCGGCTGCGCGTTCATTGAAGCATACACTGAGCATGTCGAAGGGTACGGCGTCTCAGGATATGACCGCCCGCTTTGTGCTGGTAGGGGATACCTATCCCGATAATCCGCGCGCTGTGCCGCCTGACCAGCTGCAAGCATGGGTGCATGAAGGCGTGGTGGAATGGTGGGGCTGGCACGATGACATGCGTGTCATGCTGCCCCAGGCGCATATTGTCTGCCTGCCTTCCTACCGCGAGGGTATGCCGCTTTCTCTGGCAGAGGCGGGTGCCTGTGCCCGCCCGGTGGTGACCACAGACGCCCCCGGCTGCCGCGAGATCGTCCAGGACGGGGTGAACGGTTTTCTGGTGCCGGTGCGGGATGCAGTCGCATTGGCCGAAGCCCTGCTGAAATTGATCCGCGACCCGGCCCTGCGTCAGGAAATGGGCCGCTGCGGGCGCTCTCTGGCCGCGGCGGAGTTTTCGGTGCGGCGCATCGTGGCTGAAACTTTGCAGGTGTATAATGAAATGATTCCCATTTCAGCCGGGGTTGACAGCGTCTAAATGGCCATTTACGTTTCTTCAACCGCTTATATGTTTCAAGCCATTCTGGTTGGTCTGGTGGCGGCTCTGGTTGCCTGCTGGCTGGCCATCCGCCTCGCCCGCCGCCTGAAACTGATCGACATTCCTGGCAGTTCTCCCCACAAATTACACGAATTCCCCACGCCCCTGGCCGGCGGCATGGCCCTGGTCATGGCGCTTTTGATCGCCGGGGCAGTGTTCATGATCTATGATGACAGGGAATTACAGCCTGTGCTGCTGGGGGCGCTGGTGATCTTTGCATTTGGCTTGTGGGATGACGCCCGCGGCATGTCTGCGCCAGTCAAGCTGATCGGGCAGACCATCGCTGTACTCATTCTGCTCGCTTCCGGTTTTTATATTCGCATCTTTGAATACCCTGGTTTCTTCGTCGGCGGCTCCGGGTCATTTTATCGCGCCTTGAACCTGATCGTTACCTGGGTGTGGGTGGTGGGCATCACCAACGCTTTTAACCTGACCGACAGCATGGACGGCCTGGCGGTCGGCCTGAGCGGCTGGGCGCTGGCCTTTTTCATGCTGGCCACATACGATGCCGGCCAAACCCCGCTTTCGCTGTTCTGCGCCATTTTGCTGGGCATCTGCCTGGGCATCTCGTTTTTCAACCGTCACCCGGCCCGCCTTTTTTTGGGTGATTCCGGCGCCCAGACCCTGGGTTTTCTATTGGCGGCCATCGGTATTCACTATACCCCGGTCGGCGCTTACCAGACCTCCTCCTGGTTTGTGCCTATTCTGCTGGTGGGCGTGCCCATCTTTGACACCTCGCTGGTTTTCTTCTCGCGCCTGCGGCGGCACACCGCATTTTACAAATCGAATCGGGATCACACCTATCATCGTTTGGTGCGCCTGGGTATTGATCCCGGCCGGGCGGTGATGAGCATGCATCTGGCAGCCCTCATTCTGGAATGCCTGGCCTTTGTAGCGATTTCCCTTTCTCCTCTATGGGCCAATGTCATCTTCGCCGCCTGCTTGTTGTCAGGGGTGGGGATGTTCTTTGTGCTGGACCGGCGCACCACAGGACTTTGACCGCTTGTGTGCCGGTTCATTTTCATCCACACCGCGAAGTTGGGGCTGGCTTTGGATGATCCTCTGGTATCATGTATGCAATGATGCATCGCAAAGTTTTGACCGGCCTGTGTCTGCTGGCGGCTGTGCAAGCCCTGGCGGCGTTGGTTTTTTTGCTGCTGCTGCCTGCTGATCCCAAGAACGCAGTTCTGTGGGGGTTTTCAGCGGCGCGCCTGGCGCTGGCCGTTGGGTTGTTGACCGCCGCCCTGGCCCTGTTTGCCGCGGGAGTTTTGACCTGGCGCCGCCCGGAACGTGCAGCAGACAGCTTGTGCTGGCTGGCAGGGAACAAACTGCGCTTGTGGGTCTTTTCCTGTTTCCTGGCTGTGATGACCCTCGCCGCCTGGGTGCTGATCTGCCTGCCGCCGTATCGCTTTGGTCATCAGGCTTCGTTGATGGAGCGCCTTTCTCCGCTGGTGGTGTGGCTGGGTCTGGTCAGTTTTCAGACCCTGCTGGCTTTGCTGGTCTGGCAGAAAGTGCTTGACCCCCGCCGCACCTGGGCTGCGTTCAAAGCGCAGGGCCGTTTGTGGCGGCTGGTGCTGGCAGGCGCCGGGCTGCTGTTGTTGATCTGGGCGGCTGCGTTCCCCCTGGGTTTGCTGGGAGAGCAGGATGCCCAGCAGTATAACCCGCCCGGTGTGCCTCTGCTGGGCTTGCAGGCACTTTTCGGCGGGCTGGCGGGTATTGTGGTCTTGATTCTGTCCCGGCGCTCCCCGGCTGATGATGGCCGCACCTGGCGGCGGCTGGATTGGGCCGTGCTGGGCTTGATCTGGGCCACAGCGGCCTGGTTGTGGCTGCGTACCCCGGCACTCTCCACTTTCTTTGCTCCCGGCCCATACCCGCCAGACTGGACAGTTTTTCCCCTGTCGGATGCTGCTCTGTATGACCGCACTGCACAATTTGCCCTGATGGGATTGGGTTTGAACAATGGCCGCTACGTTGACAAACCGCTGTATTCCAGTTTTCTGACCCTGCTGCATTTGCTGGCCGGGCAGGATTATGCCCTTTTGACTGCCTTGCAAACCGTGGTACTGGCCTGGGTGCCAGCCCTGGTGTATGCCATTGGCAGGCGGCTGCACAGCCGGGCGGTGGGTGTGAGTGCGGCCTTGTTGGTCACACTGCGCGGGGTAAATGCCATTGCCGGCGGGCACTGGATCCAGACGGCGCATTCCCGTTTGCTGCTCAGCGAACTGCCCACCGCCCTGACATTGGTGCTGCTCACCTTCTGGCTGGTGCGCTGGTTTCAGAAGCCGCGTGACCTGCTCTATCCGCTGCTGGCAGGCGGCACGCTGGGCCTGGCGACTCTCGTCCGCCATAATCCGTGGTTGTTGCTGCCGGTTATCGCCGCCGCAGCGCTGGTGCTGCACTGGCCGCACTGGAAACGCTGGCTGGTACAGACGGCCTTGCTCGGCCTGATGCTGACTGCCGTCATCAGCCCCTGGATGATGTATTCGCAAAAGACGGTTGGCACCCCCTGGTATTTCATAATCCCCTTGCGGGGAACAGTATGGAAGAACCGCTATCTGCCAGAGTTGGAGAGCAGCGGCTTTGCTCCTGCAGACAGCACCGCCCACACAGGTTTTGCGGTTGGTGCTGCTATAGCGGGCAGCCCGCTGCTGGGCAATTCCTGGAGGACACTGCCGCAGGCAGAGAAACCGGCCAGCCGCTATGCCGATGTGGCAAGATTCATCGGCGTGCATTTTGTCAATAATGTCAAAAGCACCTTGCTGATCCTGCCGGATTCAGTGGTGTATGATGATCTGGATCACACCCTGTCTGCGCCGGATTCGGTCTGGCAGCGCAATTGGTGGGATGGGCGCGTGTCTGCGATGCTGGCGGTGAATATATTGCTGGTGGTGCTGGGGGTGGGTGTGGCCTGGCGCAAATGGCGTCTGGCTGGTTTGGCGCCATTGATGGTGTATCTGGGTTACCTGCTGGCATTGACTGCCGCGCGCACTTCCGGCGGACGATACATCGTTCCGGTGGATTGGGTGGTCATGCTCTATTTTGCCACCGGGCTGGTGCAGCTTGCCGCCTGGCTGCTGGGGTTGGACGCGCCCTCTGCAGTTGCCTTGCCGGATACGGCACCCCGTGCCGGAAAGTGGCGTCTGGCAGCCGCCGCTGCCGGGTTGATGTTGGTAGTAGGCATCATCCCCCTGGCCCAGGAAGCCTTGCCGCTGGATCTTCCTCCTGCCGGGATGGCTGCCTTGCCGTCTGAGGCCTGGCTGCTGCAAAACGGCATCCAACCGCAAACGATATCCGCTTTTCTGGATCAGGAAGGTGCACTGCTGCAAACCGGCCGGATGGTGTACCCCCGTTTTTACCGCAAAGACGAGGGGGATCACAATGAATGCTTCATTGCAAAGCCCTATCCGCGCCTGGTGTTTGAACTGCTGAATGAAGAAGGCTTTCATTGCGTGGTCTTGCCGCTGGAGGAATCCCCCCGCGATGTGACCTTGCACGCCAGCCAGGCGTTGGTATTGGGCTGTGAAAACAGCTCCGCCTGGGCTGTATTGCTGCCAGACCTGGACCTGGCGCTGCTGCGCTCGCCGCGCGTGAACAACGCTGCCTGTCCTCTGCCTGATCCACTTTGCGATGACAATCGCAATTGCCATTGATCACAGCTTGAACCGGATGAGCTGCCGCCGGTTCTTGCAATCCGGTTTCGGCTATAATTTGTATGCTTGCGGGTTTTGATCCCCAATTTTTTTGAGGCAGGTCATGTTCTTCTTGCTTTCCATTATTCTTTTGGTAATGTCGGTACTTTGCATCGTTTCGTTGATGCGCTTGCCGCGTGCGTCTGAGGTCGTTCTGGCCTGGGGACTGGTTGCCTTTGCCAATCTTGTGCTGGTCTTTCAGTGTGCCAATCTTTTGGGGAGATTGAATGACCGTTTTGCCATTCTTGTTTTGCAAGGTTTACTGCTGCTGGTCAGTGCGGGCTTGTGGTTCTGGCTTCAGCGGCCGGCCCTGTTCCCCAAATTCCGCCTGCGTCTTGACCTGAAAGCCCTGCTGCTGGACAGGCAAAATTGGCCGCTCCTGATTCTGTTTGGTGTTCTTTTTGCAGCCTTGCTGATCTATGTGGTGCTCGTTTACGTTGTCCCCCCGAACAACAATGATGCCCTTGCCATCCACCTGGCCCGTGTGTTGAAGTGGAAACAGCTCGGGTCTTACTTCCCCTGGGAGACGGTCAATATCTGGCAGGTCACTTTCCCGGTCAATGCCCAACTGGTTTATCTGTGGACGATCCTCTTTACCAATTCGGATCACTTCATTGCCTATCTGCCGCTGCTTTCCGGCTGGATGACGGCCTTGCTGGTCTATTTACTGGCCGGCGAGATGGGTTTCGCGCGCCGGCCAGCGCTCTTTGCAGCTGCGGTTTGGCTGGCATTCCCTGTGGTGCAATTGCACCTGACTTCAGCCCGGCATGACCTGATCAGCACCTGGCTGTTTTTGACCAGCTTTTATTTCCTTTACCGCTGGGGAAAAACGCGTCAGGTCATTCACATGGTGCTTTCTGCTTTGGCTCTGGGACTGGTGGTGGGCACGAATTTCTCGATCGCCGCGTACCTGCCCGGCCTGGTGGTGATGCTCGTCATCTGGCTGGCTGCACGCCGGTATTCACTCCGCCAGATGGTGCTTTGGGGCGGGGCAGTGCTGTTGACCTTCCTCATCTTCAGTTCGCCTGTGTATATCAGCAATCTCATCCACTTTCATTCCCCGGTGGGGCCGGATGCCGCCGAAATGACCAGCGCGGCGGTCACCAGCGAGGTAAGTCTGGGGCAGTATCTGCTGGTCAACATCACCCGCTGGTGTTATCAGTTCCTGGATTTCTCCGGGCTGCCGCGGCCCCTGGCGGCGGCGGGCACCCAGGCCAAGGCCTGGACGGCAGGGCAGCTTTCTGCCTTGCTGCGGGTCAATCTGGAAGGCGATCTGGCGACAATGCATGCGCATAGATTTTCGTGGGGCACCCTGCCCCCGTTGCAGGAAGACGAGGCCTGGTATGGTTTGACAGGTTTCCTCCTGGTCTTTCCCACCAGCCTGGCAGCTTTTTGGCAGGGAATCAAAAAACGGCAGGTTTTACTGCTGGCGCCTGCGGTGTTCCTTTTGACTTCCATGGTGGCCTGTTCCCTGATCCGCCCTGGCTGGACGCCCTACGACGGGCGATACTTCCTGCCATTGGCTGCCATTTGTGCCGCTTTGCTGCCTCTGTGGTTTGAAGGCAAAAAAGCCGCACCATATCTGCACTGGCTGTTTTCGCTCATTTCAGTCTCAGCAATCTTGATGGTGGTGGTGTTTAACCCGGCCAAGCAGATCGTGGGCGGCTCGGCCATCTGGGACATGAATCGCATCGATCGCCTGACCCGCCAGTATTACAATTCCAAAGAGATGCTCTACCTGGTGGAAGCGGCCATCCCGGAAGACGGTGTGGTGGCTGTGGCTTCAAACAACCTTTATTATCAGGAGTATGGCATTTACGGCGAGCGTTTCACCCGTACGGTGATCGAGATATTCCCGCCGGAGAAGGTTTCTGACGCGGCCTGGATGCACCAAAGGGGGATCAACTATTTACTGATCCTGGTGTCGCCCGGATATCCTGATCAGATCGCCGAAGGCTTTCGGTATGTGGAAAGCCTGGGGGATTGGGTGGTGTATGCAAATCTGCCGCAAAACGAATGATGCTCAATTGAAAAAATCTCCCCTACATCGACAACGCGTCACGCCAGTTCCCAAAGAGCCTTGCAGTTTTTTAACGCAGATTCTGCTTATTATTGGGTATAATCATATCAAATTGGTTGACATTTAAGCAAAAGTTTTGTATTATCTTTACCATGGTACCTTTGGGTGCCATTTTTGACCGCGAGTTCCCATTACTTGTGCCGAAATCGAAAGCAGTTGGGAAAGGAGGTGCGCTGGCAGCAACTGTTTACTTTGCATACATTGGTTTCACCCACACAATTTCTTGGAGAAGAATTAGGAGAAGAATATGAAAACGAAGTTTTATGCCCTTATTGCTGTTCTGGTGCTGTTGAGCATGGCACTGGCAGCATGTCAACCTGCAGCGCCGGCCCCTGAGGCCCCTGCTGCCGAAGCACCCGCTGCTGAAGCACCCGCTGCCGAAGCGCCTGCAGCAGAGGCCCCCGCAGCTGCTTTTGAGCCATTGGTGATTTCTGCCCCCGATTGCGATTACGGCGGCATGATCAAGGAACTTGCCGCGCTGGATGAGTACACCGTTCAAATCAGCTTGTGCGTTCCGGATCCTGCTTTTGCCTCAAAGGCTGCTTTTACTGCCTTCTCGATCCAACCCAAGGAATGGCTTGAGCAGGCTATCCCGGCTGGTGAGCACCTCAGCAAGATGGTCGGCACCGGCCCGTATGTGATCGACTCCTGGAACCGCGGCGACAGCATCATCTACAAGAAGTTTGATGGCTATTGGGGCACACCTGCCATTGCCGACACCCTGGTCTTCCGCTGGAGCACCGAAGGCGCCTCCCGTCTGCTCGAGCTGCAATCCGGCACGGTGGATGGCATTGACAACCCCAGCCCGGATGATTTCGATGTGATCCGTGCCGACGCTGAACTGGAATTGATCGACCGCGAAGCCTTGAATGTTTTCTACTTCGCCATGACCAACACCTTCCCGCCCTTTGATAATGTCCTCGTGCGCCAGGCTGTGGCCAAAGGCATTGACCGCCAGCGTATTGTGGATACCTTCTACCCGGCCGGTTCGACTGTTGCCTCGCACTTCACCCCTTGCTCCATCCCCAATGGCTGCACAGGCGATGACTGGTACGAGTTTGATCCTGAAGGTGCCAAGGCATTGCTGGCCGAAGCCGGTTACCCGAACGGGTTCGACACCGCCATCTATTACCGCGATGTCTTCCGCGGTTACCTGCCTGAGCCCGGTCTGGTTGCTACTGACTTGCAGGCCCAATTGCGCGACAACCTGGGTATCAATGCCCGGATCGAAGTGATGGAATCAGGCGCTTTCATTGACGAATCCACCTCCGGCCGCCTGGATGGCTTCTATCTCCTGGGCTGGGGCGCAGACTACCCGCATATCACCAACTTCCTCGACTTCCACTTCACCGCTGCCAACCCGCAGTTTGGAAATGCCTTCCCTGAAATCTACGAAGTCCTGGCTGCTGCCGCCCAGATTGCTGACCCGGATGAGGCTGAACCGCTGTATGTGGAAGCCAACAATGCCATCAAGGAACTTGTGCCGATGGTGCCGATCGCTCACGGCGGTTCCGGTGTGGCTTACCGTGCCGATGTAGTTGGCGGCCATGCCAGCCCGTTGGGCAACGAGTACTTTGCTGCTGTCGACCCCGGCGGCCGCGACACCTTTGTGTGGATGCAGAACGCAGAGCCGATTTCCCTGTACTGCAATGATGAGACCGATGGTGAGTCGTTGCGGGCATGCGAACAGGTTGTGGAATCTCTGCTGTCCTACGAAGTGGGCGGCACCGAGGTTGGCCCCGGCCTGGCGACTTCCTGCGAACCCAATGATGACCTGACAGTCTGGACTTGCGAGCTGCGCCAGGGCGTCAAATTCCATGATGGTTCCACGCTGGACGCCAATGATGTGGTCTTTTCCTGGGGCATTGCCTGGGATGCAGCTTCCCCGTACCATGTTGGCAACACCGGCTCATTCGAATACTTCACATACCTGTGGGGTAATTTGATCAACGCCGAGTAAAGTGTTTGTTTACCCGGGGTAAGTTGATTTAGAACGTTCAATACAACGCGGGATGGCGCACGACCATGACAGGTTAAGCACTGTCCCGCGTTGTTGTATTGTTTTTTACAGATAGAGAGTTGCTTATGACCCAATATACGATTCGGCGTCTTTTGCTGGCAATCCCGGTTTTGCTGGGTATTTTGATCGTTACCTTTGCCTTGGCCCGCATGATCCCTGGCGACCCCTGCAAAGCCATGCTGGGGGAAAAAGCAACTGTACAGGTTTGTGAGCGTTTTACGGAACGTTACGGTTTGAATAAGCCCATTCCGGTGCAGTTCTGGATCTACATGAAGGATATTTTGCGCGGAGACTTTGGTTCTTCGATCCGTTTCAGCCGGCCGGTAACCACTATTTTGATCGAGCGTTTGCCGACCACCATTGAATTGGGCACCATCTCCCTGCTGCTGGCTGTGCTGGTGGGCATTCCGGCCGGGGTAGTTTCTGCCTTGCGCCGCAATTCCGTGCTGGATGTGATCGTGATGGTTGGGGCAAACATTGGGGTTTCCATGCCTGTTTACTGGCTGGGTTTAATGTTGGCGTATGTGTTTGCGCTGAAATTGAAGGGCACCTTCCTTTGGCTGCCGCCCACTGGACGGCTCACGGCCGGGCTGGTATCAGTGCCTTTCTATCAGGTTTTTGGTTGGGAAGCGCCGGCGGAATCATTGAAGTTTCATATTATGGAATTCTTTGCCAATCTTTATATTTTTAATTCGATCATCACTGGGAACTGGAAGGTGCTGGCAGATGCCGTGCAGCATTTGATCCTGCCGGCTGTGGCGCTCAGCACCATCTCTCTGGCTATTATCGCCCGTATGACCCGTTCCAGTATGCTGGAAGTGCTGCAACAGGATTATGTGCGCACGGCGCGGGCCAAAGGGTTGGTGGAGAGGCTGGTCATCATGAAACATGCCTTTCGCAATGCATTGCTGCCGGTGGTGACCATCATCGGTTTGCAGGTGGGGTTGGTTTTTGCCGGAGCGGTGTTAACTGAAAGCATCTTTGGCCTGGCAGGGGTCGGCCGCATGTTGTTCGAGGCGATCACGGCGCGCGATTTTCCCATCATTCAAGGTTTCACCATCGTCATTGCGGCCGGATATGTGATCATTAATTTGATCGTGGACCTGTCTTACGTGTTCATCGATCCCCGCATTCGACTGGAGTAAGACAATTATGGCAGCTGAATTATCTGTAGTGCAAAAGGATTACCGCTCGAATAGTTTGTGGCGCTTGACCCTGCGCCGCATTTTCAAGCAGCGTTCGGCGGTCATTGGGCTTTCCTTGCTGGTCTTTTTGATCTTGGTGGCAATCTTTGCTCCGGTGATCGCCCCCTATGACCCTGAAAAGGTCTTGATCGGCGTTGAGGATGTCAAAAAGAGAGAAGCACCCTGTGTGTATGTGCTGGGCTGCCCGCGAGATCGTTCGCAGCATCTCATGGGGATTGATGGCAATGTGCGCGATCAGTTCAGCCGGGTCATTTATGGTGCGCGGGTTTCACTGCTGGTCGGGTTTTCCACGGTGGGTTTTGCGATCATCGTGGGCACCATTCTGGGGGCAGTGGCAGGTTACCTGGGCGGCTGGGTGGACAATGTCATCATGCGTTTACTGGATGTGCTCATGGCTTTTCCATCGCTGCTGTTGGCGATCACCATTGTTTCTGTTCTCGGGCCGGGTTTGCAGAATGCGCTGCTGGCAATTGCCATTGTGACCATTCCGGTATATGCCCGTGTGGTGCGCGCCAGCGTACTTTCGGTCAAGGAACAGGCCTATGTCTCTGCCAGCAAGGCGCTGGGCGCCGGCCATTTTCACATTCTTGTGCGCCGCATTTTGCCCAACTCCATTCCACCGCTGATCGTGCAGGGCACGCTCGGCATTGGCACGGCCATTCTGGACGCGGCCGCCCTGTCCTTTCTGGGGCTGGGGGCGCAGCCGCCCACGCCGGAATGGGGCACCATGCTGGGCAGCGAACGCAGCCAGGTGTTCACTGCTCCTCATCTGGTGTTTTTCCCCGGCATTGCCATCATGGTAACCGTGTTGGCTTTCAACCTGATGGGCGACGGACTGCGTGATGCCATTGACCCGCGGCTTAGCCAGGAAGTTAAAACCGGTTGAGCAGGCATAGAGGAGACAATATCGTGACCGAATCGAACAACACACTCCTTCTGGATGTCAAAAATCTCAAGACGTATTTCTATACGGATGATGGGGTGGTCAAGGCAGTGGACGGGGTAGATTTCTATGTGAACGAAGGCGAAGTGCTTGGCCTGGTGGGGGAATCGGGCTGCGGCAAGAGCGTAACTTCGTTTTCGATCCTGCGCCTGGTGTCATCTCCCGGCAGAATCGAGGAAGGCCAGATCTTCTTTGAGGGCCGTGACCTGTTGACCCTCAGTCAGGAAGAGATGGTGCATGTGCGCGGTGACCGCATCTCGATGATCTTCCAGCAGCCGCAGACCAGCCTGAACCCGGTTTTTCGCATTGGCGATCAGATCGTAGAGGTTTTCCAGATCCACAGCAAACTGGACAAGCGCGAAGCCTGGCAGAAAGCCATTGACTTGCTTCGTTTGGTGGGCATTCCTGACCCGGAGCGCAAGGCGAACGCCTACCCCCACGAACTTTCCGGCGGTCAGGCGCAGCGGGTGATGATCGCCATGGCCCTGGCGCTTAACCCCAGGCTGTTGATCGCTGATGAGCCCACCACAGCCCTGGATGTCACCATTCAGGCCCAGATATTGGACCTGATGCGCTATCTGCGTAAACAGGTGAACACTGCCGTGATCCTCATCACCCACGACCTGGGTGTGATCGCCGAGATGGCAGACCGGGTGGCAGTGATGTATGCGGGCAGTATTGTGGAACAGGCCGGGGTGAATGCGATCTTTGCCCAACCCCATCACCCCTATACCCAGGGATTGATCGCTTCTGTGCCTGTGCTGGGCCAGATCAAGGATGAACTGGATACCATTCCCGGGAATGTCCCCAATCTGGTGAATTTGCCGCCCGGATGCCGGTTTGCTTCCCGCTGTCTGGCGCGCGAGCAGTATGATCTGCAGATTTGCACTGAAGTTGAACCGGACCTTGTTCCGGTTGGACACGCCCATCAGGTGCGCTGCTGGTTGTATCAGGATCAAGAAGACCATCCGGCTCCTTTGGGTGCATCAGCTCAGAAGGCGAGGTAGAGATCATGTCAGAGAATGTGAAAACATTACAGCCCGCCAAAGAACTGATTGAAGTTGAGCATTTGGTGAAATATTATCCGGTGCGCGGCGGCGTGCTGCGCCGTGTGGTTGCCCAGGTGCAGGCTGTGGACGATGTCAGCTTCACCATCAAGGAAGGCGAGACCCTCGGCCTGGTAGGCGAATCGGGCTGCGGCAAATCCACCATTGCGCACACCATGCTGGGGCTGGTGGCGCACACCTCCGGCAGTGTAAAGTATGACGGCCAGCCTGTCTTTTCAGCCTCAGGCAGCGTGATCACCAAGCAGATGCGGCGCAACATGCAGATCGTCTTTCAGGATCCGTATGCCTCCCTTGACCCGCGCCTGCCGATTGGCGAGTCGATTGCCGAAGGTTTGCGCATTCACGGCATCGGCAGCAATCAGGAACGTTTCGAGATGGTGATGGAAGTGCTCAAAAAAGTGGGCATGGAAGATTACCACGCCATGCGCTACCCGCATGAGTTTTCCGGCGGACAACGCCAGCGCATTGGTATTGCCCGGGCGCTGGTTTTAAATCCCAAATTCCTTGTGCTCGACGAGCCGGTGTCGGCCCTGGATGTCTCCATCCAGGCCCAGGTGTTGAACATCCTGCGTGACTTGCAGCGCCAGATGGGCTTGACCTATCTCTTTGTAGCGCACAATCTGGCTGTGGTAGAGCACATCTCCGACCGGGTGGCTGTCATGTATTTGGGCAAGATCGTGGAGATGACTTCCCGCGAAACCCTGTTTCGCAAACCGATGCATCCCTACACCCAGGCTTTGATGTCGGCCATCCCCATCCCCGACCCGCGCACCCGGCGCGAGCGCATCATCCTGCAGGGCGATGTTCCCAGCCCATTGAATCCGCCTGCCGGCTGTCGTTTCCACCCGCGTTGCCCGTATGCCAAAGACATCTGTTCACAGCAAGAGCCGCCCTTGCGCGAGCTGGATTCCGGACATCTGGTGGCCTGCCATTTCGCCGAACAATTCAAGTAAGCGCACGGTCTTTCTCAAAAATGACTGCTGGAAGCTGCTTGCTTTCAGCAGTTTTATTATCAAATCCATACCTCAACCGGCTTGATGTACGGTTTGATTTTGCAAGATGACCTTGAAATTTTTACAATCGCGTTTACAATCAGGTCAAACTTATAACGGTAGCAAAGGAGAACAGTATGCTTTTGGAACAGGAACGAAAAACAATTGTGGAATATGGCAAAAAATTGATCCAGGCCCAGCTCACCACAGGCACCGGCGGCAATTTGAGCATTTGCAATCGGGAGCAAGGCCTGGTGGCCATCAAACCCAGCGGGATCGATTATTTTGAAATGCAGCCGGAAGATGTGGTGGTGGTGGACCTGCAAGGAAACAAAGTGGACGGCAAACTCAAGCCATCCAGTGAAATCAGCTTCCACCTGGGACTCATCAATCACCGGGTAGATGTCAACGCCGTTGTGCATACGCATCAGGTGTACGCTACCACCATCGCCTGTCTCAACCAGGAACTGCCGGCAGTGCATTACCTGGTCGGTCTATCGGGTAATAAAGTCCCCGTGGCGCCGTATGCCACCTATGGCTCGAAAGAGCTTTTTGAAAATATCATCAACTCGATTGGGGACTATAATGCCTGCCTGATGGCCAACCACGGTCTGGTGACGGTAGGCGTCAACATGGCGGCAGCCTTTGCTGTAGCCGAAGAACTTGAACTGGTTTGCAGGTTGTATTACCAGGCGAAATGCATTGGCGAACCGGTCATTCTATCGGATGACGAGATGCAGGCGGTGATGAAAAAGTTCAAAACTTACGGCAATCTGTGATCTGCCTGCCGGCTGGCAAACCATTTTTTCGGCCTCCATTCCCCGTCACTGCAAGGCGGGTTTGGAGGTCTTTGTTTAAGCATTGCTTTTCCACTGCCCGGTTTTCTCCAGAAGGGATTTTTTATATGTCATTCTCAAGAAAGCTTGACAAAAGAGATTTTCGAAAGCAGTGGAATACATTCAGTCCAAATCAGTTGCAAAATACCGGTGATGATTTACCCCCTCCCA
>JAGVAB010000057.1 GCA_020060485.1 Anaerolineales bacterium
AGTAGATGCAAAATGCTGATGATAATGGATTCCTCCCCCGGCACGGATTGGATTTGTAGATCAGACTTCATAGGCCGGGGGAGGAAAAGAAACGTGCGGTGTTGAGCAGCGGGGAGGGGAGTTCGAGGGGTGGGGTGAATAAACCCCGGTGATGCACAGACCGTCTTTCGTCCGCCCTCGTGCCACCAATAGAAGAAGTAAATGGAATATTTACTTTGAGAAAGCCATGGGTAAAAACCATCTTGATCGTGACGAATTTCACGAAGTGTGTTAGAATATGCATATATCCGTTTATGCGAATATACACAAGAAAGAAGGTTCTATGATTGACAAGGACAAGCTGGAACAAGAGATCAACGTGATGCACGATCGCATCTGTTCGGCGCTCGGCGACCCCAAGCGCATTTTGATCCTTTACCTGCTGGCCGAAGAGGGCCGTTGTGTGAACGAGATTTGTGAGGCGTTGAACCTTCCACAGTCAACAGTTTCACGTCATTTGCGCATACTGCGTGAACGTGAACTGGTGCGCACCGAGCGCAATGGCACTTCGATTAACTATTCCCTGGCAGATCATCGGATCATTGTCGCTCTGGATTTGATGCGCGGCATTCTGGCTTCCCAATGGGAGGCGCGCGCCGATCTGGCGCAGTCTCTCAATCTGTTTGATTAATTCTTTATCTCAAGGAGATGACATGAAAGTAGTAATTGTGGGCGGTGTGGCAGGCGGTGCATCGACAGCAGCCCGCTTGCGGCGGATGGATGAACAGGCAGAAATCGTCCTGCTGGAGCGCGGGGCGTATATCTCTTTTGCCAATTGCGGTTTGCCTTACCATATCGGAGATGTGATTGCCGAACGCGAGAAGCTGCTGGTGGTTACACCGCAGGATTTTCAGGCCATGTTCAATGTCGAGGCGCGCACCAATAACGAGGTGACCCGCATCAACCGACAATCCAGAACAGTGACTGTGCGTAATGTGCTCAGCGGGGAAGCGTATGATGAAAGCTACGATAAGCTGGTGCTTTCGCCGGGGGCGGCACCCATCATTCCGCCAGTTGCAGGGGTTGATCTGCCGGGGGTGTTCTCGCTGCGCAATATCCCGGATATGGACCAGATCAAGGGCTTTATCAAGGAAAAGCGCCCGGCGCGGGCGGTGGTGGTGGGCGGGGGCTTCATCGGTCTGGAACTGGCGGAAAACCTGCATCATTTGGGTATTCAAGTGACCCTGATTGAAATGATGAACCAGGTGATGGCCCCGCTGGACTATGAAATGGCGGCCATGGTTCACCAGCATTTGCAGTTCAAACAGGTGCGTCTGGCATTGGGTGACGGCTTGAAGGCCATCGAACAGAGCACGGGCGACTGGCTGCAGGTGGTCTTGCAGAGCGACCGCAAAGTGGACGCCGAGATGGTGATCCTCTCGATCGGCGTGCGCCCCGAAAACCAATTGGCCAAAGAAGCCGGTTTGGAGCTTGGGGTACGCGGCACGATCGTTTCCAACGAGTTCATGCAGACATCGGACCCGGACATTTACGCCATCGGTGACGCAGCCGAGGTCACACAGCGCATTACCGGTCAAGCGACCAGCTTGCCGCTGGCTGGCCCGGCCAGCAAGCAAGGCCGGGTTGTCGCGGATCATATTGTGGGCCGGCAGGTGCATTTTGACGGCGTGCAGGGTACGTCCATTGTCAAGGTCTTTGATCTGACGGTGGCCACTACCGGTCTCAACAGCCGCCAATTGGAAGCGGATGGAAGAGCTTACAAGAGTGCTATCATCCACGCGTCCAACCATGCCGGTTACTATCCGGGTGCGTCGCCGATGGCTTTCAAGCTGCTGTTTGGGCTGGATGGCAAGGTGCTGGGGGCGCAGGTGGTGGGCATTGAAGGTGTGGACAAGCGTATTGATGTGATTGCCACCGCCATCCACGCCGGGATGACAGTCTTTGATCTGGAAGAACTGGAACTGGCTTACGCCCCGCCGTTTGGCTCCTCACGTGATCCGGTGAACATCATCGGTTTCGTGGCGGCCAACATGCTGCGCGGCGATATGCAAAGCATCGAATGGGATGAAGTGAATGGTCTGGACCGCGAACAGAATTTCATTCTGGATGTGCGCACCCCCGAAGAATTGATGCTGGGCATGATCGATGGGGCAACCAATATCCCGCTGCCGCAACTGCGTGGCCGGATCAATGATATTCACAAGAATCGCCGGGTGATCGTGTACTGTCAAACCGGGCAACGGTCTTATTTTGCGGCGCGCATCCTCAAACAACATGGCTATGAAGTGGCAAACCTGAATGGCGGTTACAAAACCTATTCGCACGCGGTTGGGCGCCAGTCCAACTTCGATATCTTCGAGAACGTGTCCATCTCCAGCCGGGAAGAGATCCACGAGATCCCGCCATTGCAGTATGTCTCCGGCAATGAATTTGCGATGGACGCTTGCGGTTTGCAGTGCCCGGGGCCGATCCTCAAACTGTACAACAAGGTCAAGGAAGTAAACGAAGGCGACGTGATCACTGTTACCGCCACCGACTTCGGCTTTACCAGTGACGTGAAGGCCTGGGCAGACCGCACCGGCAACAAATTGATCTCTGTTGAGCAGGACGGGAGCATCATCACTGCCAGAATCCAGAAGGGCCTTGCTGAAAAAGCCGCACTGCCTGGTGCAGGTGCAGCCGCTGTAACCCAGGGCAAAACGATGGTCGTGTTCTCTGGCGATCTGGACAAGGCGCTGGCGGCATTTATCATTGCCAACGGGGCGGCGGCCATGGGGCACAAGGTGACCCTGTTCTTCACCTTCTGGGGGCTGAACATTCTGCGCAAGGATGCTTACGTGCCGGTCAGGAAGAACCTGGTGGAGCGCATGTTTGGCCTGATGATGCCGCGCGGCGCCAACAAGCTGACCCTCTCACAAATGCACATGGCCGGCATGGGCACGGGGATGATCAAGGCCATTATGAAAAAGAAGAACGTGGACTCCCTGCCGGCATTGATCAAGTCGGCCCAGGACAACGGCGTGCGCCTGCTGGCTTGCCAGATGTCGATGGACCTGATGGGCATCCGCAAGGAAGAATTGCTCGACGGGGTTGAGATCGCCGGAGTGGCCACCTTTGTGGCTTCCTCTGATGAATCGAATGCCACCCTGTTCATCTAGGATTTTGTGAAAGTTGGTAAGCAAAGCGAGGGAGCAGCTGCTCCCTCGCTTTGCTTACTATTGGCGGGTCTGCTGCACGGCTTGAAAGAGGGTTTCTTTGAATTTTTTGGCAGCAGTTTCTTCTCCCAGGGGGATAAAGATGGTTACGCGTGCCTCGCCATTCATGCCTACTTTTCCGGTGAAGATACCGGTTACATGGATGCCGCAATCGGGCAGGAGCTGATAGGCCGGGCTGTTGGCATAGTCATCGACCTGGGCATCCTTGAGACGGGCGGACAGGGCCGCCGGCCTGCTCACGTCCCCACGCACAGCGAAAACCAGCCACTCGGGTGTAAGGATATAAGCGCCGATGGTGGTTTTCTCCTTGAGCGGGCTAAAGCCGCCAAAAAGGCCTTGCTTTTTCTTTTCGGATATGGTTTGAATACAGATCAGGGGATCGTTCAGGATGGGGCCGAGATTGAAGGATGCGATGTGCGCCTGGATTTCGGCGGCCAATTCCGGGGGGATGTCTTCCAACGGCAATTCTATGGTGGACCGATTCCATTCTCCCATGGGACACTCCTTTTGATGATATCAGGCAAGATCAACAAACATAACACAGCTCACTATTCCTGTGGCTCATAGATAACGGTGCAGTTGCGTCCCCGGGCTTTGGCGCGGTACATGGCAGTATCGGCGGCAGACAAGGCGCCGGTGGTCTCTGGCTGGCTGGGCAGGTAGGCGGCGATGCCAATAGACACGCTGGCATTGATCTTTTGCCCGGCAAAGATGATACCTTCATCCTGCAATTGCAAGCGGCAGCGTTCGGCATGTTGGCTTGCGGCCTGGGTCGGGGTGGCGGGCAGGAGCAGCAGGAATTCTTCACCGCCATAGCGAAAGGCATAATCACTGGCGCGGGTGTTTTTGATCAGTACATTGGCCAGGTGCTGAAGCAGCAAGTCGCCGGCATCGTGTCCATAGTTGTCATTGAGTGCCTTGAAATGATCAATGTCCATCATGACAAAGCTGAGCGGGTGGCCTTCACGGTCGGCGCGTTTGATCTCATGTGGCATGATCTCATCCAGAAAGCGGCGGTTATACAAACCGGTGAGGTGATCGCGGATGGTTTGTTCATAGAGCAGCGCTTGCAGGGCATTGACCTTGTCCAGCATGGTTTGTAATTGGTTTTCGGCCTGTTTGTGAACGGTGATGTCGCGCAGGACGATGATGCGCCCTTTGGAGCGTCTCTGCCCGTCCTTGAGAGGAGAAATACGCAGATCAAAACATGTTTTCTGTCCGGAAATATCCAGCATGATTTCGGAGTGGGCGAACATTTGCCCTTGCCATTGTTTCACCAGTTCATTCCAGGGCAGAAAGACCTTGGCTGCCGGTTGGCCGATGATACTGGAAGGTTTTGCCCCCAGCAGTTCCCGGGCCGCGGGGTTGATGTCCACCACGTTGTTGTTTGCATCCAGCACGATCATGGCGTCACCCATGCTTTCAATAACGCTGTCCCGTGCGACAGGGACGATATCCAGCATGCGGTGTTTGTACATGCTCCAGGCAAAGCACATGCCCATGAAAGCAAAACCAAGCGGGGCGAGGGGGTGTTTCAAGCCAGGAATCAGGATAAAAGCGTCGATCGCGCTGGTGAGCAGCGGCGGCAAAATCCCCAGGATCATCAAGATAGATTGGTCGCGATAGAGGTGGAAAGTGCGGATTGCGCGGCGGAGGATGAGGGTAATTCCGGCCAGCACAAGAAAATAGCTGTAAACAGTATGCAGCCAGAATAATGGCCCGTAGTGGACGTCATCCAGCCCCATCAGGATGCCATCCGGGGAAAAGTTCACTTCCACCAGAAACCAGTTGTGCAGAAAGTTGGTTTCAATGATGGCCTGGGTTACGAGGGGGATGGCAAAGATAACGACACGGTTTCTTCTGGTCAACCATTTTTCATAGCCGGTATATTCAAGGGTGAAGCAGATGAAGAAAGCCAGCATGACCGTCAGGCCAAAAAAGCGTGGGGAAACCCAAAAGATGGCCTGCTGAGGGGTCGCGCTGACAGAAACCATGCCAGAGGTAAACAACCATTCTGCCACCGCCAGCATCATTCCGGCAAAATAGCGTGATCCAGAGTGATTGCGTTTTTTCCAGGCATAAATTGCGATGGCAATGCAGCCTGCGGTTGCAGCGAATATGACGATAATGTACAGGTATTGCCAGATCATGGAGACGCTTGCTCCTTGGTGTGCAGCCCTTAATGAATTTGATTATATCCTGATTGGCAGGCAATGCAGGCGCTGTTTATGGATATAATAGGTGCGGCTGGGTTATACGCCCGGCATTCCATAACAAAGATAAAAGGGATAATCCATGACCAACAGCATCCAGTTTCCAGAGAATTTCATTTGGGGGGCGGCAACCGCATCGTATCAAATTGAAGGCGCCTGGCAGGCAGATGGCAAGGACGAGTCGATCTGGGACCGCTTTTCGCACACGCCGGGTAAGATCAAGAATGGCGACACAGGGGACGTGGCCAACGACCATTACCATCGCTACGCAGAGGATGTGGCCGTGATGCAGCAGATCGGCTTGCAGGCCTACCGCTTTTCTATCTCCTAGCCGCGGGTGCTGCCAGCAGGCCGCGGCCAGGTCAACCCGGCCGGGCTGGATTTTTACAGCCGTCTGGTGGACAGCCTGCTGGAAGCGGGCATCACGCCTTTCGCCACCCTGTATCACTGGGACCTGCCGCAAGTTTTGCAGGATGAAGGCGGCTGGCCGCAGCGCGGCACGGCTGAGGCATTTGTGACCTATGCCGATGTGGTGACCCGTCGCCTGGGTGACCGGGTGAAATTCTGGATGACACACAATGAACCTTCCGTGGCGGCTCTGTGCGGGCATTTATTGGGTGAGCATGCCCCCGGTTTGTGCAATGTCGAACAAGCTGTGCGCACGGCCCATCATTTGCTGCTTTCGCATGGCTGGGCGGTACCCGTCATCAGGCGCAACAGTCCGGGAGCTGAGGTGGGTATGGTGATCAATGCCAATCATGGCATTCCAGCCTCGCCCAGTCAGGCAGATCATGATGCGGCCCGCATCTCGGACGGCATGTGGGTGCGCTGGTTCATGGACCCACTGTATGACCGCCAGTATCCAGCGGATATCGTTGAGCATTATCAACGCCAGGAGAAGCGCGGGTTGTTGGATTGTGTGCTGCCGGGTGATTTCGAAGCGATTGCTGTACCCACCGATTTTTTGGGGCTCAATTACTATTTTCGCCATGTCTCTCGAGCAGATGTGCCGGAGAGCGAGAACCTGCCGCGCACTGCGCCGCAGGTGAGCGAACTTACCGAGATGGGCTGGGAGGTCTTTCCGCAGGGGTTGTACCATGTGCTGTGCCGGCTGCATTTTGAATACCAGATACCGAAGATCTACATCACCGAGAATGGGGTCAGCTATTCGACTGCGCCGGATGTGGATGGCCGGGTGCGGGATGAAAAGCGCATTCGCTATTTGCGTGACCATTTTGCGGCGGCGCATCAGGCGCTGGCAGCAGGTGTGCCGCTGGCCGGTTATTTTGTGTGGTCATTGATCGACAATTTTGAATGGGCGCATGGCTATTCGCAGCGCTTTGGTTTGGTGTGGAGTGATTACCAGACCCAGAAACGTATCCTCAAGGATTCGGCCATTTGGTACCGGGATGTGATCCAGGCCAATGGCTTGGCAGCAGAGTAAATGGGGATTTGCAGTGGCAATATGCAGAACTGGCCGCCTGGCTCAAAGCAGGCGGCGGAGGCCGTCCACCAGGTGGTCGATCTGCTGGCTGGTATGGGTGGCAAAAATGGCAATGCGCAAGGCGCCGCCGGGCGGGGTGCTGGTATAGGAACGTACATGCGAAACGGCAATACCCTGGTCAAAGAGGCCGTTTTTGAGGCGCTCCAGGTTGATCTCCGGGTGGGCACCCAGACACAGGATGGGCACACAGGTGTCGGCCAGTTCCCAGCCCAGGTCTCGCAAGCCGCGCCGTGCCTGTTGTACGTTGTCCCATAACTGCTGGCGCAACGCCGGGGTAGTGCGGGCGATTTCCAGGGCGCGGGCCGAAGCAGCCGCCACCGGCAGGGGCGGCGGGCTGGCGCCTACACACACCCGCCCGTTGCGGTCAATGTTCTCGATCCAGTCAGCCTCACCGCAGATCACCCCGCCATAACCGCCCAGGGCCTTGCTGAGCGTGGCGGAGGCACGGCAATGGTCAGCCTGGATGTTGAAATGATCCAGCGTACCACGGCCATGAGGGCCAAGCGCGCCGGCCGCGTGGGCGTCATCCACCAGCAGCAAGCCGCCATAGGAGTTGAGCAGGGCCAGGTAATCCGGCAGGGGGGCGATCTCGCCAGAGATGGGGAAAACCCCATCACTCAAGACCACCGGCCGTTCCTGCGGCAGCAATTCGCGGCCCAGATTCTCGGCCAGCGCATCTGGCGAGAGATGATGGAAGGGGGTGATGGGCCGGTTGGTGGCGTGAGCGGCATCCCACAGGCTGAAGTGGGCGGCAGAATCGATGAAGATGTGATCGTTGGCCTGGCCGCTGACCTGGGTGAGTACGGCTAAACCCAGGTAACCGGAGGCAAAATAGACCATTTTTTGGCTGTCAAAATAGGCGCAGGCCTGGTGTTCCAGTTCATCATAGAGGGGGTGTTCGCCATAACCGCCGCGCGAGGTGGCGGTGGTCAGACCATAGCGCAGCAGGGCTTCCTTAGCGGCTTGCAGCACGGCCGGGTGGCTTTGCAGACCCAGGTAGCCGGTGCCGGAAAAATAATCAAACTCTTGCCCGTTGAAAACCGTGCGGGCGGCAACGATGCTTTCCATGCGGATGTCCATATCTTTGCCTCATCTGGCCGGGCTGGCGTTGGCGGGTGTGCTATCAGAAAACCGCCGGAATGGCGGCCTGTTGATGGGTGTTTTTAGTGCCCCTGTTCAGTTCTGCATCAGACAGGTACATCGTCAATCACCTGCTGCAGGGTGGAAAGCCCCAGGTCTTTCTTGTCCAGAAAGGCCACTGCGCCGGATTGCAGCCCCTGGCGGTGGAATTCCCTGTCGGGGTAAGCGCTGATCAGGATGATGCGGGTGTGGGGGCGGATGGCCTTGATGCGGCGCACACAACTGATGCCATCCACATCTCCCAGTACGACATCCACCAGGGCAAGCTGCAGGTCGATCTTTTCGGCAATGTTGACCGCGTCTTGAATATCCACTGCTTCGTAAATCGTGGCCCGCGGGCAGAGCTTGCCGATCATGCGCTGGAGCTGTTTGCGATAGCGGGCGTTGTCATCCACAACCAGAATGGTCATGCTCTTTTGAGAACCAGTCATTCCGATGATTTCCACCTGGGCCGCGTCCTGTCCGGGGGTGCCCAGAATTTGCGGATAGCGCATGATGAAATTGGCAGCTTCCAGGCGGCTTTGCACGCCCAGCAGGCGGTAGAGACGGGTCAGGTGGTTTTCAATGGTTTTGATGCTCAGGCCAGTCTTCTGGGCGATGGATTGGTTGTCCAGACCCTGTTGCAGATATTGCAGCAAGGCGCGTTGGCGGTTGGTGAGGGTGGGCATGGATTCGGCGGTTGGGGAAGGACTGACCAGTTTGTCAATCAGTGAGCTGGTGATCCAGCGTTCGCCAGCCAGCACGCGCTGCACAGCCAGCTTGAGATCATTTAGCGGCTGATCTTTCATGTGATAGCCGTTCACCCCTGCCCCCAGCAGCCCCTGGACATAAATATCATCGTCATAGGCGCTGACCACCAGGATCTTTAGCTGAGGGTAAAGGGCTCTGATCTTGCGGATGGCAGTGATTGGTTCAAAATCCGGCATGGTGACATCGATCAACAAACAGTCGATCTTCTGGTTTTCAAGCGCTGAGAAGAGCTGCAAGCCATCGTCCACCTCGCTGACACATTCAATGCCCGGGATTTCTTCGATGGTCTTGCGGATGCCTGCCCGCACAACAGCATGGTCATCTGCCAGGAGGATGCTTGCGTTTGCCATGCCCTATTTATACCACTGAAGCCGGGCTTGCATAGTGAAAATGATCGGGGTCTCTGCGATTTGCTGTGGAAGACGGGGCTGGTGGGCCATCTGGTGCAGATGTGTGTCGGTCAGGGATGGCTGTTTGGAAATCATGTATAATGACTCTCAGATCAAGATGAACCAGTTGGCGGCCAGCCTGTGCGGGAAGGATACCTTGGAAACGACAAAACCACTCTTGCGTGTGATGAACCTGTCCAAATCATTTGGTACTTTGCCTGTGATCCGGCGGGTGAGTTTTGATATCCAACCCGGGGAAGTGGTGGGGCTGACAGGCAGCATTGGTTCGGGGAAGTCTGTGCTGGCAATGATGGTGGCAGGCATGTACCAGCCAGATGAGGGCAGCATTCTGTTTGATGGGAAATTGATGGGTTGGCCGTTTTCGGCTCAAACTCTGGGGATTGGGGTAATCTACCAAAAGCCCATTCTGAACGATTTATACGATGTGGTCAGCAATATTTTCCTGGGCAACGAAATTGGCTGGCCGTCGAAATGGGGGTCGCTCAAGATCCTGGATAATCCGCACATGGAGCAGGAGGCGCTGCGCATTCTCAACCTGCTTGGGGTGCAGGTGAAATCGCTGCATGAGAAAGTCTATAATCTTTCGGGTGAGCAGCGCCAAATGATCTCGGTGGCGCGTGTTTTGACCAATGCGGTCAAGATGGTGATCGTTGACGAACCGAATGTCATGCTGAGCTATCCATATCAGCAGCGCCTGCTGGGGTTGATCCAGAGATGGAGCGATGCCGGGGTGGCGGTGATCTTCAGCTCCAATAATCTGGATGATTTGTTCGCGGTGACTGACCGCATCCTGATCCTGCATCAGGGATTCAAGGCTGCCGACCTGCGCACAGACGAGACCACGCGGGAAGAAGTGGTCAGTCTTTTGCTGGGCTCCACAGAAACCCAACATAGTAACATCAATGCCATTTGGGATTATGATAACTATGACCGCATTCGCGAGTATAACGAGAAACTGCGTTATTACCAGATGCTGCTGGGACAGGACCTGACAAATGAGCCCACTTTGAACCGTCAACTGGCAGAACAACTGGCCGAGCAGGTGCAGGCGCTGGACCAGGTCAACCTGGTGTTGATCGAGGCGCAGCGCCGGCTATTGACCGAGCGCGAGCAGGAGCGAAAGCTCGTGGCCCGCGAACTTCACGACCAGGTGATCCAGGATCTGTTGAGCATTAATTATGAACTGGAAGAAATGGAGACCGAGCGGAAAGTCTCGGTGGATGTAGCCAGTGATCTGGACGAGATCCGCCAGGGGATCCGGGAACTGGTTGATAACCTGCGCCAGATCTGCGGCAACTTGCGGCCGCCTACGATCGATAGTCTGGGTCTGGGTGCGGCTTTGAAATCCTTTACCAGAGATTGGACTGCGCGCACCAGCATTCAGGTGGAGCTTGATCTGGATGAAAATCTTGGCCGTCTGCCAGAGGCTTCTGAGTTGAGCATTTTCCGCATCGTCCAGGAGGGGCTCAACAATATCTGGCGGCATGCGCATGCTACTCAAGTTAAGGTTTCCTTAAAACACACTTCTCCACGCTCCTTGATGATCTCCTTGCAGGATAATGGACTCGGCTTGCGCAAGGATTTTGACATGGCAGATCTGGCAGCCAAAGGTCATTATGGATTGATCGGCATCAGTGAACGCGTGGCGATCCTGGGAGGGCGTTTTCGCCTGCAGGATATGCCGGATGGCGGGGCGCTGCTTTTGGTGGAAATACCGCATCCCAGAGTGGATGCCGGCCCGAATAGTCTGGAGACCATCTCTTAAATTTTGGGGGAAATCCCCCTGTCAATTAGGGGGAATGTAAGTGGACTCTGTCTTCCAATTTTGTTAACATCAAATTAACATCAAATGATCTCGCCAGCAGCTTGCTGGAGAACGATTTCTATTGATCAGGCTGGTCTGGCATTGATCTTCCCATTACTGTGCACGAAACATTATATTGGTGGTTTTCAAATCAGGTGTTGCTGAAATCATGTCAACCGGGAAGGGGGAAGGCTCCCTTCAGCATTTCTGACAGAGAAGGGGTGTTTGCCCCAGCATTGGGTATATCGGTCCTGGAACATGAGATTTGAATGGCAAACACGGCCTCTCGCCAAATTCATAATTGAGAAAGGAGACGTATATCAGATATAATTGAAAAGCCAACAAAGTTCCCGAAAAAAGCTTCACTATCAACAGTCTGTAAAACCTACTAAAGGAGATTGGTAATGTACAAGAAGAGTTCGTTGTTTACTTTGATGGCCATCCTGATCGTGGCGGCAATGGTATTGTCGTCATGCAAACCGGCAGCGCCTGCACCGGCCGAAGGCCCGGAAGTTGTTGAAGGCAAGCTGGCAGTTGGTATCGTTCTGCCGACCAAGGACGAGCCGCGCTGGATCCAGGATGAAACCCGCTTCAAGGATGCTTTGACCATTGCTGGCTACGATGTGGAGATCCTTTTCTCCCAGGGTTCATCGGCCAAGGAAAAAGAGAATGTAGAAGCCTTGATCACCAAGGGTGTTCAAGTTCTCATCATTTGCCCACATGACGGCAACGCCGCCGCGGCGGCCGTGGAAGAAGCACGGGCAGCCGGGGTGAAGGTCATTTCGTATGACCGCCTGATCACCGGCACCGAGGCAGTGGACTACTACGTGACCTTCGACAGTGTAGCCGTGGGCGCCAAGCAGGGCCAGTATCTGGCGGACCGC
>JAGVAB010000169.1 GCA_020060485.1 Anaerolineales bacterium
GATGGGGTCTTTTTCGCAATTTAGATTTTCTCTACGAGGACGATAGACTTATTCCATCTCTGTTCGGTTATCATTATCTTATACCAAGTCTAATGGAGGCCTCGCAGAGGCCGTGGCAATCTTCTCCACTGCGGGGCGTATGCACAGCAATCCTCATAGCGCACCCTGCAATTTCCATTGAAAAATGCAGACTCAGGGTGCGGTCTGTCCGTTGCCTTCGACGGGTTCAGGCAACGATGGACATTCCTTCCAAATCCTTTTCAAGAGCTTTACAGCCAGTTTACCACTCCGGCCTGGCCGCAAGACCGGCAGCCAGCCACGCCGCCGCACAGACCAACACCAAAACCAGCGCCGCCCAGGCATCCAAAGGCAGTCCCTGCCAGCGGGGCTGGGGGTCGTCGCGCAACAAGGCCATCAGCAGCAGGGCCAGACCCAAACCGGCCGCACAGGCTGCCGCCAGTTGGCCGGGCAAAAAAACATGCCGGCGCTGCAAAATCAGCAGGATAATCACAAAGGCCAGCAGGAGCAGCACGGCCAGAAATTGCAGGGGAAAACGTTCAGCAAAGACTCCCGCCTCGTCCCGCATGCGCAGCCCCCACAAAGAGCCGCCGGGCAGCGTCCGTCCATAAGCGCAGCCCGCCTGCCAGCAGCCCAGCCAGGCCGTCGCCGGCAGCAGTACAAGCAAGGGCAGCATGCGGTCTGCGCTCAAACTGAGCGGCAAACGCCAGGCCAAAACAAGCCCGATCCACACCGCCACTCCACCCGCAAGCGCCCCGGGCCAGCCCAGACCGCCCTGCCAGAAGGCAAAGAAAGGAATGCTTTGATTGGCATACACTGCCATGAGCAACACATGCCAGGCACGTCCTCCGACCAGCGCTCCCGTCAGCACCAGCAGCAGAAGGGTTGACCAAAGCGGCCGTTCGCGCGGCGGAAACTGCCGCAGCACCTGCCAGCAGCTCAATGAGGCCCCCAGGCCCAGCATGACGGCGTACAGATTCGAGGTCACTTGCAAAGACCGGGCGCAGCCATCATGCGGCTGTTTTTGAACGCAGGGCGTGCAGGCGCTGCGGAAAATCGGTGATCACGCCGTCCACACCAAAATCGATCATGCGAAGCAGATCATTTTCTGCATTGACCGTCCACACATTGACTGCAAAGCCCTGTTCCTGCAAGCTGCGCACCCGGGCCTCCGAAACCGCCCCCAGGCGGGGATGGTAAGCCTGCGCTGCAATCCGCCGCAAATGACGGGCCACTAAAGGAACGGGCAGCAGCACCAGGGCTGCCGTGCGCAGCTGTGGGGCAGCCGCCTTGCTGCGCAGCAAGTAATGATGGTTGAAAGAGGAGATCAACACTTGCTCCTGCATGCCCAAACTGCGCACCAGCTCAGCCACCCGCTCCACGATCACTTCACTGCCCGGCCTGCGCCCCAGGTCTTTGATCTCGACGTTCACCTGCCAGTCATTCTGGCGGGTGAAGAGCAGGGCTTCCTCCAGGGTGGGTATCTTTTCGCCGGCATAGTCCTGTTGGTCGGCGGTGCTCACCTCCCCGGCTGCGATCTGGCCAAAAGGGTCCTGCGCCACAAACCACGATCCGGCATCCAATTGGCGTATCTCGCTGAGTTGGAAAGTGTGCGCCTTCCAGGGTCCCCGATCGGGAAACATTTCAGGGGCATTGCTGGTGCGATTGAGGGTGTCATCATGCAGGACGATCAACTCGCCATCGGCAGTCATGGTGACATCCAGCTCCCACATGTCGGCCCCTGCCTGCAGCGCCTTTTGGGCGGCGGACAAAGTATTCTCGGGTGCCAGGGAGCGTGCCCCGCGATGGGCAATGATCTTGGGAAATGCTTGGATACCGAACATGCTGACAATACCTCCTTGCCTACGATCAGGGATACTGAAAAATACGGTGCGGCGCACCGGCAAATCCATTTGATTGTAACATGAGGGGAAAAAGGGAAACAACTATTGTTGGGTTAAAAAGGCAGACGCCTGAGTGAGGGGGGCACCCAAGCGTCTGACAAATTTAGTATACCAGAAATTCAACTCTTTACATTAAAATCAGATTAGAGTATTACCATACTATAACAATTTTTCGCCCAATTCATAATTGTTCTGGGGCCCTGGGGAAATGCGTGATGCGCAATCGGGGGGTTGTGTGTTTTTGGGGATAAGTGCACGATTTTCGTGGATAAAGGCAGGCAATGGTGGATAAATGGCATTCCAGCCGCACAACCCGACCAAGGGGATTAAAGTGTTAGTCGCTCGAGTGAGGGGGGCACCCGAGCGACCAACAATGCAATTGTAAAACATGAACATTAAAATTAGATTAAGATTTGATTAGAGTTTTTGCGTTTCTTTGACCGTACATCTGCGGTTGCGAGGAGGCTTTTCTTCCCAACGAAGCTATTTTATGCGGTGTCAAACATAAAAGGTTCATTTCGCTAAGGTGGTTTGCTTCGCAAAAAAAGCGCTGTGACACGCTGTTCTCAAGATATACGGTAGAGAATGCGGATAAATGCCTTTCTTTTTTCCGCTCCCGGCATTATGCACTGCCGGAATCGCTTAACAGCCTGGTGCGGTTGAAACTGCGCACAGCCTGCACGGTCAGGCCGGCTGCCACCAGCCATAAAACCAGGCCCACCAGCAGTCCAACCCCCACACTCAGGTACAACACCCCTGCCAGCTGCCCGCCCATCAAAACCACCACCAGCAGCACCAGCGAACTGCTCAACTGATAAGCGCCCATGAAGGTGTGGGTGCGCATCGAGATCAACACCGTGGCCGAGATCCCCAGCAAAGCCAGCGCCGGGGCGATCCACAGCATCAACGGCCACCAGCTTGGCAGGGGAAACCAGATGCGCCCGAACAAAGGAAACGAAGCGGTATTGACCACCACGATGTATCCCAGATAACTGCCCCAACTGAGCAGCATGGCCGGCACAAAAGCCGCCAGCACCTTGCCCATGAAAAGCTCACCATCCGTCGCGGGCGTATACAGCAGGGACTCCATCGTCTTGCGTTCGCGCTCCCCGGCAAAAGATTCGGCGGCGATCACCGTTGAAAACATGAGTGGAAAGATCAAGAACATGGGTGCAAACATATAACCCAGCATCATCACCAGCATGCTCTGCAATGCGTCCAGTCCTTCCAGTGTCTGCAGCAAGGATGGCGGCATGTTGGCCAGAAAGACTTCCAGATCGGAATCGGCGGTGAACTGCTCCAACGGGATGTTGGCATACTGCGGAGCGAGGATCATGCCCAACGGGATAAGCAGCACGAAGATGAGAGGCACAATGACCATCGGCATCCAGGCCGCCTTGTTCTGGCGCACCTCAAGCAAGTCTTTGGTGGCGATGGCTTTCAAGGTTCTAGTATTCATTTGGCACCTCGTTTTTTTCGTTCTGATTCTGGCGCTGCACCTGAAAATAGATCTCTTGCAGAGAAACCTGGCGCGGCGTCAAAGACAACAAAGCGGCCTGCAAAGACACCAGACAAACCGCCAGGGATGGCACCACCGACTCACCCTCCACATGGATCAACCAGTGAAGCTCGTCCTCCATTTTGACCTGCACCACACCCGGCAGCGCCGCTATTTGCAATTTGGAAGAAGGCGGCAGCGGGCGAAGCAGTTCCACAGCAACCCACAGACCCGGCAGAAGCTGGCGTCTCAATTCATCCAGACTGCCAAATGCCAGCAATCTGCCGCGATCCAGGATCACCAGCCGGTCACAAAGCCGTTCAGCCTCATGCAAGTTATGGGTACAAAGCAGCACCGTCTGGCCATTCTCCTGGCAGATCGATTCAACCAGTTCGTGTACCATTTGCGACGCTTCAGGATCCAGACCGGAAGTGGGTTCATCCAGGAAAAGGACTTGCGGACGGTGCAGCAGGGCACGCACCAGCGCCAGGCGCTGCTTCATGCCTTTGCTGTAAGTGGTAATGCGTTGATCGGCGCGTTCGCTCAGTTCAAAGAAATCCAGCAACTCAGCAATCCGTCTCCGCAAAGCATCATCGTCCATCCCTGCCAGGGTACCAAAAAAGGTCAAATTCTGGCGGGCGGTCAGGCGCTCGTAAAGCGCAGGGGTCTCGGTGAGCACCCCGGTCTGACTGCGCAGACGGCTGCCCTGGGCAAAGGGATCCAGCCCCAGAACGCTCACCTCACCCGAAGCAGGGGAAAGCAAACCATTCAACACCCGTACGGTGGTGGTCTTACCGGCCCCATTGGGGCCAAGCAAACCCAGCACCTCACCAGGACGGGCATCAAAGCTCAGATTGTCCACCGCCAGGTGGTCACCGTAACGATGGCACAAATGATCGACATGAACAATAGATTCCACAACAACCTCTTTCTCCGCACACGAAAAGAAAACCAAAACAGACAATCAAACCGTACACCGAGTTGGTCGAAGTGTCGGGTTGATTGCTAACAAAAAGCCGCCGCAATGTTTCACGTGAAACATCAGACGATAAGGTTCTATAAAGCTTTACGGAAAATGGCCGTGTTGGGTCGCGAAGCTGGCAAGAATCTCTGGCGGTCATCCAGGTGAAGAACCCACGTTTCACGTGAAACATGCGTCCCGGTTCAGGGTCTGCCAGCCTTTTCCCGTTGAAACTCGACATATGAATAGATCAGGGTATAAACGGCCACAACCAGCACCGGTCCGATCATAAAGAAAAAAGCCCATTGCGGCAAGAGAATGGACAGCAAGGTCAATGCCCCGGCCACCTTGAAACCCATTGCCCCCCGTTCATGCGTCCTCTGCCATACCCGGTCACTGCTCAATGTCCAGGGAGTACGGATACCGATGAAAAAATTTCGGCGGGCCTTGGTCAGCATCTCGCCCAGCAGGAAGAACAATCCACCAAATCCCGGCGCCAGCAAGCTGTTCATGGAGAAACTTACTCCCAGATTCCACAGCAGGGTCAGCACATGCAGGTACATCATAAAACCAGCCATAGACACCACGGTGATGTTGTATTCTGACCGGAAGGATTCCACATTCTCCCGCATAGGATCAATGGACGGAATGACCATCATCAGCAGGCCGGTGGCACCCATGATAGCCGGCAGCAACAGAATACCGGACAATGCGGAACTGAAACCGTCCGCCTCACCGCGTACATTCCAGTGCGAGGCCACGCGTTCCGGCAAATAACCATAGACGGCAACGCCCAACAGCAATGCGCCTGCCAGCATGGCAGCCAGTACGATCCAGGTGGTTTTGGTTTTCATTTTCTCAAATCCTTTTCAAAGGCTCTATTCCCCGGCAGACCAGAGGAATTCACTCGTTATCTGCTGCATGCTTGGACAGGGCTGCCTGCACATCCGTCATTGCAAGGCCCAGGCGGCGGGATTCCTTGACGATTCGCTGGACAAACTGCTCCAGATTTTCCTGGCGCTGCTGGTGCTGCTGGCGTTCCAGGGCGGCCAGTGGACGATCCAGCACATAGGTGCCGCGCCCCTGACGCATCGAAAGCAGCCCGGCTTCTTCCAGCCAGCGATAGGCACGCGCCACAGTGTTGAAATTGATTTGCAGGGTCTCTGCCAATTGACGCACCGGCGGCAGTTGATCTCCGGGAGACAGCTTTCCGGCTACCATCAGACTATGCAGCCGCTCCACGATCTGCATATAGATCGGGGTGGAGGCACCGGGGTCAATGCGGATCATCATGGATTCGTTCACCTTTTCGATCTCCTTATTCAACACTTGTCAGACCTGAAAGAAATCTGTTGTTTAATAGCGCATATTTGTATCATTGTATCACGCAACGTGTTGCTCTTCAACGGTTAGGGCTGTCCTAAAACCAGCCTGCTGTATGGATTATACAGTGTATCCGGACAGATTTCACCTTTTTCATTCCAGCATGCTGCCCCAAGAAAACCACGCTCACCTTGCTCAAGAAATGGTTCAAACCAGTCAAGGCTGCCGCATCCGGGGATCTGACTTTTGGTCTGGTAATTTCTCAGTAAATTGACCAAAAGCAGATCAATGACACGTTTTTTCGACAGATTTTTTGGAATTTTTTCGTCTTTGCTGATTCAGAATAAAAACATTATTTCCATAGATGTATAGAATAGAGTCTTAGTAATCTTAGTAGGGCCTGTGGAGAGTGTGGATATCTTTATTTGATGGGTCATCGTCTGCACATGTACGGGGGCGGACGATTGGTGACACCATATCTTGGGGTTTGGTGTTGTTTTTTTATCCACGGCTTGTATGTGGACAGATCAAGGCTTTCATCCGTTTTGTTGTTCAAAGGGTTTTGTCTTCTGTTCCTGCGATCGTTAAATGGATGAAAATAGTAGGCTTTCTCCACAGTTTGCATGCTTTATCCACAGTTATTCGCGGTTTATCCACAGTTGGAGGCTGCAAACCAGTGTATAAGGTGGTCTGATCAGTAAAGGTTTGGTTTAAAATTGGTCGAATCGGGAAAAATTCAAAGGCCCTGGCGTTCAGCCCAGATATCCAGGGTTTCTTCAACTGTGTCCAGGTAATCATCCAGAGACTTGAGACGTTCTTCCATGTGCGCTGCAGACAGGGCAAGCTGGTTGGCGACGTTATCCCAGGGCTGCAAAACCGGACTGCCAGCCGGCAGCAAGCGCCGCATGCGGCTCCATGTCCACAGGAAGGGCCACAGTGCTGCACCTGGCTGTTCGCTCCACATGGCTTCCATGGGACGCAGATAATACGCTTTGCGGGTGGGGTGCAGGCGGGCGGGGGCATCTGGCAATTGGCTGGCTGCGGTATAAGCGCTTTCCCAATCTTTCAGCCAGCTTTGCCATTCGTCCTGCGCAATGCTCTCCTGCATAAGAAGGTCTTCCAGACCTGATGACAGACCGGGGCGGCCCACGGCCGCTGCCCGGGCAGGAAACTCCAGCAAAAAGCGGCGCTCGGTGAGCGGTGAGCCGTTCAAGCAGGCAATGGCATTGGCTGCCAGTTCCAGGGCTTGCAGATATTTGTGCAATTGCTGCGGGCCTTCTGGCACCTGGCCGCTGTAAAATTCCAGCCAGATCTGCCGGGCAGTTTCGGCTTGCGGGCGGCAGCGTCCCAGAATGTTCTCGGCCCGGAAGAATTGGTCCGACACCCCTGCCTGCAGAAAATCAAACCAGTGCTGCTGCACGTGCAGCACAATTGGGTCAGCGCACAGGAAGGAGCCCAGCCAGGGGTCTTCGCGCAGCTGGCGCGGCTGCTGAAAGATCTTCTGGTCATAATGGGCGATGTCCAGATGCACTTCATCTGTGAAGCGCACGATCTCCCTTTGGACTTGCGGTTCGCTGCGATGCACACAGATCAGATCGATGTCGGTGGTGCCGCCCAGCAGGGGTTCCTCGCTCAACAGCGAGCCGGTCAAATAGACACAGAGCAGCGTTCGATCATGGTAGATCATTTCTGCCACTCTGGTTTTGGTCAGCTTCATCAGCGAGTCGCGGGTAATGCGCATGGGATTTTCCTGTTGGGGGTTCAGGCGTTCTGCCCCGGAATGGGCAGCTCGGGTTGATAGGGCGGCAGGGCCAGCGCTTGGCGGATGCGGTTTTCGATCCAGTCCAGGTCCTGTGGGTTGCGGACATAGTCAAACTGGTTGGAATCAATGGTGAGGACTTCACAGTCTGGGGCGCAGTCGGCCAGGAAGAACTGGTCATAAGCCCGGTTGAGATCCTCGATGTAGGCTCTTTCCATGTTGCGCTCGTAGGAGCGGTCACGCAGGGCGATGCGCTGCATCAGCGTATCGGTGCTGGCGCGCAGGTAAACGATCATATCCGGCCGGATGATCTTTTCGGCCAGGGCGGCATGCAGGTTGTTATAAGTGACCAGTTCATCGCCGCTGAGGTTGATGCGGGCAAACAGGGCGTCCTTGTCGAAGGTGTAATCGGAAATGATGTGCTTTTGGGCGGCCTTAAGAGCCGGGATGGTTTCCCGCTGCTGGTGATAGCGGCTGAGCAGGAAGAATATCTGGGTCTGGAATGCGTAGCGCTGGCGGTCGCCGTAGAAATCACTGAGGAAGGGATTCTCCTCGAAGATTTCCAGCGCCAGGTTGGCATCAAAGGAATTTTGCAGCATGCGTGCCAGGGTGGTCTTGCCAACCCCGATGACACCTTCAATCACAAAATACATACGCACTCCCTGTGATTCTCCTGTTCCCAGACAGGAGAGGATGTTGATCTCTGACTTAACACTATACCACAAGAAACCGGTCTGTGGTCATGTCTGTAATCTTAAAATATGTTAAGAAAGGAACAGGCGATGGATAAGGAACACCAAACATTTTTTTCATGGCAATTCCCAGAGAACCAAAAAAGAGCGACTCTTTTCGAGCCGCTCTCATCTGGTCAGTTGAGGTTTGGTCAGTTATTTGAGGGGTTGTTAAAAAGCTGTTCAAGCACCGGTTCCAGGCGGGCCACACCGGCATTGCCGGCAGCACGCCGCAGCAGAGTGCCGTCCCGGTCAAACAGGAAATAGGCCGGGAAGAACTCGTTTTCAAATGCGCCCATCAACTTGTGCTGGTTATCCAGGCAGCAAGGTTCCGATATTTCATATTCTTCGATCTTGGGGCGCACCACAGACGAGTCGGTTTCAGCCTCCGAGCGCGGGGCGTGAATGGCGACCATTTTGAAGCCCATGGGGTCATATTGCTTGCGCCAGCGTATCAGGTGCGGCATATTGTCATGGCAGGTGTGGCAGGTGGCCGACCAGAAGTAGATCAGGGTCGGGTGTCCGGTCAGTTCTTCAAGTTTGGGTTGTGTGCCCACCAGCCAGTCGGTGGCTCCGGCCAGTTCGGGCATGGGGGAATTGAGACGCAGGGACATGATTTTCTCCGGGTTACAGGGTCTTGTCGCCGGGTTTCCAGTTGGCGCCGCACAAGCCGCCAGCCTGCAGGGCTTCGAGGACGCGCAGCGTCTCATCTACGCTGCGACCAATGTTGAGGTTGTGGATCACGCTGTATTGCAGGACACCATCCGGATCGATGATGAACAAGCCGCGCAGGGCCACGCCGTCTTCTTCCACCAGCACGCCATAATCACGCGCCACCTGCTTGGTAAAGTCGGCTGCCAGCGGGTATTTGACCCCGGCGATACCGTTGTTTTCCAGAGGGGTGTTGATCCAGGCGCGGTGCGAATGCACCGAATCAGTGGAAACCCCCAGAACGTCTGCGTCCAGTTCGAGGAACTCCTCATAGCGGTCAGAAAGGGCCAGAATTTCGGTGGGGCAGACGAAAGTGAAATCCAGCGGGTAGAAAAACAGGATCAACCACTTGCCTTTGTAGTCTTTCAGGCTGGCGGTGGATTCAAGGGTTTTCATGTCTTTGGTGGTCTTCATCAGAAAATCTGGAGAGGCTTCGCCCACCTTTGCTTTAACGAAATGGTCTGTCATGTTGTAAATCTCCTTTTCATTGCGAAATAATTATTTTGTTTAATTAAGATAAATTCTATCATTATAGGATAAATTAATCAACCTTTTTTATGAATATTGCATAAGAATTAAGTTAACGTTATTTCGGGAAGATGTTTTTTTTGGTATCCCGAACTGAGATTAAGTTAACAAGTGGTGCAGGCAAGGGATAAAACAAGCGCAGCACATGGCATTCTCAAGAAAGCTTAACATTTACGATTTTCCAAAACGGTCAAGGTCATCCAGGCCAAAGTAGATGCAAAATGCTGATGATAATGGGTTGCCCTCAGCCGCACAAAAAGCTCCCCTTCCCGCAGAAGAATGAATTGGGATACGTCACGCAAGCAGCGGGGAGGGGAGTTCGAGGGGTGGGGTGAATAAACCCTGGTGATGCACAGACCGTCTTTCGTCCGGCCTTGTGCCATCAATAAAA
>JAGVAB010000055.1 GCA_020060485.1 Anaerolineales bacterium
GACAAGCTCGGTCAACGGTTTAATTAGCCAACAGGTCTGTCGATCATCCTGCAATCCCTTCTTCCCCCAGAACTGGGGGAAGAAGCTGGAAGATGGGGGTAATTTTTCGCGCCCGCTTCGCGGGCGCGGCAGAAAGCAGAAAACAGAAAAACAGAAAACAACTGCTTAATGGGGGAGGGCAAACACCGCGAGGCGGAAGCCGAAGTAGTTGCCCCCGTAGAGCGGGCTGCCGTCGTAGTTGCGGTAGGCGACGCGCGCGACCCTGAAATAGCCGTCCCACGACCCGCCGCGCAAAGCCAGCCCATTGTGCTGCTCATCCCAAAAGTTCGCCTGCCACTCCCACACATTGCCGCTCAGGTCCATCACGCCATGCGGCTGGCTCGCGCCCTGCGGGTACATCCACACCGGCGTGGTGCGCCCTATCCCGCTTTCTTCCGTATTGGCATGGCGCATAATCTCCTTCTGCGGGTCTTTCAATTGTCCCCAGGGATAGCGCTCGCCTTCCTCGCCGCCCGCCGCCTGCACCCACTCCCCTTCCGTCGGCAGGCGCACCGATTTTGGTTTTTTAAGGCTCTTTCTCTCTTCCAGTTCCTCCCAATACGTTAACACCCATTTACAGTAGGCATTCGCTTCATACCAACTCACTCCCACCACCGGCGCACACGACCGTAGGCCGCCAAACTGGCGATCATGCCAGAACCGCGGCAGCAGCACACCATTTTTTACCGTGTATTCAGAATTCGCCTTCGCTTTCTGCCGCCAGTCCCAACCCTCATCGCCAAAGGTTTCCCCTTGCATCAGGCCGCTGTTTTCATCATATTTTGGAAAATCACACCAAAAATCCTGAAAGGCGAAATTTTCCGGTTTAAGGAAACGGCTGAACTGCGCATTCGTCACCGGATATTTCCCAATAAAGAACTGCGGATGATTTGCATCAGGGATGGGCACAAAATCATACAAATCATCTGGCATGTAGCCCAGTTGATCCGCAGCATCTGCACAGGCAGCCCGTTTTGGCGGGGCCTGGGGATCGCTGCTCGCCGCAATCACCAGGGTATTCACCGCGCCTTTATGCAACGGGCCATCCGTTTCTTTTTCCTGCCCATCAATGCGGGAAAGAGCATCCTGAATAATGGCAGCATCACCAGACAGCAGCATCTCGTTCAAATCCGTGGGAAGCCCGGCCAGCAGCTCGTCGTCAACCGTGTCTGCCGTGCCCGCCAGCGTGAAATAAACCTTCATCTGGGCCTGATTGAGCCCCAAAAAGCGCGTGCGCTGCCCCGCTTCATCAAAACCCTCTTTCGGGAAAGTGAGCAGTTCTGCCAGCAGCACATATTTACTGCGGTTATTCAGATATTCACCCAATATGCCGCCCTGCTTTTGGGGTTCTCCGCGTTTTTCTTCATCTGAGGCTTCCCCTTCGCCGGCTTTTTGAACCTGCTTGCGCATCGGGGCTGCCTGCCCGGTAAGCATCTCCTGCTCGGTAAAGGGTTGTTTGCCATATTCCTCCTCTAACCGTTGAATGAGGGTGGAATACTGCCGCCACAGGGCATACAACTCCGGCCACTGGCTCTGGATGAGCACCGTTTTGGCCAGCAGCGGCCAGGACAAGTCTTCTTTCTTGATCAGACCGCGGTTCTCCTGCTCCTCGGCAATGCTGCGCAGCAGGTTAAACACATTCAGGGCGCGCTTCACCTGGCGCGGGTTGGGCAGCAAGCCGCGGGCAAACACCTGGCATGTCGTTTTATCCAGTTTCTGCTGTCTTTCAAGGTGTTTCTGAAGTTCCCCGATAAAACTTTCGCGTCCACTTGCATCCAGCGTGGGCAGGTTGAAAGGCAATTGAATGATCTTCTGCAAATAGGAATCGCCATTGATCGGCAGATCAGGCCGCTCCTTGCCGTCGTCGTGCAGGTAGGTGCCGTAGTGGCTTTCAATCCCCCGGCGCACAATTTCGCGGTCCATGCCCAGCACAAACACGGTCTGCGGCACGTGCAGAAAGAGCTTGATCGCTTCGAGGATCTCGATGGCCTTCTCCGGCAGACAGCGGTCAAGATCGTCCACAAACACCACCAGTCTGCCTTCCGGGCCGAGGATCTTTTTGATCGCCTGTTCGAATTTGTCCTCAAACTGTTCCATCGAAGTGAGCTGGTTCATGTAATGGGTAGCCGCTTCGCGCTCGATCAGCTCGGCCAATTGTGGCGTCAGCCCCAGGTCTTTGGCAGCATCCTTCTGGCCTACCAGGTGCAGCGCCAGCCAAAAGGGCAGCTTGACCATTTCTTTTCCGGTCTTTTGCCAGTCCACAGACCAGGAAGCTTCCCCTTCCCAGGAGACATTTTGATAAACACTTTTGGTCAGCCGGTCAAGGTACCGGACACCTTCCTGCTGATTTTCATCCGTAAGGTCGTCTACCGGAATGCGTTCCCCATTTTCCTTGGGATACAGCTCATCAATCACGCGCAGGATGAACGCCCGCCACAGGGCTTCCTGCTTGTCGTATTTCCAGGCGGTGAACCACACCGGGCAGTATTTCTTCCGCAGGCCTGCCGCGAGGAGATCGCCCTCCAACATATGCAGCAGGCTGGTCTTGCCGCTGCCCCAGGTGCCGAAAACACCCACAGTGAGGGGGGTGTCGGCGTTGTGGATAATATCCATCAATGCCGGCTTGAAGACTTTGAAATTGAGGCCATCTTCAATTGCCCAGTGATCGCTTAAGTAAACGCTTTTTGATTTTCCGCCCATCAGCAGCCCCTTCTCGTTTCGTTGCTTTGGTTAGTAGGATTATATCCGAAAGTGAAGGTTGAAATCGTCCCTGCCCTGCCAGACGTTTCACTCATCCCCATCCGGTCACGAAAATTCGGCACAGGGGATAAGCGGAAATCAAATCACAAAGGCCGCAGGAGACAGCAGCCCCAAAACAAAAAAAGCCTCCCGCCGTTTTTTCATTGTACAGTATGATCTATGATTTATAAATTTCATTGTGAGCAGTGTAGGACTCGAATACCATAGCTCGACGCTGCCTGCGACCTTAAGAAAAAACTCCGCTAACGCGGAGTTTGTGGGCGCCAGGACTAGAATACCATAGCTCGATGCTGCCGATGACCTTAAAGAAAAAACTCCGCTAACGCGGAGTTTGTGGGCGGTATAGGACTCGAACCTACGACCTTTGCGATGTCAACGCAACGCTCTAACCAGCTGAGCTAACCGCCCAATCCAATGCGACCGAAATTATAATCGTTCCCTTTTGTTTTGACAATGGTAGTACCCAAATTGTCGGGCGTTTAGCGCAGCAGCATATCAGCCCACACCCGTCCGCCAAACACCGGCCGGCCGCTGTCCTTCTCAAAGATCTGATAATTCACCCAATCATTGGCCGCCGCCTGTCGCCCGGTGCAATACAGACGATTGGGGTACGCCGCCAGCACCGTGCAGGTATATTCATGATTGCCGGCCTCGGCATAATACTCCCCTTCGACTGGTTCTTTCAGTTCCACCGCGATCAGAAAACGAAACCCTGCCAGCGGTCCAGCGGTGTAAAACACAGCCTGTGACCAGTCAACCTGAAAGGTGGCTGTGGGCGTGGGTGTCACAGTCGGCGTCTCACTGGGCACGGGTGTCTCCGTGGGCGTGCGCGTCACTGTGGGGGTGTTGGTAGCCGTCGGGCGCGGGGTAGCCGTTACCGGCAGTGGTGTGGCGGTGGGCGCAGGCTCTTTTGGGCCGCACGCGGCAAGCATCAGCGCCAGGCAGATTGCCAGAATGGTCAGGTTGGTTTTAGGGCTTCCCAGGGTCATGATTCACCTATCAGCATCTTTCTGTCCCATTATATCTTGTTTGCCGCAGGCGGTGGTCACTTTGGGAGTTTCGGTCAAAGAGCTGATCATGCATCCATAATCCATACCGGGATCAGGCAGCGCTTAATAGATTTTCCACAACTCAACATTGGTCATCTGGCAATTGATGCCGTTGGGCGAAAAAGAATTAATGGCATATCCCACTTGACCGCTGGACAGATAGGTGTCCTTGAAGGAGACCACTTCCTCGCCATTGACATAAAAGGTCATCTTCTGGGCATCCACCACCAGCATGATCTCGGCCTGTCCGGCAGACACCCCCAGCGATTTTGAATACTTGCCACCCTTCATCTCGATCACTTTGCCGCCCCGCGAACGGTAAGTATGCACGATGCCCTCGGTGGACAGAACAGTGAGGTGATAATCATCCAACGCCAGACCGGAATACAGAAAGCCGCACCCGGAAGCAGAAGCTCTGGCATCTCCCCGCCAGCTCACCTGTGCCCGCAGAACAAAATCGCTGGCCTGCTGATTGGCCCGCCACCATTCATGGGTCTGATTTTTGTAAACCGAATTGTTGAAATCATCCAGCTTGTAATACTGGCCTTCTACCATGCTGATTCTGCGGCCGTCGTACAACTCCTGGATCAAGGCAGCCATTGCAGCCTCTCCAGTTCCGGAACTGTCTGCTTCTGGAACAGCCAGCTGCCCAGAGGCGGGTGGTTCATCCACCGTGCTTTGCGCATTCTCTGCCAATGCGGCGGCAATCTCGGTAGCCAGGGCAATTGCCTCCTGGTGCATTTCGGTAGCCTGCTGCACGGCCATCGTCAAACGCACCTGGGCATCCACTGTGGCCTGCAAGTCAATCTGCGGCTGGGCAGGCGCCGCAGGCTGCTGGGCAGCCTTGGTTTCAGCAATTCCGGCTGCCATGGTGGCCTGCAGATCAGCAGTCGGTACTGCCGCCGCGCCCGGGGCGCAAGCCAGCACAAGCATCAACATTGCCGCCAAACCACTCACTTTCATTGCTTTCTTCATCTTCCCACCCCTTGACTTTCTTTATGAACTACTGCAATTCCCAAATGCCCACGTTTTCCATCATACAATGCATTCCTTCCAGTGAACCCCCTGGATGGATTGCCATACCGATCCGGCCTGTGCCAATGTAAGGGTCCTTGAAACGTACCACTTCCATGCCATTGATGAAGACCGTGTATAACTTTTCCTCAACCACAATAATCATCTCTGCTTCTCCGGATGTACTTCCCAAACCACCGGGATATTTGCCGCCCTTCATTTCGATAGGGTCACTGCTGCCGCGTTTGCGGAATGTGTGCACTGTGCCTTCCAGATCCAGAAAAGTGGAATACCAACTGTTGTCATTGGAATATGCCCAGATGAACCCGCAGCCTGTTTTCACCGGGTCGGCGCCGCCGGGGGCGCGCCAGCTGAGATCGGCCCGCACAATAAAATTGCCGTACTGCTGCTTGTCGGTATCCCACCAGGCAAACTCACGCGGGTGGGAATAGCGTTCATCGAAGGAGCCCACATGGTGATACAAACCCTCTGCCGACCAGAGATTGGCTTTGGTCTTCAAACTTTGCACCAGGTCATACATCGATTGGGCCTGCTGGGTGGCAGCCGCGTCACCAGAGGTTTCCGGCATGGTTTGTTCAGGAAGTCCTGGTTGCGTTGGCAGGGCAGCGGCCAGTGCCGCATTGGTAGCTTCGATGGCCGCGTTCTGGGCGGCAGCCTGCTGGGCTGCCAGAGTGGCCTGCACCTGGGCGTCAACCGTGGCCTGCACATCCACCGGCGGGTTGGTTGGCTGGGTATCTTGCTGGGCAGCTTTTGTCAGAGCAATACCCGCCGCCATCGTAGCTTGCAAGTCCGCCGTAGGGGTTGCCACACTACCCGGCCCGCAGGCCAGCACCATCAACACCAATATCACGATCATTGAAACCTGGACTCTTCTCTTCATCCCAACCTCCTGAATTGTCCCTGCAAATTGGATCGCCAAGTGAATAACTGACCAACCGGACGGGCTGCTCTCCGGTCACAAATAATAGCTGCGGGATTGGATCATCTCATATACTGCGGGCAGCAAGTAATAGCGGAATGCCTGCCCGCTGCGAATACGCTGCCGTATCTGGCTGGAAGAGATTTCCAGCAGCGGCGCTTCAATGAACGCCACCTTCTGCCGGACACCAGGCAGCGCATTCTCCAAAGCCTCCAGATCGGCATGCTTACCTGGACGGCGCATCACACCCAATCCGGCCAATTCTGCCACCAGCACCTGCGGCTGATACCAAATCGGAAGATCAAAAAGTGAATCCTCGCCAATCAAGTAGATCAGATCAGCATCCGGAAAATCGGCCCGCAACAGGCGCATGGTGTCCACTGCGTAATGCGGACCCTCCCGGTCGATATCCACTGTTGACAGTTGAAACGCCGGCTCATTTTGCAGCGCTGCCTGCACCAGAGCCAGTCGTTGCGCCACCGGACTGACTGCCTGACTTCGTTTGTGGGGTGGGATGGAGGTCAATACCCACAATATTTTTTCCAGACCAAGCTGGGATTGCGCCTCAGCTGCCAGGATCATGTGGCCGATATGCGGGGGGTCAAAACTTCCACCAAATACACCCATCCGCCTGCGGCCTGCTTCATTGTTTTCTTTCATCATGTGCGCATCCCTTCCTGTTGTTAGCATACCACAACCCACCCGGCAGATGCAATCGGCGAAAGTAACTTTTTATTTTGAGGAACTACGACGGTGCAAGGACTGCAATCATGGTTTTCTCAAAGTTATTTTTCTGTTACCTTTTCTTAATGATGACGCCAAATTACGGGCCAATGAGCCCCAGCTTCCGTATATCGCCAAGGTTTCTACACCCTACCTCTCAAGCTCCCCTCCCCGTGGAATGCTTGACGTATGATCCTGATTCTTTTGCGGAAAGGGGAGCTTTTTGTGCGGTGTTGAGCGGCGGCTTTTTGTTATCCCGAACTAAGGTAAAAAAATAACCTGCAAGGCGGTCAGACCTCGCAGGCATCTTATGGCTACACGAAATTCTCTCCCTCAGTCCTGCCACTCCAATTCATACTCGCCAATAAACACTGTTTCTCCCTGATCGATGCCAGCTTTTACCAGGGCGGCTTCAATGCCCAATACATCCAGAATACGCTGGAATCGGCGCACAGAGCCTTCATATTCCCAATAGGTCATGGCAGCCGCCCGTTCAATGGCCGCCCCCTTCACCCGCCAGCCATCCTTCACCTGCTCGATAGTGAACTCCCGCGGATCTTCATCCGGACGGTAAACCGGCAGTTCCGTGATTGTCTCAGGTACCGGTGTAGTCTTAAGCAGTTCCGCAACCCGCCACAGCAAGGGACGCACATTCTCCCTGGCCAATGCTGAGACAGCCGTAATTTCATATCCCCTGGCTTCAATAGCTGCTTTAACCTGCGGCCATTTCTGTTGCACATCGGGCATATCCATCTTGTTAAAGGCCACGATCTGCGGTTTGTCTGCCAGGGCATGGTCAAAAAGCGCCATCTCGGTATTGATCTGCGCAAAGTCGGCCACCGGGTCGTCAGAAAACCCGTCCAGTAAATGAATGATGACCCGCGTCCGCTGAATGTGGCGCAAAAAAGCATCTCCCAGGCCTACACCTTCATGCGCTCCCTCGATCAAACCAGGGATATCAGCCAGCACCAGGGTATGATCCAGGTCCAGCTCAGCCACCCCCAGATTGGGTTCCAGGGTGGTAAAGGGGTAATTGGCAATCTTGGGCTTGGCGTTGGTAACCGCTGCCAGGAAGCTGGATTTTCCAGCATTAGGCACTCCCACCAGACCAATATCGGCGATCAATTTCAACTCCAGACGCAGGTTCATCTCCTGCCCTGGTTCGCCGCGCTCGCCAGCGCGCGGCGCCTGATTGCGTGAAGTGGCAAAATGCTGATTGCCTCGCCCGCCCCGCCCGCCGCGGCACACCACCAGATGCTGATCCGCTTCAACCAGGTCTGCCAGGATTTGCCCGCTGGTCGCATCATAGACAATCGTGCCAGGCGGCACAGGGATGATCAGCGGTTCTGCCGAACGCCCGGACATGTTCTTTTTCATGCCGTTGCGCCCATCCTCGGCGATGAAGCGTTGTTTCTGGTGGAATTTGGACAGGGTATTCAGGATGGGCACCACTTTCAGAATCACATCCCCGCCGCGTCCGCCATCGCCCCCATCCGGTCCGCCGCGTGGCACATATTTTTCACGCCGAAAGTGAATGGCGCCATCGCCGCCTTTCCCGGACTGAACGTAAATTTCAATTTCATCAATAAACATAGGTTTTTCCTGATCCGGTTGGTTTCCCGTTTCTATTGATTATAACAACAAGACGGCCAACCTGCTGAGCAAGTGCTGGCAGCAAAATAGTGCGGCCGGACGCCTGGCGTCCGGCCGCACCCTGTTTCTTGTTTCCCAACGCAAATTACTTGCCGAATTTGGCTTTCAACAGATCTGCAAGGGTAGGCACACCGATCTCCTGCAGTTCGTAACGAACACGCTGCATCGGTTTGGTCACCTTGACCACACGCGTCAGATCGATCGGCGTTCCAGAGACAACAATGTCCACATCCGCGTTGTCAATCGTCTTTTCCAGATCGCGCATCTGCTTGTCGCCATAGCCCATGGCGGGCAGCAAAATGCCAATATCCGGATATTTCTTGTAGGTATCCACAATGGTGCCCACAGCATAAGGCCGCGGGTCAACTAACTCGCCTGCGCCGAAACGCTGGGCAGCCACAGTGGCCGCACCATATTTCATTTCACCATGGGTCAGGGTCGGGCCGTCCTCGATCACCAGAACGCGTTTGCCGCGAATGGCCTCAGGGTCGTCCACAAACAGCGGGGAAGCGGCCTCAATGATGACCGCATCCGGATTGAGGGCATGCAGATTATCGCGCACTGTGAGCACATTGGCATAATCCGCCGTATCCACTTTGTTGATCACAAACACATCTGCCAGGCGCACGTTTGTTTCGCCCGGGTAGTAGCTCTTTTCATGTCCGGGACGGTGCGGGTCGGCAACCACAATGTTGAAGTCCGGCTTATAGAAAGAAAAATCATTGTTGCCGCCATCCCACAGGATGATGTCAACTTCCTGCTCGGCCTGACGCAGAATGGCTTCATAATCCACGCCGGCGTAAACGATGACACCATTATCGAGATGTGGTTCGTATTCCTCACGCTCTTCAATGGTGCACTCATGTTTGTCCAGGTCAGCATAGGTCTCAAAGCGCTGCACAGCCTGTTTGGCCAGATCACCGTAAGGCATGGGATGACGAATGGCAGCCACTTTGTATCCCATCTCGCGCAAGATCAGGGACACACGGCGGGTGGTCTGACTCTTGCCGCAGCCAGTGCGCACCGCACACACAGAAACCACCGGTTTGGTGGATTTCAACTGGGTCGATGCAACACCCATCAACCGGAAGTCTGCTCCAGCTGCATTGACTGTTGCCGCCTTGGACATGACATATTCATAAGGGAGATCACTGTATGCGAAGATTACCTGCTCGACCTTCAGGTCCTTGATCAGGCGTTTCAATTCACTTTCCGGATAGATGGTGATCCCATCCGGATAGAGGGAACCTGCCAACACCGCGGGGTATTTCCGATCATCAATATTCGGAATTTGTGTTGCAGTGAAAGCCACGACTTCATAATCATTGTTATCCCGAAAGTAAACATTGAAATTGTGAAAATCGCGTCCTGCTGCTCCCATGATAAGTGTTCGTACTCGTGACATTGTTACCCTTGACTCCTTCTGTTTTTTGAAAAAACGGGTTAAAGTTTTTTCACTTCCGGCACACACCGAAAGGATCTTGCCATACGCTAATTTTACATCACATCCGGCGCCTGGATGCCCAGCAAAGCCAGACTGTTGGTCATGGCAATGCGGGCAGCCGCCACGATCCGCAGCCTATGGCTGCGCGCCGGTTCATCGGCCTTCAATACCGGGCAGGTATTATAGAAGTTGCTGAAACCTTTGGCCAGTTCATAGGCATGGTTGGCAACATGCAATGGCCGCATCTCACGCGCCGAGCGGTAAACCTCATCCGGCAAGCGTGAGATCAAATCGATTAAATGGATCTCGGCTTCCTGCATTTCATAAGCAAGGGGCGCCGAATCCGGCAGATGCGTTTCCAGTTTACGCAGGATGCTGTTGCAGCGCACGCAGGCATATTGAATGTACGGAGCCGCCTGACCGTTGAAATCCAGGGCTGAATCCCAATCAAAAGTCACGATCTTGGTGTTGTCCCGTGAGAGCATCGAGTATTTGATCGCCCCCAGCGCCACAGCCCATGCGACCTTGTTCTGTTGCCCGGTTGTCAGATCCGGGTTCTTCTGCTGAACAATGGCCAATGCCCGGCTGGTGGCTTCTTTCAACAAGTCTTCCAGCAGCACCACCGTACCATCCCGTGACGACATGGTTACATTGCCTGGCAGATTCACGATCTCATATGCCAGATGATGGCAGCGTTCTGCCCAGTCATAACCCAATAATTCCAGGGTCTTGAAGATCTGCTTCAAATACAGGGACTGGCGTACGTCGATCACATATACCGAGCGGTCCAGGTTGTATTCATTGAATTTGTCAATCGCCAGCGAGAGGTCCTTGGTAGAATACAGTGAAGTGCCATCCGAACGCAAGGCCACCAGCACCCGGTAAACTTCCTTTGTGCCCAGTATCTCGTCCAGCGGCACGATCACTGCCCCGTCTGGTCGTTCATCGCGGGCTATTCCCCTTGCGATCAGCTGGGCTACAATTTCCTTGCCCGAATCTTCGACTTCACTCTCATAGTAGTAACGATCGAAACGCACACCGAGCAGATCATAAATATGGCGGAAACCCTCCATTGACCATTCGCGGGTGGATTTCCACATGTCTACAATATCCTGGTCTTTGCGGTCCCAGCGAGCGAACAGGGAGCGCACCTGCTCCTCAACCTGGGGATCCTGGTACAGGCGATCAGCTTCGGCATAAATATCCCCCATCCAGCGGATACGGTCTTCGCCAGGGAGTTCGCCTTCATGGTTTTTAAGATAGTTCCACAGCCACTTGATCACGTGCAGACCAATATCGCCAATATAATTGGCGCGCACCACTTCACTGCCGCCGGCATCCAGCAAATTACAGACCGCATCCCCCAGAATGACATTGCGCAGGTGACCAACATGAAATGCTTTGTGGGTGTTAGGTTGAGAAAATTCCACCATCACCTTTTCGCCAATGGCAGGACTTCGTCCAAAGTCAGCCCCCTGGGTTAGGACGGTGTCCAGCACGCGCTGGGCATATTCAGCGGTGGAAAAATACAGGTTCAAATAGCCACGAACGGCTTCTGTTCGTTCAAAGCCGCTCGGCTGACCCAGGTAAGCAACCACCTGTTCAGCCAGTTCCTGGGCACGCGCTGCCACGTTGACTTTCTCACCCTTCAGGCGCGCATCGTCAGCAGCCAATTGAAAAAATGAAGTGGAAATGCCCCAATGACCGCTGAAGGGGATCCATTTCCACTGGAACGCATTGTCCGGCAGCCCTTGTGCCAGACAGAAAGCTTTAATCTGTTGGGCGATGTTCTCTTGTTCTTGATCAAACATATTGATATTCCAATGAATTCTGCAATTGAAGTGGACGCTGTGGATTCTGCCTGCCGCTTGCCAGTACAATAAAAAACCCGGCCGGCTATGCCGAAAGGATTATATCATACCCTGCCACCAGCCAAAAACGCAGAAGCGGGAGTGATCACTCCCGCCATCTGTATATGACACCTTCACCTCAAAAGAGGCAAAAAAGTCACTGCTTCTAATTTTAGCAAGAAAAGAACGATTACTTTTCCATTGCAGCCAGCCGCTTCATCAAACGGCTCTTGCGGCGGGCAGCATTATTCTTGTGCAAAACGCCTTTTTGGGCAGCCTTATCCAGGGCACTGACAGCCTTGAGAGCAACAACTTCAGCTGTTTCCTTATCACCGGTTTCGATGGCACTAAAAGCTTTTCGCACGAATGTGCGGGCAGTACCGCGGTACACGCGGTTGCGCAAACGCTTCTTTTCGTTTTGCTTGTTACGTTTAATTTGAGACTTAATGTTTGCCAAAGCACTTCCTCCAATACACAATTAACCTTTTCAAACGCAGTCGTGAATTTTACCTGATTGCCTTGATTTTGTCCAGTTCCAGCCAAAAGAATTTCATAGCTTTCTCAAAGTAAATATTCCATTTACTTCTTCTATTGGTGGCACGAGGCCGGACAAAAGACGGTCTGTGCATCACCGGGGTTTATTCACCCCACCCCTCGAACTCCCCTCCCCGCTGCTTGCGTGACGAATCCCACTTCATTCTTCTGCGGGAAGGGGAGCTTTTTGTGTGGTGTTGAGCAGCTTCGCTGCTCAACACCGCACGTTTCTTTTCCTCCCCCGGCTTATGAAGTCTGATTTACAAATCCAATCCGTGCCGGGGGAGGAATCCATTATCATCAGCATTTTGCATCTACTTTGATCTGGATGACCTTGACTGTTTTGGAAAATCGTAAACGTCAAGCTTTCTTGAGAATGCCATGAAAAGAATTTTATCAACCCTTGGAAGATATCACCTCAAAAACACGAAATAACACCCCTTCATCAGTCTCCCCCAAAACCTGCTGGGTTCAGGGGGAGACTTTTCGGGAAGAAACGAATGGATTACGCGCGTTTACTTGTCCAGCAGTGCCGCCAAACCAGGCAGTACCTTGCCTTCCAGCATTTCCAGCGAAGCGCCGCCGCCGGTTGAAATGTGGGTGATCTTGTCCGCCAGGCCGGATTTGTTAATGGCCGAAGCAGAGTCGCCGCCGCCAATAATGCTGACCGCCTTGCTGTCAGCAATGGCCGTGGCCACTTCAAAAGTGCCTTTGGCAAAGGCGGGCATTTCAAAGACACCCATCGGGCCGTTCCAAACCACAGTTCCTGCCTGGCCAACCACCTTACTGTAGTGTGCCACGGTTTCAGGGCCAATATCCAGAATGCGCCAGCCTTCCGGAACAGGACCCATCGGGATCACTTTGGTTTGGGCGTCATTATCAAAAGCATCTGCGATGACCACATCCACTGGCAGACGCAGCTTGCTGCCGCCTTTGGCGAGTAATTCGCTGGCAGTTTCCAGAGCTTCTTCTTCCACCAGGGAATCACCCACCGGGTAGCCCTGGGCTTTAAAGAAGGTGTTGGCCATGCCGCCGCCAATCAGGATCTGGTCAGCAATGGTCAACAAATTATTGATCACACCGATCTTGTCCGAGATCTTTGCTCCTCCCAGAATGGTCACGAATGGCCGCTTTGGTTCAGCAATCGCCTGACCCAGATACTGGATCTCTTTTTCCATCAGCAGGCCTGCTACGGCCGGCAGGAAGTGGGTCACGCCTTCCGTGGAAGCATGCGCCCGGTGGGCCGAGCCAAATGCATCGTTAACATACAGATCCGCCAGGGAGGCCAGTTGTTCAGCCATGCCCATGTCATTTTTCTTTTCCGCTTTGTGGAAGCGCGTATTCTCCAATACCAGCACATCACCGGGCTGCAATGCCTTGGCAGCCGCTTCAGCTACTGGGCCAATGCAATCCTCGGCAAACGCCTCTTTCTTGCCCATCACCTTGCCCAGGTATTCCGCCACTGGCTTCATCGAAAACGCAGGATCCGGCTCATCCTTTGGCCGCCCCAAATGCGAGCAAAGGATGACAGCTGCGCCGCCATCCAGCAAGGCATTAATGGTGGGCAAAGCTGCCTGAATGCGGGTATCATCGGTTACCTCGCCATCCTTGATCGGTACATTGAAATCTACACGCACCAAGACTTTTTTCCCTTTGACGTTTACATCCTTAATTGTCTGTTTTTTGAACATGTTTATCTCCTTGTTCTGAAAAAGAGAATGCGTAACCCAACTCATCCAAAGACAAGTGGATTACGCATTCTGCATCAAGTCCTTGCAAGAACTAGAGCGACTTTGCCATCATAGCGGCCAGGTCGCCGGTGCGGCAGGAGTAACCCCACTCATTGTCGTACCAGGTTACAACCTTGACCATGGTGCCGCCCATGACCATGGTGGACAGGGCATCAATGATCGAGGAACGGGGATCGCCCTTGAAATCCATGGAAACCAGGGGCTCTTCGGTGTAGCCCAGAATGCCAACCATGGGGCCCGCCTCAGAGGCAGCCTTGAAAGCAGCATTAAGCTCTTCCACACTGGTGGGTTTTTCAACTTCGGCAACGAAGTCCACGATCGAAACGGTCGGGGTCGGAACGCGCAGGGCGAAACCATCGAATTTGCCCTTAAGTTCAGGAATCACCAGAGCCACAGCCTTGGCGGCGCCGGTAGTGGTGGGAATGATGTTCTGGGCAGCAGTGCGTGCGCGGCGCAGATCCTTATGGGCCACGTCCAGAATGCTCTGGTCATTGGTGTAGGAATGGATGGTAGTCATCATGCCGCGCACAATGCCATATTTGTCATTGACGATCTTGGCCGCAGGAGCCAGACAGTTGGTCGTACAGGAGGCATTGGAAACCACATGGTGATTGGCAGGGTCATACTTCGCATCATTGACGCCCAGAACGATGGTAATATCCTCGTTCTTCGACGGGGCGGTAATGATAACCTTCTTTGCACCGCCGCCTTCAATGTGGGCATTGGCACCAGCCTTGCTGCCGGAAGCAAATTTGTCACGGAAGACACCCGTGCTTTCAATGACGATATCCACCCCAAGATCGCCCCAGGGCAGTTTGTTGGGATCGCGCTCGGCCATGACCTTGATTACCTTGCCATCCACCAGCAAATCGCCACCCTCTACTTCAACGGTACCAGGATAAATGCCATAGCTCGAGTCGTATTTGAGCAAATGGGCATTGGTCTTTGCATCAAAGAGATCATTGATTGCCACAACTTCCAGGGAATCACGATGATATTCATTGATGACTTTCAATACTTGCCGGCCAATACGGCCGAAACCATTGATACCAACCTTCACTGTCATTTTAAAAATCCTCCATAGAATTTTGTTTTTGGGATGATTATTCCGCAACGAATGAATTTTACCCCAATTGCCCGAACAAATCTAGACAATTGCCCAGGAAAACCATGGCTTTCTCAAAGTTAATTTTCCATTTGTTTCTTTTATTGATGGCACAAGGCCGGACGAAAGACGGTCTGTGCATCACCAGGGTTTATTCACCCC
>JAGVAB010000175.1 GCA_020060485.1 Anaerolineales bacterium
AGCGGCGAAGCCGCTGCTCAACACCGCACAAAAAGCTCCCCTTCCCGCAGAAGAATGCATTGGGATACGTCACGCAAGCAGCGGGGAGGGGAGTTCGAGGGGTGGGGTGAATAAACCCTGGTGATGCACAGACTGTCTTTCGTCCGGCCTCGTGCCATCAATAAAAGAAACAAATGGAAAATTAACTTTGAGAAAGCCATGTTGGCAGGGATGAAATGAGTCGAGGAAAGGATGTTTCTCTGGTAGAATTTGAATCTATTGGTTTGGACGTCATTTTACAGATCATCGAGATTGATTATCAACCATGAATTCCTCTCACATGATTCCGCCTCGGGGTACGGGCGAATTACAGGCCAGCACGAGTCAATTGCGCAGCATCATCGGCGCTTTGCCGGATGCTGCTTTTGTGGTGGACCAGGACGGTCTGGTCTGTTTTGTCAATCCGGCAGCGCTGGATCTGTTTAACCTGCCTGCTGTTGAACTTCTGGAGAAGCCCTTTGCCTTTTCGGTGAACCCCGGTGAGGTCAAGCAGATCCAGATCACCCGCCCGCGCATCAAGAATGTGGTAGCCGAGATGCGCGCAGTTGAGACCGTATGGGCGGGCAGGAAGGCCTTCCTGGTTTTGTTGCGGGACATCACTGAACAACTTGCCATTGAGCAGGCTCTGGGTCAGAGCGAGGAACGCAGCCGGGTTCTGTTGCAAGCTTTTCCGGATACAATCTATCTGTTTAATTCCGAAGGTTCCTATGTGGGTTACCATGCGCATGATCCTGCTTTGATGTTTGCTCCCCCTTCCCGTTTTTTGGGACGCAAACAGGTGGATGTCATGCCGCCTGAGCATATGAAGATCTGGCAGCCACTGTTTGATAAAGCACTGCAAACCGGGCAGGTTCAAACCCTGGAATATTTGTTGGATGTCATCGGCGAACCCCACTATTTTGAAGAGCGCCTGGTGGCGTATGATAAGCAAAATGTGCTGTCTTTGGTGCGCGATATCACCAGCCGCAAACATATTGAGGAAGCTTCCCGCCGCTACAGCGCCACGTTGTGGGCGATCAGCCTGGCGGCCGGGGAATTCATGCAGGAGGACTACAGTCCGCTGACCATTCAGAACATGCTGGAGCGTTTGGGACGGGCATCTGAAGTCAGCCGGGTCTATATTTTCCAGAACCAGTACCAGGGCGGCGAGGTGCGCAGTTACCGGTTGGCCTATGAATGGACTGCGGATAATGCCTTGGCGCGGCTGGGAAATCCTGCCCTGGAAGAATTTCCGATGATGCCGCTGCTGGCGGAAACGATGGCAAAGGGCAAGGTTGTCTTTGGCCACGTGCGCGATTTTACAGCCGATGAGCGCAAACAATTTGAACCACAGGGGATAAAATCCATTTTGTCTGTGCCGATCTTTGACGGGGAAAAATGGTGGGGCTTTATCGGTTTCAATCAATGTGATCATGAGCGCAACTGGTCCGAGATTGAGATCGGCTCACTACGCACGGCGGCCGGCATCATCAGCGCTGCCATCCAGCACATGGAATTCGAACAGGCCTTGCGTGAAAGCGAAGAGCGCTATCGCGGCATTGTGGAAGACCAGACCGAATTCATTGCCCGCTGGCAGCCAGACGGCACCATCACTTTTGTCAATGATGCGTTTTGCCGTTACTTCGGCGGCGCCAGAGAGGACTGGGTCGGCAAGCACATTCAGAAAAATATTTATCCGGATGATCTCCCCGGCTCTCAGGCTTATGGCAAGAGTTTGCTCGAGGAAACCTTTAGCGGTTCACATGAACACCGCAATATTGATCGCAATGGCGAGGTGCGCTGGTGCCAATGGCGTGATCGGGTGATCCCCGATCCCTCGGGCAACATTCTTGAGGTGCAGTCGGTAGGCCGGGACATTCACGAGGCCCGTCTGCGGGCCCGCGAACAGGAGGGTATCGCGGTCATCGCGGCTGCTTTGCGCGGCGTCCCCACCCGCCTGGAAACGCTGCGTGTTATTGTTGATAAATTGTTGGAATTGCTGGACGCCCAGGGCGTGGCGGTGGCGTTTACCAGCCCGGATATGCAGCAATTGACATTTGAACTGGGCAACGGTCAGTTGAAGGATCTGGTGGGCAGAACCATTTCGCAGGAGGAGATCTGGCAGCAATCCTCCATTCATCCTGGCAGACAATATGTCAACGATGATGATCCCGCCTTGCACGCGCAATCCCTTTCAGCCTCGTCCGCACCGGCCTGGACCGGGCTGTTGGTGCCGCTGGAAGTGGAAGAACTCGCCATCGGTGCGGTATTGGTGATCAAGCAGCACAGGATCAACGAGGATGAAGAGCGTATTTTGAGATCTGTAGCTAATATTGCCGCCAGCGCAGTGCACCGCGCCACGCTTTATGAAGAGACCCAGCGCCGTCTGGAACGGGTGACTGCCTTGCGCACCCTCAACCTGGCAGTGAGCGGCAATATTGATCTGAAGGTTTCGCTGGAGGTTTTGCTGGATCAGGTGACGGAACATCTGGGGGTGGATGCCGCCGATGTGCTGGTGCTGGACCCGAAAACCCAGACCCTTTTGTACACGCTGGGACTCGGTTTTTGGACAAGGACAGTTGAAGACACCTATTTGAATCTGGGCGGCGGCCTGGCCGGGCAGGCTGTTCTGGAACGACGCATTGTGCAGGTGCATGATCTGCAGGAAGTTGTTCTTAAAAACCCGGAATGGGCCGGGATGATCCAAAAGGAGAAATTTACTTCTTACCTTGCCCTGCCTTTGATCGCCAAAGGTCAGGTCAAAGGAGTTTTGGAGATTTTCAGCCGTCAGCAGACCCGGCACGATACGGAATGGCTGGAATTTATGGAAGCCCTGGCGGCAGATGCAGCTATGGCGATCGACCATGCCGAGCTGTTCGGTGAGTTGCAGCGCTCCAACGACGAATTGACTGTGGCCTATGATGCGACCATTTGGGGCTGGTCCAAGGCCCTGGAATTGAGGGATCAGGAAACCCAGGGACATTCCGAGCGCGTGGTGGAGTTGACCGTTCTTCTGGCGCGCCGCATGGGAATGATGGAAAGCGACATGCCTTTGCTGCGCCGCGGCGCAATTTTGCATGATATTGGCAAGATGGGGGTTCCCGATTCGATCCTGCTCAAGCCTGGCCCGTTGATGGCAGAGGAACGTGCCATCATGCGCCGCCACCCGGAATTTGCCCATCAAATGCTTTCAGCCATTCCCTTCTTGCAGGACGCTCTGGATATTCCCTATTGCCACCACGAACGCTGGGACGGTAAAGGCTACCCGCGCGGCCTGCAAGGGGAAGAGATTCCCCTGGCGGCGCGCATCTTTGCCGTGGTGGATGTTTGGGACGCCCTGGTCTCAGACCGCCCTTACCGGCAGGCCTGGGCCAAGGAAAAGGCATTCAACTATATCAAGATGCAGGCCAGTAAATTATTCGACCCGCGTGTGGTGGCAGAATTTCTGGATGTGATGACAAAAGAAAAAGACAAATGGTGAACCATCGCCAGCTTGAGAAAAAATATTTCAATGGGATGATATTTGCCGGCAACACCGGCATTTTTGTTTAATCAAACCGAGCACTGAGCTTGTAGCATCCCCGTATGGGGGTCGAAGTGGCCGGTTTGATTTAAAGAGCGGAGTGTCTGTTGGAAATGGATGTGCGGCGGCTGCAACTTTTTGGCAAGGTCTGCGTATTAATAGTAAGAAAACAGGAGGCTAAAAATGGAAAAACGAAAATTGTATCGCAGTGAATCAGATCGTATGCTGGGCGGTGTGTGCGGCGGCCTGGGCGATTATCTGGATGTGGATTCGACATTGGTTCGGATCATTTTTGTGGCCCTGGCTTTGATGGGCGGCCCGGGTATCCTGATGTATTTGATCCTGCTGCTGGTCGTGCCGTCAGAAGCGGTGCTCACGTCCACCAGGTCAAAAGTTGTGGACGCAGCCGTAGAGGAAACTGAAATTCCCCCCGAAGGCTAAAAGCAGGTTTGGATCAAATTTACAGGGGCTGTCTCGAAAGATGACAGCCCCCATGCGTTTTAAACTGGTTTGCGATTAGCGCCCAAAGTTCTTTTTCTGTCCGGCCAGGCGCCAGTGATTGACGATCGTGTTCAGTTCAACAGTGGCCAGCACCTTGTTCTTGCTGCCTTCCGGCGCCTCAGTCAATTTTTGGCGAATCTCTTCGGCAATCTCTTCTGTCAGGCCAGTGTCTTGAATGGTTTCTGTCCATTTTTTCTTGTCTTCTTCGGCCAACGGCATTTTCTTGATCAGTTTGACCAACTGCCGTTCCTCTGCTTTGATCTTGTAAGCCATGCTTACCTCCTTGAATTGGTTTTTCGTTTGCTTCTGTTGGGTCTTATGATCCGCTGATCTCAGGGAAAACAACCCGGAAGCGTTCGCATACCACGGGCATATCTGCCCGGGACTGGTGTCCGATGGCAGCCATCTCCCGGCTGAAATAGTCCCAGTGTACCTCCCGCCACCAGGCCAGGCTGCGATCTCCTTCACCTTCATCATAGGCAAATTGGGCATCCACCTGGTCGAATGGTTTGATCTCCACTTGCAGGGTTTCGATCAGGCACACGGGTTCTTGCTGCCAGTTGATGATGATGCTCAAATCGCCCGATTGGGGAATAGCTTCCCCTTCGGCCTGGTAACTCCACAGGGCGCCGGCGGTAGCCTGCTTGATGCCTTTACGGGTCAGCTCTGCCAGGGCGTTGGCCGAGGCTTCATTGTCGGTGAAATGCCAGTATTGCGGCAGTATCTCTGGCTTGTTCACATCGGGCGGCAGGCTGTCCAGATAGGCCTGCCAAAAAGCCTGGATCGCTTGGTTCATTGGTCCTCTTTGATCAATGTATTGTATGAGTGATTATACTGCATGGTTTGGGACGACGCTTCCATGTTTTTGGGTTTGATCGTTTCTGCCGGGATGGGGTTTATCGCCTTGTCCCCGGTAAGAGAATCATCTTGGTGTTTATCATTGCCCAAGCCAGCATGATGAGGATCGGATTAGGAACGGGGTTTGCAACGGCATATCAACTTCAGCAATTGAGAGAAGCGTTTGTTAGATTTGCTGAGTCACACAATCTGCTAAAATAGTGCTGTAGATTCGATTCTCAATAAAGAGGTAATGATGAAAGCTTTATATCGCGGCGCAATGTTCTATACGATCGCTGGCCTGTTTTTTGGCGTGTTTTATCGCGAGTTCACGAAATGCAGGGGTTTACCGGCAAGACAATGCTCTCCATCCTGCATGTGCACACTCTGACCCTGGGATTGTTGTTCTTCCTGATCCTGATGCTGATGGAAAAGCAGTTCACCCTGACGGCAGCCAAACGTTTCAAGGGCTGGTTCATTACCTATAACGTTGCCCTGGTGGGGACGCTGGCTTCCATGCTGACCCGCGGGGTGATCCAGGTGCTGGGCACGGACATCAGCGGGTTGAACCATATCGCCGGCACATTTCACACCCTGATGGCCGTAGCTTCGTTGTGGTTCCTGGTGATGTTGAAGAAGAGGATCTGGGAGTAAAAACAAGGAGAACGATTTCCACATGACCTTATATATTAAGAAGACCAGTATTATTCTGTTTCTCGTTTTGAGCGCAGTTCTTGCAGGGTGCAAAGCTTCAACTGTGGTTGAAGAAACTGTGCAGGCAACTGCTCCGTCCACGGCTGCGCTGGTGGAGATCCCGGATACTCCTACCCACACCTTACCGCCACCGACGGCCACGCCAATGCCGACGCCGACATTTACTCCTGAGCCGCCGCTTGTTTTGTCAAACTGGGATAGTTTGGAAGCTGGGGAGTATATTGCCTATGAAATAGGAGAATACCCTGTTGTGGAAGGAATAGGTGTACTTTCTCTTTCTTCAATTCAAGAAGAACGTCTTACTGATTTGATTGGTTGGCCTATCACTTCGAATGGTCGCTATATAAAAGTTGGCAAGAGTGTATTGCAAGATTTGGATATAAAAGGGCTTCAAGATACTTTTGTGTTTTTTGATCTTTGGGAGGTAGAATTTGTTAAAATGCCAATTCCTGAAGATTGCAATGAGAACTGTAGTTGGCTCACAATAAACTCTAATTTGGAGAATGTGGTTGGGTCATGCAGAAATGATAAGAATGGGCTTCCCGCTTTTCTTATGATGGTGGATGTAGAAAGATCTTCTTGTTCATTACTTACTCAGGAATATGAAGAACATAATGCTTATAGTTATCCGTCTTGGTCACCTGATGGAAACTGGATAGCATTCTATGAACTTCAGAGCATGTGGCCAGATGAAAAAGTTGATGACGGGTTATACCTTATGAAGGCAGGTTGTTTGGAAAAACCTGAAACGTGTCAGGGAGTGATCTATGGACCATACAAAATTCCATTCAGCCTGGGGAGCTTTCCAGTCTGGTCTAAAGATAGCCGCTCTTTGGCAATTGTATCGTACGAAAATAAAACGGTCAGAATATTTGATCTTGCTACTCGTTCGGTTACTAACACTTGGATAATGAATATTCCTGATGAAATGATTCAAGTAGATTGGCTAAGTGACGGTAGTCTAATTGTTTCAATATGGAATTCAAATGGTTACGGTCTTATACAATATCATATAGCAACAAAGCAAACAGAGATAATCCCAGTTAATATTGATGGGGCTTTATTGTTCACTTTCACAAAAGAGTAAGGAAAAATTTTATTTCGGCGCCATCATCTTAAACCCGTTATTCAACACAAAATACGTCACGACAGCTGCCAGCCGCCGCAGGATGCCCAGGCGGCTGTTTGTGTAATAGAGGGACTTATCCCAGCCCTGGGCGGTGTAATGTTCGCAGTCAATGGGTACAAAGACCATGGCGGTGGCTTTCTGCAACTGGTAGCTGGTGAGCTGCTGCAAGTTGGGGCGGTACTGCGCGGGCGGGTTTTCCAGGTGCCAGAGGAAACTGGCCAATTCCTTATCCGTGACCGGTTTGTTTTCGCTGGCCAGACGGCTGATGATGCCGGTGGGGTGCATGCCCCAATGGATGGCGATCTTTTGGATGTATTTGAAACCGGCGGTCATCATTGGGCCAGCCGATGTGCCCACCACCAAAACTGGCTTGGAGACGACCCGCGGGTCGGGGTGGTGGAACCAGCCGGCAGTGCGGTCGATCAAGGTTTTGATCAGGCTGGATTCGTGGAACATATACACCGGCGTACCGATGATGAGCGCGTCATGATTGGCAATCTGCTCCATTATTTCAAGCGCCTGGTCATCCTGCCAGCAGTCCTTCTTTTTGACCACGCATACTTCACAGCCTTTGCAGTGATTGAGCTTGATTTCGCCTAGATTGATAAAGGTGGTTTCAAACCCGCGCTGGGTGAGCTTCTGGCTAATTTCTTCCAGCAGGGCATGGGTGCGTTTCTTGCGGGGGGAGCTGTTGATCACAAGTATTTTGGTCATGTGCGGATGTCCTTTTGAGAGCGGTTTGCATGATTGGCTGATTATACCGGAAATGGGCTTGAAAGGAGGTTTAAAGGATTGTTAACTTTTGGGCAGGTTCAAGTTCGTGTGGCGGGTGAACCTTGAAAAGGGTATCCTCGACAATTGGTGATGACAAGATTTTCATGCTTTGCAGTCAAATTGTTTAGAAATCCAGCCTTTCCGAGGGAGATTCTGCCTTATATGAAGAAATGATTGAAAACAGAGATCACAGACTTGTTATCCACCCCGTGAACAGGAGCAGCGGGGCAATGAGGGCGTGCAGGGGCAGGCCTGCGATCAGGGCAGCGCACAGTTGGCGGGCGGTGATGAAGTTCTCCTTGCGCAGCGTGCGCAGCAGGATGATGGCTGTGGGGAGCAGGACGGGCAGGGCGGTGTATGCGCCCGGCGTCAGGCTGCGGAAGTACACCGCCTGGAGGAGGTGTACAAATACATTTGCCAGGCGTGCGCCGGCGATGAAGGCGTATAGGGTCATCACCGTGCAGGGGGCCAGGTGGCGTGCAGCGGGGATGGCAACAGCCAGGGTGAGGATGGTCAGGATAGCGATGGCGAGGTTGAATTGGGCGCCGGTGAGGTTGGCGTAGAGAACGGGCAGACGCTCGGCGTTGGCGCCCAGGAAGGCCGGTATGCGCAGCATCTCTTCCAGGTCGTGCAGGAAGAAAAGCAGCGGGGCCAGCAGGAGGACAAGGCGGGTTTTTTGGGTCTGCATGGGGGTATAGTAGTGCCGATTGGGGGCAGAGTCAAGTTGGAGGGGAAATGTTTTTGTAGGGGTGCATGGCATGTGCTTGCTAACATGGTAAATTCATAACTTCAATCAAAGCGAGCTTCTTAAACGGAGATTTTGAAACCGAATTTTATATGTACAACAGGGTCACGGGCGTACGCCGTACGCCCCTGCAAGATTGAATTATTGGAATCAAGATCATGTTCTTGATAGAAAATTCCTACCTTCCCCGATACTGGAACCCCAATATTGCCACACCGGCCAGGAAGAGGACGCCGCCAATCAGTGAACCCATGCCGAGCAGGGGATTGCCCGTTAACACGCCGAACAGGCCCAGGATGCAGGCTGCGCCGTTGAGGATGAGCAGCCACGCAGCCATGCGCACAGCGGGGTCCTTGCGGACGAAGGCGATGCCAAACAGGATGGAAGCGATACCCAGCAGGGTATAGGCGACCTGGTTGAGGATGGCAATTGGGGATTGCGGCCAGATTTGCAGCCAGTTTGCCAGGGCTGGGGCGCTGCGTGCTGCCAGCAGTGGGACGATGGTGATCTGTGAGAGGTAAACCAGCAGGTTGAAGATGCCGTAGAGGGGGACAAACACCAGTCCAAGCGCGGACAGGAGGGTGTAGTCGGATTTGAGGTATTGGTAGAAAGCGAAGTAGAGCAGCACGGCTACCGCGGTCAGAGCGGCTGCGTTGGCGTAGGTGAGGACGTGCAGGAAGTTGATGCTCTGGACGCGCTGGATGGCGTCTTCCAGGGTGGTGACGGGGCCGTTGAGGGCTTCGCCGAGGATCATCAGGATGACCCACAGCAGGGTCAGGGCGGCTTCCGTGAGGGCCAGCCGGGCGATTTTTCGTTTCATAGAGGGCCTCGCTTCTTGTAAATGACTGGACGACGTTAATAGAATATATGTCGATTGGCAGAAAGTCAAGTTTAAATCACACCAACCCAAACCTCCCCTAAAAATCACCAGATTTTTAGGGGAGGCGTTTGTTGAATTTGTTTGAATGGAATTTCTATATTGTGGTGCTTTACTTCAGCGTAATATCCACACCTTCGCGGATCACATACAGCGGGGCTTCGTGGCTCCACAGGGCTTCCCAAACGGATTTGGCATTCAGCACTACCAGGTTGGCCGGGTTGCCTTCAGCGAATTTGAAGTTGGGGATGCTCAGGGCTTCGGCGGCGTTGGTGGTGATCAGATCGTAGAGGATCTCCATTTCTTCGCGGCTGGTCATCCACATCAGGTGTGAGGCGAGGAAGGCCACTTCCAGCATATTGTTGCGCCCGTAGGGATAGTAGGCGTCGGCGATGTCGTCCTGGCCGAGGGCGATGCGCACACCAGCCTTGTAGAGCGACTTGACGCGGGCGTACAGCGGGCCGGTTTGCGGGTCGGAGACTACGCCGATCTTGGCGCGCTTGAGCAGGGCTTCAATCTTGCGGTAGTAGGGTTCGGGGTAAAGGGCCATGGCGCGCGAATGTTGGGCGGTGACGCGGCCTTCCCAGCCTTCCTTGATGGTTTTGACAGCCAGCATTTCCAGGGTGCGCAGGGTGGCGTCGCCAGCATCGTCGATCAGCATGGAGACATCCTTGTCATACTTCTTGGCCAGGGCGAACATGCGGTCGATATGTTCCTGCTCGTCGGCTTCGGTGTACTCGATCCAGGGAATACCGCCGACCACGTCTGCGCCCAGCTTGAGGGCTTCTTCGATGTACTCTTCGGCACCGGGGTCACGCACCACGCCGTCCTGCGGGAAGGCAACCACCTGAATATCGACCCTGCCTTTGTATTCTTCACGGGCGCGGATGAGGGCCTTGACGCCTTCCAGCTTGGCCTTGGTGTCGGTATCAGCGAAGGCCCGGATGTGGGTGTTGCCAAATTTGATCGCCAGGTTGACGGCCTTGCGCACGTTTTCGATGATCCATTTTTCGTCGTAATTCTCTTTGACCTGGGCGGCCAGCTCGATGGCGGTCATGGCGCCGCCCATATCATCACCGGTATATGCGCCGCTGGCGGCATCGTCCATCATTGCCAGGGTGTAGACTTTGCACAGGTGCAGGTGGCCGTTGACAAAGGATTCAGTGACCAGATTTCCGGCGGCATCAATCGTCTGGGCGGCATCTCCGTCCACCTTTTCGGCGATCTTGACGACTTTGCCATTCTGGATGGCGACCTGCATCAGGGTATCGCCAGCGAAGCGGGTCTTTGCATTCTTGATCAAAATATCGAAAGCCATGCTATCCTCCAAAAGGTTTGATTGGGTTAAAAAGTATTCCACCGTTGCGAAAATTCTGGGCTCTCAGGTTAATGAGAGCCCAGAATGGGAAGGCAAAACTTACTTCTGTTGAACGAGCTTCTGAGCCACCAGGGCGCCGTCCTTGATGGCTTCGTAACCGGTGCAGCGACAGAGGTGTTTGTTGAGCGCATTCATGATCTCGTCTTCGCTGGCGTCGACCTTGTTCTCATACAAGGCTATTAGTTCAAGCACGATGCCGGGTGTGCAAAAGCCACACTGAACTGCGCCGGATTCCATCAATGCTGTCTGCACCGGGTGCAGTTGCGTTCCCTGGGCGATTGCTTCAATGGTGATCACTTCCGCACCTTCCATCTTATCCAGAGAGAAGTTGCAGCTCTTGACAGCCTTGCCATTGACGATCACCGTGCAGGCGCCGCAGGTGGAATTGTCGCAGCCGCGTTTGGTGCCGGTCAGGTTCAGTTCTTCACGCAGCACATCCAGCAATTTCATGTCTGGGTGCGGGAATACGGTGCGTTCCTTGCCATTAACCTTGAAGGTGATTTTCTGGGTCATCATGCATTCTCCTTCTGTTTGTCCTCAAGGGCTTTTTTCATCATCTCCGGGGTGACCGGAATTTCAAAGAAATCAATGCCGGTGGCATCGTAGATGGCGTTCAGGATGGCAGGCGCCGGCGAGATGACAGGGTGTTCGCCGATGCCGCGTGCCCCAAACGGGCCGATCACATCCGGGTTTTCGATGAAATCCACGGTGTGGCGGGGGGCTTCCTTGAGGGTGGGCAGGTGGTACTTGAAATAATGTGGATTGGTCAGGCGCCCATCGGCATCGAACTCCAGCTTCTCATACAGGGATGCGCCCAGCGCCATGGTCACGCCGCCCAGGACGGTGCCGCGGATCTGCATGGGGTTGATCACCTGGCCCACATCGAATGAGGAAGCATAATGATCTACAAAGATCTTGCCGGTCTTCTTCTCGACGCGGATCTCGCAAGCGCCGGCGCCATAGGTGTAGGTTACACCACACGAGCCCTGGCCGTTCTCATCCGGGTTGGAGTAGCGCGGCAGGCGGGCATCTGAAGCAGCCTGGGCCACTTCGCCGATGGTAATGCCGTCGCTGGTGATGTAGCCGCGGCAGATATCGGTCACGGCCACTTTCACGCTGGGATCGTTGCGCAAGAAGACGTATTCGCCGTTGTATTCCAGGTAATCCTCATCTGTCTTCAATACCTGGGCGGCGGTTGCCTTGAGGATCTTGATCACTTTTTCGGCGGCGCGCAGGATGGCCCGCCCGCCCTGGGTGGTGAACATCGAGCCGATGGTCTGCCATTCGTAGGGCGAGAACTGGGTGTCGATCTCGTTGTAAACGCGGATCTTTTCCGGCGGGATCTGCAAGGCTTCTCCGGCCACCTGGCGCACTACGGTGCGCAGTCCCTGGCCAACTTCGGCGCCGCCCATGTTAATCGAGACACTGCCGTCAATGTTCATCTTCATGTAGCAGCCCTTGGTGGAGAAGGGGGCGCCTTTGGGTGACTTCATGATGGCAGCAAAACCGCGGCCATAGTAGAAGTTCTCGTCTTCTTTGGGTTTCTTGCCTTTGTAGACAGCTTCTTTGACCTTTTCAACGCAGGGTTCGATCTCGCCGGTGGTCTTCCACATGTGTTCGCCGAGGGCATTGATGCTGCCATCCTGCAGATAGTTCATCTGGCGCAATTCAAATGCGTCCATGCCCAGTTGGCGGGCGGCCAGCTCGACCATGCGTTCCATGGCGAATTGCGATTCCTGGTGGCCGTAGCCGCGGTAAGCGCCCACAGCGGGGGTGTTGGTGTAAACGGTGTAGCCCTTCAGGTCGCAGTGCTCAAACTCGTAAGGGCCGGTGCTGTTGTGGGTGGCGGCCATGGTCACATTCACGCCGGTGTCGGCATAGGCGCCAGTGGAGTGCAGTACCGTGGTTTGCAGGGCCACGAATTTGCCGTTCTTTTTGAGCCCAAGTTTTATCTTTGTGCGGATACCGTGACCGATCAGGGTGCTGGTGAAATCTTCCTTGCGGGAGGCAACCCATTTGACCGGGTGGCCGGGCACGAAGCTGGCGATCCAGGCCACAGTCTGTTCAACGGTGATGTCGGATTTGTAGCCAAAGCAGCCACCGATGTCGGGAATGTGTACGCGCACGTCCGAGACCGGTACGCCATAGGAATGGGCCAGGTCCTGGCGGATGATGAAGGGGCAGATGGATGAAGACCAGGCTTCGATGGTCTTGTCTTCTTTGAACCAGACGATCGAGCCGTGGGGCTCAATGGCGGCGCAGGAACCAAAGGGATAGTTGAATTCGGCTTCCACGATCACTTCGGCATCTTCGAAGCCTGCTTCTGCTTTGCCTTTTTTGAGGTGATAGAGATTGGCCACATTGGTGCCTGGCAGCGGTTTGAGGGTGGGCAGGTGCCAGAAATCGCCATTCTCCTCATGGATCAGCATGGCATCTTCTTTCATGGCATCACGCGCATCAATATAAACCGGCAGCGGTTCATATGCGACTTTGATCTTGTCCAGGGCAGCCCGCGCATTGAAGGGGTTGTCGGCAATCACGGCAGCCACCGGCTCGCCGATGTAGCGCACCTTGTCGATGGCCATGGGCAACAGGTCTTTGATGTTGTCACCATAGCGGAAAGGACAGCCTTTGCCAGTAACGACCTTGACCACACCGGGCATTTTTTCTGCTTCGGATGTGTCGATGCTCAGAATTTTGGCATGGGCATATTCAGGCCGCAGGATGGCAGCATGCAACATACCTGGCAGGCGCACATCATCCAGATAGATGGCCTGACCAGTAATCTTGCTGACGGCATCCGGTCTGAGATAGCTTTTGCCGATATATTTATATTTCATGCTAAACTCCTCTATTAATGGTTGGATTGAGAAAGTCAAACAGTTCCTTATTCCCGTCGGTAAGGTTTCAGCAGGGCTGCCGGGTAGGAGGCGTTACGGCCGGCCAGAACCAGAGCAATGATGGTGACAATATAGGGCAAGGCCAGGAAGGTCTCATAGGGGATGGGCAGCTGCAAGCCCATGGCTTGCAGGCGAAGCTGGAGGGCATAAGTGCCGCCAAAGATCAAGGCACCCAACATGACCCGGATGGGATCCCAGTTGCCAAAGATGACAATGGCAATGGCCACCCAGCCGCGCCCAGCCACGATGCCATGACTGAAAGCACCCAGTTGGGCCAGTGAGAGGAATGCTCCGCCAGCGGCCATCAAGCCACCGCCCAGCGCCAGCACAACATAGCGGATCATGAAGACATTCACACCGGCAGCGTCAACCGCTTCAGGATTTTCACCAACCGCCCTTACCTTCAGACCGAAGTCAGTGCGGTAGAGCAGCCACCAGGCCAGCGGAATGATCACCAGAAAGGTGATATAGGTCAGTAAATATTGCTGGGTCACCGTGTTCAGGTAGGGGATGTTACGGAAAGGTGATACCTGGGTGAAAGGATTGATCCTGGGCGGGGTGGAGCGGCCGCCATATTGCAGCCGAAAGGCAAACAATGAAAGTCCTGTCAGCAGCAAGGTGATGCCCAGACCAGAAACGTGCTGGTTGACACCCAGGGTCACGGTCAACAGGGCCATCAACAAGCCGCACAGGACACCAGCGAGAATGGCCGCAAAGAAACCGACCCATAAGGACCCGCTGGCATCGGCTGCATAGAAACCCACAAATGCGCCAAAGAACATGGTACCTTCAATGCCCAGATTCAGGATCCCGGCCCGTTCGGAATAGGTTTCACCAATTGCAGCCAGTAGAATGGGTGTGGAAACCCGCAGTGTTGCGCCAATCAAATTTACCAGGAAGACAAGCATCACACCCTCCGAATCCGATATTTTTGCAGCAACAGCATGCCAAGGGCGACCAGCAGCATGGTTGCCTGGGTAACTTCACCCAGATAGATGGGAACGCCCAGTGTGCGGCTGATGGTTTGGGCGCCGGTATCTACCAGACCGAAGAAGAGGGCAGCCAGGCCCACGCCCCAGGCATTCAATCCGCCCAGGGTGGCAATGATCACACCGGTATAACCATAATGGGCTGAAAGTTCACCGATCAGGTGATATTGAATTCCAGCCACCTCAACCATGCCGGCGATGCCGGCGACCCCGCCGCTGATCAGGGCGGCAATCAGGGTGGTGCGGGAGACGTTGATGCCTGCAAATTGTGCGGCAGGTTTTCCCAAACCAACGGCACGCATTTTCAGGCCAAAAGCTGTACGGGTTAGAATGAACCAAAGCACCAGTATGGCGGCAATGGCGATCAGGAAACCCAGGTTGAGACGGGAGCGGGCTACCAGTTTGGGAAGCTGGGCGCTCAGGGCGATCTCTGGAGATTGCGGCCAGCCAGAGGCCGGGTCGCGCCATGGGCCATTAAGCAGGGCGCTGATGATGTAGGCCATCACCGAATTGAGCAGCAGGGTGGTGACCACTTCATCCACGGCAAGTTTTACTTTCAGCAAGGCCGGAATGATCGCCCAGAGGGTGCCGGCAATGAACCCGCCCACCAGCATGATGCCAATGGCCAGCACCGGGGGCAGGTTTCCAACTATCAATCCCAAACCAGCGGCAGCAATGGCGCCTGCATATAACTGTCCTTCGGCGCCGATGTTGTAATAGCCAGTGGCAAAGGCGAAGGTCACCGACACCCCGCACAGGATCAGCGGAGTGGCCTTGACCAGCACTTCCAGTGTGCTGACCCGGGTAGAAAGCGGGCCGATCAGGAACTGGTAATACGTTTGAAACGGGTTGGCTTTGCTCCAAATGATCAAACCTGATGTGAGAATGAAGGTGCCCAGCAAGGCCAGGACAGGGATCAACGAGCGCACCCAGATCGGCGGGTTGTCTGTTTTAACGAGTTTGTATTTGGCCATGGTGCTAGTTCTCCTTCACTGCGCCAGACATGAGCAAGCCGAGCCGTTCAGCGCTGGCTTCCTGTGCCGGAAGGATGCCGACGATCTCACCTTCATAAATGACGGCAATACGGTCTGAGAGTGCCAGAACTTCGTCCAGGTCTTCAGAGATGAGCAGGACTGCTGCACCGCGGTTGCGTTGTTCCAGAATTTGCTGGCGCACATAATCAGTGGCGCCCACGTCCAGGCCGCGGGTTGGCTGGGGGATGATGACCACTTTGGGTTGGCGTGACAGCACCCGTGCCAGCAGCACTTTTTGCATGTTCCCGCCCGACAAGGTGCGGGTTTTGTCGTTGGGCTGGGCCTTGATCTGGTACTGCTCGATGAGTGCGGTGGCGGTGGTCTGAATGGCTTTTCGGTCCAGTCTTCCGCCTTTGGAGTATTCATTGAGATATTCCAGGGCCAGATTTTGGGCAACAGTCAATTCGCCCACCATGCCTTCGTGGCGGTCTGCGGGAATGCGTCCCATGCCAGCGGCAGTGAACCGGGAAGGTTCTTTGCCGGTCAGGTCCTGACCTTCGATCAGGATTTGGCCTTTGGTGACATGCCGCACGCCGCACAGGGTTTCGGCCAGTTCTTTTTGACCGTTTCCGCTCACACCGGCAATACCGATGATCTCACCTTCATTGATTTCCAAATTGATATTTTTCAGGGCGGACAGCCCTTTATCATCATTTGCAGAAAGATCAATCAACTGCAAAATGCATTTTTCGCATTGCCTTTCGTCCTGCTGGCGGGTGACCCCGAAATTCTCGCGCCCGACCATCATTTTAGCAAGGTCGTTTTTGGTTATTGTTGGTGTGTCCACAGTTCCAATTGTTTTGCCGTCCCGTAAAACGGTGACACGATTGGTGATGGTGGTTACTTCGTCCAGTTTGTGGCTGATGAAGATGACCGAAAGACCGCCATCGCGCAAATGATTCAATGTTTCAAAGAGCGCGTCCACTTCCTGAGGAACCAGCACTGCAGTGGGTTCATCCAGGATCAAGACACGGGCGTCACGGTAAAGAGCCTTTAAGATCTCAACCTGCTGCCGCTGTCCTACCGAAAGATGGCGGATGATGGCTTGCGGGTCAATATTCATGCCAAATTTTTCTGATGCTTCACCGACCTTGGTTTCGATGGCAACCCGGTCGAGGACAAAACTGTCTGTGTAGCCAAGCACCACATTCTCTGCAACGGTCAATGGCGGCACCAGAGCAAAATGCTGGGTCACCATGCCAATGCCCTGGGCTATGGCATCTTTGGGTGAATGAATGGTCACTTTTTTGCCATTGATACGGATTTGACCGGAGTCCTGATGGTAAAATCCGTAAAGGATACGCATCAAAGTTGTTTTTCCGGCACCATTTTCGCCCAGCAGAGCATGCACTTCTCCTTTACGCAGGTAAAAGTTCACGTGGTCATTGGCAATCAATTCGCCAAATTGTTTGGTGATCCCCTGCATTTCTACGATATGCATAATAACTCCGGGGTGGTTTCCCCTCTTCTCTCGTCAGAGAGAAGAGGGGATGGTTGGTTCATTTTGGAAAGAATTATTTCCAAGCGATGCTGCCTGGCCGGCTCTGGCAGTGAGCGGCAGCAGGCAGCGTGTTGACTGATCGGCTAATTCACGCCAGCCGGGGCGGCTTCATCAATGTTGACGCGGAAGAGACCTTTTTCAATTTCTTCTTCGCGCTGCTTGACCAGGGCGAGGATGTCGGCGGGGATCTTGGCGTCCATGCCATGGAAGGGGGCCAAATAGGCGCCGCCCTTGGAAACCATGCTGAAGTCTTTCAGGTCTTGCCCGGTGAAGGAACCGGCGTTCACCTGGCTGACCAGGTATTCTACAGTGGGGGTCATGTTCCAGACGGGGCCGGTCAGAACACTTTCGGGGCCGAGTTCATTCTGGTCGGCCATGTTGCCAAAGGACCACAAGCCATTCTCCACGGCGGCTTCAATGACACCAAAGCGTTCCGCAAAGAGTACGTCTGCCTTGGCATCAATCTGGGCCAGGGCTGCTTCCTTGGCGGCGGCCGGATCAAACCAGCTGTTGATGAAGCTGACCAGCACTTTGGCTTCCGGGTTGACTTCCTTGACACCTTCAATGAAGGCATTCACGATGCGGTTGACTTCAGGAACAGGGTGACCACCAACCACGCCGATCACGTTTGTCTTGGTCATGCCGCCGGCGATCAAACCACACAGGTATGCCGGCTCATGGATCCAATTGTCAAAGACGGCCATGTTGGGCTCGGCTGGGCCAAGACCGGAGCCAAAGGCGAAGGCAATGTCCGGGTATTCGGCGGCCACGCGGCGCACGGCCTCTTCATTGCCGAAGGCATCACCCAGGATGGCAGCCGGTTTGGATTGCTCGGCGATCTCACGCAAAACGCGTTCCATATCGCCAGCATAGCCAATATCATCAGTGTATTCATAGCGGATCTTGCCTTCGCTTGCAGCTTTTTGCAACGCGGCATGGATCACACCATCCCAGGGCTCTTCGATGGGAGTGGCAAAGGCGCCATAGAACAGAGGGGCTTCTGCTTTGGCGGGCTGTGCGGCAGGAGCCGCCGGTTGGCAAGCCGCAATCAGAAGAGCTGCCACAATTACGACCATCAGCAATCTCAGGTGTTTCATTTTCTTCTCCTTAATTGGATTAAACATGGGTCAGGCAAACAATGTTGGTGCTTTTGGGGGCGTGCCAATCAAGATATCTTGTTTTTTGCGACACCTCCTTGCTGCAGAACGTTGACTCTGTATGAGTCTGGCAAACTGGTTGTGTTCAGGTCTACCCATTCATGGGTTTGGAAAAGATGAATGAAGATTGAAGTTTTTATTGAAGGATGGTGCCGCTGATCCTTAAAATAGGGATAATAAAACGCGGCTTCAAGGGCCGCGTTAGAGTATGACAAGTGGATATGGAAGGAGACTGGAGCGAGATTGTGCAAATCAACCAATTATTATCCTGCTGATTGCCTGGATTATTCGCTTTCTTTAGATGCAGATGGTTTGTCATCATTGGTCGTGTTTTTCGCCATGAATAGGTGCGGATAGCATATATGACCATTATAACCATTAAATTTTACAGAATGTGGAAATTCATTACAAGAGAATTTTATCATATTCGATCTGGTAAAGAAATGATGAAAAAAATGATATACGTCATCACCTCTAGACAATCCACATGCCGGGAGCTGGTCTATCCGCCAAGCTGCGACGCACCCTCTGGCTTGTCGATAGCATGCCCGAAGGGTAGGGAGCGGAAATGGTTTGTTGGTGTGGGTAACAGTCCTGCCCTTCGACAGGCTCAGGGCTCGTGGCGCAAGTCAAAGCATACCCGAAGGGTAGGGAGCGGAAATGGCTTGTTGGTGTGTGTAACAGGCCCGCCCTTCGACAGGCTCAGCGCTCGTGGCGCAAGTCGAAGCATACCCGAAGGGTGGGGAGTGGAAATGGCTTGTTGGTGTGGTTAACAGTCCCGCCCTTCGACAGGCTCAGGGCTCGTGGAGCGCACTGAGGGGCGCTGGGTCAACTTCCCAGCATGGCCCGGGTCACAGTGCAAGGCCGGCCGTCTGCACTGCGCAGGGTATAGCCGCCCAGGCAGGCGGGCAGCAGGGCGCTCTCGTCCAGGCCCAGCGGGTAAGCCAGGTTGCTGCCGGCAGGGATGATCTCGATCTGCTGGCCGGCGGTCAGGGTCAGCAATTGAAAAGAGTCCTCCGGCTCGGTGCGGCCTTGCAGGGGCTGGTCAACTTCCAGAAGGCTGCGGGCAATGGGAAAGCCGGCCGCACTGTCCGGGGCTGCCGGGGAATCAAGACGCCAGGCCGGCATGCGGCCGCGGGTGAGGCGGGCCGCCGCCTGACCGAGGATGGGCACCACCGCCTGCCATAGCACGTTTTCAAAGGGCAGCTCTAACAGACACTCTCCACCCCAGTCCACCAGCAGGCTGCCTGCTTCGGGCGCAACCCAGCCTTGAAGAACGGGGTCGGCGTTGGGCCTGAGCAGCATCGGCGAGACAGCCAGACGCGCCGCCAGAGCTTCATAGGTGCGGCGCGGCAGATAAAGCGTATCCTGCGGCGGCTTCCAGGCCAGGTAACCGCTCATCACGGACAACACCTGGCGCTTGTGGGCCTCCAGGACTTTTGGAAGCCAAGGTGTTTCGCATAGATTAATGCCGCTGCTTTGTATCTGGTCGGCGTAGATCACCATATGGCAGTGCTCCAGCAGGCCGGAAAGAGCCGCTCCCGGGCCGATGATGAGGGTAACTTGCCCGCCTGGCTGTTGAAGCTGTGCTTGCAGGTCTGTCAGTCGGCTGGGGTCAAAGGAGTCTGCCAGGCAGCCGCCCAAAGTAAAAGCTGTTTCCGTTTTAAGCGCCTGGCGCACGTCCAGGACAGTGGCGCTGACCCCCGGCAGGCGGGAAAGAATATTTTCGGCCAGCTGCCGATAAGGGATGTCCGGAGCGCCATCCAGGGCGGCTACGATTGGCAAGCCTCTGCGTTCCAACTGGCCGCCAACCTCCCCGGCAATGGCCTGGGCGGCGGCTGGCATGCCGCACGCAATGCTTTCAGCCAGCATGCCCAGCGGCACGCGGTTCACAGGGGAGGGAAGATGATCGGCCATGCGGGTGGACGCTACCAGAGCTGGTGCACCTGCGGACGGATGTACTGGTCGTAAATGGCGCTCACTTTATTCATTGTGGCCTGGTCCAGGGCAGGCAGACTGGCCGCGGCGGCGTTGTCGCCCACCTGGCTGGGGCGCTTGCCGCCCGGAATGGCACAACTGACCGCATCGAACATCAGGATCCAGCGCAGGGCGAACTGGGCCAGGCTGGTTCCTTCCGGTACCAGCGAACGCAGTTCATCGACAGCCTGCAGGCCGGTGGCGTAGTCCACGCCGGAGAAGGTCTCGCCGCGGTCAAAGGCTGCACCTTGGCGGTTGAAGGCGCGGTGATCGTCTTCCTCGAATTTGGTTTGGGCTGTCATCTTGCCGGTCAGCAGACCAGAAGCAAGCGGGACGCGGGCCAGGATGCCGATCTGGCGTTCTTTGGCGACCTTGAAGAACAGGTCGGCCGGGCGCTGGCGGAAGATATTGAAGATGATCTGCACGGTTTTCACGTTGGGGTACTCGATGGCTTTCAGGGCTTCTTCGTTTTTTTCCACGCTGACCCCATAATGACGTAGCTTGCCAGCCTGCACCAGATCATCCATGATGCCGAACACTTCGGGGGTGTAGTACACCTCCCAGGGCGGGCAGTGCAGCTGCACCAGGTCGAGCGTGTCGGTCTCAAGGTTTTTCAGGCTGCGATCAATGAAGCTGGTTAGGTTCTTGCGGTTGTACCCATCAGCGGTGTGGGGTTCCAACCGGCGGCCGGCTTTGGTGGCGATGATGATCTCTTCGCTGCGTTCGCGTTTGAGGCGCGCCAGCAGGCGTTCGCTGCGTCCGTCCCCGTATACATCGGCGGTGTCGAAGAAATTGATCCCCTGATCAACGGCGGCGTGCAGGGCGGCCATTGATTCGTCGTCATTGACCGTGCCCCAGGTGCCGCCGATGGCCCAGGCGCCAAAACTGATGGCGGATACATTAAAACCGGTCTTGCCTAATTTTCGATATTCCATGTTCGTCTCCTTATGAGTCGGTTTTCTGTTTTTTTTTCAAGTATAGCAGAAGTCATGACAAGATCATTCTGCAGGCGTAAACAGGCGGGCAAAGCCGGGGTAGGGCTTGAGGGGAATGCAGTCAAAGGTGATCAAACCGGCCTGCACCAGCGGCAGGCTGTCCAGCACGGCCCGTGCTTCGTCCAGGCTGTCACATTCCAGAATGAGCACAGCTTCGTCCCGGTCGGCGCGAAAGTAGGTCTCGCGCAGTTTGCCCTGCTGGGTCAGTTCCCAGACGCGGCGGGCTTCAGCCTGCAAGTGGGGGGCGAAGTCGGCGGGTTGGGCAGCGGGCATTTCTTTTTCAAGGGCGAGAATTTTCATTTGATTTTCCTGTTATTGTCATTGAAAGTGATCTTTTTGATTGTATCCCCATTTCCGGTCTGGCTTCAAGTTTTGCAACAAAACCTGTTTTTAAGAAGGCGGGGGCAGACTACGAAAAGGGTTGCCAAACCTGTTTTGATGCAGGTTTCCTTGCGAAACCCAACAGGAAATTGCTGGCGGTGGGGTAAAATGGAGTTGACTGAACAGGTCAAATTCTATCGCGCGGACAGGCGCAGGAAGTATAAATTCCGTATGAATACACAAGCGTATGATCTGATCATAGTGGGGGCCGGCCCAAGCGGGATTTTTACGGCGTACGAGCTGAAGAAGGGTATGCCGGAGGCTCGCATTTTGATGATCGAAAAGGGCCATTCGATCGAGAAACGCGTTTGCCCCAAGCGCAAGACCGGCAAGTGCGTCAATTGCGATCCGTGCAACATCACCACCGGCTTTTCGGGCAGCGGCAGTTTCAGCGATGGCAAGCTGAGCATCAACGATCATGGCGAGGTGGGCGGCGACCTGGCCAATTATATTGGTCACGACCGCTACCGCGAGATCCTGGCGACCACCGACGGCATCTATCTGTCCTTCGGGGCTGATCCGCAGGTTTACGGTGCGGTTGATCAGCGCACGCTGGATGACATCCGCCGCCGCTCCTTCCAGGCCGACCTGCATTTCATTGACTCCAAAGTGCGCCATTTGGGCACCGAAAAAGCATACGAGATCTACGCCCGCATTCAAAAGGCGCTGGAAGAGCTGGGCATCGAGATGTGGTTTGACACCATCGTGGATGACCTGCTGATCGAGACGAATGCCGAAGGCCAGCCCTGCATCACAGGCGTGGTCACGCAGGACGGGCGGCAGGTGTTGGGTGAGCGAGTGGTGGTGAGCATCGGCCGCGAGGGCAGCAACTGGTTGAAATCGATGTGCGAGAAATACAGCATCGCCACCCAGGTGGGCACCATCGACATCGGCTGCCGGATCGAGACTGATGCGGCAATCACTGATTACATTGATTCAACATTTTATGAAGCCAAGCTGGTCTATTACACCAGGACCTTTGACGACAAGGTGCGCACCTTTTGCTGGAATCCGCGCGGCGAAGTGTCTGAGGAAAAATACGGCCAATTGTCGGTGGCCAACGGTCACAGCTACAAGGATGAGAAATTCAAGACCAGCAATACCAATTTTGCCCTGCTGGTCTCCAAGCACTTCACCGAGCCGTTCAATACGCCCATCGAATATGGGCGGCATATTGCCGAGCTGGGCAATATGCTGTCCGGCAACAAAGTGATGGTGCAGCGCTATGGGGATTTGAAGCGCGGCCGGCGCACCAATCATGAGCGCCTGGCGAAGAATAATATTCAGCCCACCCTGAAGGATGCCGTGCCGGGCGACCTGAGTCTGGTGCTGCCTTACCGTCTGCTGCTGGACATCACCGAGACGATTGAGGCCCTGGATAACCTGATGCCCGGTTTCGCCGGGGACGGCACGCTGCTGTATGGGGTGGAGGTCAAATTCTATTCCAACCGGCTGGTGGTGGACGAGACCTTCCAGACCAATATCCGCAACCTGCATGCCCTGGGGGATGGGGCCGGGCTGACGCGCGGCCTGATGCAGGCCAGCATGAACGGGGTGTGTTTGGGGAGGATGCTGGCCGGGACGTGGTGAAAGATTTGGTAACGCTTCGTGTCCGGGCGCTGCGGACAGGAGCAGTAAAAAAGTGACCCCTTGCGCTTGCTGGTCTCAAGCTGGGAAAAGTAGGGCACGCTGACTTCAGCGATTTTTACGGCTTCCTGCTGCGAGAGGCCGCGATATTCGCGCCAGACGCGGATGGCATTTTCGCCACCCAGAATGGCATGCACCACGTCAGCGGGGATCAGTTCTCGACGCCGCTCTCGATTGAGGCTTTGGCGCTGTCGTAGTTCTGAACGTCCTGCAACACTTCTGTTTTTGTCCATAATCGTCTTATATGCTTCTTTATACTTCATAACATTATTCGGGAATTTTTGGCTCCCGTGGTGTTGCGGTTGGTGATAGTTGTACATCAATCACTTCGTTTGGCCCAGAGACTTTTATGACTTCGCCCGTGTCTTCATTGATCAGGTAAATACCGTATTCTGCGTAGTCGTTTCTGTATATTGCATCTTCATTGATTGCAACCAACCAACTGGTTCCATCGATATTGGAAGTAAACACCACATGTTCTGGCAACAAACATAATTCTGTTATTTCACCTGAATCACTGATGTTACGCAGCAAGTGGCGGAAATCGGGTAAGATTTGCGAATGGACAAAAAATACTTGGAACTTTACAGCGATTATCTGCTCAGCACATTTGGA
>JAGVAB010000109.1 GCA_020060485.1 Anaerolineales bacterium
ACTTCTTTCTCGACGACTACCGTCTCCCGAACGACCTGCGGGGCGCAGGCGGCCAGGAGGATGAGCAGGGGGAGAAATGTCAATATGCGTTTCATAAGTATTTTGTCGTAACGACCTCAGTCGTTACAGCCCTGTGAAGTCATAAAATGCTGACGACTTTAGTCGTCACTACACTCAATCAAATTCTACTCGATCTTTTTCACAACCTCAATTCCATTGATAGCCATGTGATACAGGAAGGTCGCGTGCAGCAAATCACCGGGGTGTGGGAAAATACCCAGTTCTTCGGCCACAGACATGGGGGTGTCGTAGGTATCGACCGCATTGATCGGCACGATCACGCGCCGCTCAAGCTGGCGCTCATTGGCGTCCAGGCGCAGGTGCATGGCAAGCTGGTAGGTGCACAGGTCGGTGCAGTCGCCAACCACAATGCAGGTATTGACCTGCGGATGGTCTGCCAACCAGGCATCCAGGCCGGTGTTGAGACCGGAGCTGATTGAGTTTTTCTCCATAACAGTTATTTGATCGAAGAAAGGCAGGCTGGTGAATTCATCCACGGTTTCGGCTTCTTCTGTGCCGCGGATGCAATGGGGCGGGTAAGCGCCAAACTCGACTGCGTCCGGTTCGTGGCTGTCCTGGGTGAGGAGGATGTGGCGTATGCCGTGCTGCCAGGCCGTTTTGAACAGGGATGCGATCGGCTCGATGATGGCGGCCACGCGCGGGCTGGCCAGAGGCCCCACACTGCAAAAGCCCTTGATCACATCCACCGAGATGATGGCGACTTCCTGCGGGTTGGCAGCCGCTTCTGCCAGGCGCAGGGTGGGGCGGGTTTCCAGCCAGTTCTCGACATACGGGAAAAACTCATTGGCTTGTTTCATCAGGTCATTCATACGCGCAGCTCCTGTTAGTGTAATTTGTACACGAATAGTGTAGCTTGTTTTGGCGGGATGTCAAGGGGGAAAAATGCAAAAAAGCCAGAGTGATCATTCTTTACGATGGCGGCCAATGCTCGAAAAACACGACTTCTTCCAGAGTTTTGCGCTGAATGGGCTGGGGTTCTTTTGCGGCATAACCGACAGGCATAAGGAACAGGCAACTGACATTTTCCGGCAGTCCCAGGATGCGGTTGGCGCGTTCAATGTCCAGGTCGCCGATCCAGCAGGCACGCAGGCCGTGCGCCACAGCTGCCAGGAAAATTTGCGTACCAGGAATGAGGGGCGTGGCATTTTCGAAAAGGCGGGTCATGGCCAGATCATCCGGCCAGGTTTGCAACCAGGCCAGGAAATCCTGCCCGAAACGCCGCCGGTTGACCTCCAGCCCGTAATCGTCGGCGGGCAGGCTGTTCAGGCTCCAATCCAGCCGGGCGCACAGTGCGAACACCAGCGGTGCGGAGGCGATCCAGGTTTGGCCGCCGGCTGCTTCTGCCAATTGCGATTTGCGATCGGTTTCAGTAATAACCCCGATGAGATGATTCTGGCTGTTGCCGCCGGACGGCGCCAGACGGGCGGCCTCCAGCATGTCTTGCAGGGCGTGTTGCGGGACGGGATCTGCTTTGAAGCTGCGCGCCGAGCGGCGCTGGCGGATGATGTGCATGAATTCCATATTCTTTACCTTGTCGGGAAGTGATTTGAATTATTCCCCTTTATTTTAAGGCCAAATGATTTGTATAATGAGATCAGGAATGGTTGTTTGCCTATTTGAACCTGGGCGCTGTCAGGAAAAAGGAGAGTTCTTCCCTGGCCCAAGTGGAGCAGGCAGGAACCTTTTTGGTAGAAAATCTTGAAATAAAGTTGAGGACAATGCAAAATGGAAAAGAAGTGGTCTCGTGAATCGCTCAAGAACCTGCGCTCGGCAATCTGGTTGATCGGGCTGGGCGTGCTGTTTTTGTTTAATCTGTTCTGGCCGGGAATCCTGATCCTGATCGGGTTGTCGATCATCATTGAGGCGGTTTTGCCGCCAGCAGAGGATGACAACCTGGCAGTCAGTTCACCAGTTGAAGCACCCGTCGAAACACCAGAAGCGCAGGAAATAATGCCAGAGGATGGTCTATCAGAATCCCGTCCCACCGCCACTGGATGAGGTGCTCCATCTGGCAGCTGATCGTCTGCCGAAGGAATGCCCGGCCTGCGGCGGCCCGGTGCGCGAGAACGCTTCGGTGGTGAAAACCGCCGGTATGGGCCAGGTGGTCTGCCCTTTTTGCGGCAGGAAGATCCCCACTGCTTGATCTGCCCTCCAGTCCCCTGGCGGTTGGGAAGTCACCGCCTGATCTGAAGGTCGTAGAAAGATGGATGAAGCCATGATGCGCATGAGGAAATTGTTCCAGAGTCTGGCCGTGTGTATTTTGCTGTTGTTGAACGGTACGCCAGTGGTTCAGGCGCAGTACGAGACACCCACCACCATCCCGGTACCCAGTCCGTACGAGTTGATTAAACGCGTGAACTGGCTGCGCAACGGCAATGGTTATGCGGCTTTGGTGATTGATCCAATTCTGATGGGCAGTGCTCAGGCTGTGGCGGAAGGGTGGGCTTACAATCAATATCTGGACCATTCTGGCGGCACACGCGAGAAGCTCATTGCTGCCGGGTACGGCGCGGGCGATGTGCCCTGGGGGACAGAAAATATTGTAAGCGGGCCGAACTTAACGATCGATCAAGTGCTCAGCAGTGCCTGGAATGACCCGCTGCACAGCATCCCGTGGGTCAATCCCAATTACCGCCACATTGGCGCCGCCATCGTGGAGAACGATGGCGAAATCTTCTATGTGCTGCATGCCGGCTACACCTCCAACGGCATTTATAAACCGCAGACCTTCTCCACACCGGACCCGAATGCCACACCCGACCCGAGAGGCACCTCGACTGCGGCCGCCATTTCTCAGGTGATCGTAGCGGTAGTGACGTCTGCGCCAAACGCCGAGGGCCGGGTGGTGCATGTGGTGCGTCCCGGGCAATCCTTGTGGAGCATTGCCGAAGCATACGGCGTGCGGATGGCAGACCTGGCAACCATAAATGGTTTGTATGGTGATAACCCTACGCTTTATGTTGGTCAGCAATTGCTGGTAAAGATGGTCATACCTGGTCTGTCACCCACTGATACCCCTGCTCCGCCTGCAACGCCGGTACAGGCAGCATTTGCCCCCACTCCCATTCCTGTTCTGGAGGGTTTGCCCGCCGCCACCATGACCCCGACAGCTGCCATGATCAGCAAAGAGCAGAGTGAAAAGCAGCAGCGCTGGTTGCTGTTTGGCATCCTGGCCGTATTTGGCATAGGCCTGCTGCTGGTGACGCTGGGTAGTTTTGGCAACAGATCATGAGGAAGACAAAATGACTTCGTACCATCAGGCAGTGGTGCACATGGTGGAAAAGATCGAGGGCAGACTGATCGCTGACCGGCGCGATTTTCACCGCTATGCCGAGGCGGGGTGGACGGAATTCCGCACCGCCTCACTGGTGGCGCGGCGTCTGACTGCTCTGGGGTATCAGGTATCGCTGGGGCGGGATGTGCTGGATGCTGATGAACGCATGGGGCTGCCAGATGAAGCCAGCCTGGAGGCACACTGGCAGCGGGCGGCTGCCCAGGGCGGCGACCAAGATTTCCTGCCGGCGCTCAAAGGCGGTTTTCCAGGCGTGGTTGGCGTTCTGGTGAATGGCAAGGGACCCACCCTGGGAATGCGTTTTGAGATGGATGCCCTGGACATCCCGGAGAGCGATTCTCCGCAGCACCGTCCGCAGCGGGAGGGTTTTGCTTCGCTCAATGCTGGCGTGATGCATGCTTGCGGCCACGATGCCCATACGGCTGTTGGCCTGGGCATCGCCGAAGTGCTGACTGAGCTGTGCGAAGGCTGGCATGGGCGGCTTAAACTGATCTTCCAACCGGCAGAGGAGGGAGTGCGCGGCGCCAAAGCCATGACCGCAGCCGGGGTGGTGGATGATGTGGATATGCTGGTGGATTTTCACTTTTTCAGCGGCTGGGCTGTGGGCGAGATGGTGAGCGGGATCGAAGGCTTTGCCGCCACGCGCAAGTTTGATGCCTTCTTCCACGGGCAGGCAGCGCACGCCGGCGGCAACCCGCAAGAGGGGCGGAATGCCCTTTTGGCGGCAGCCACTACTGTGTTGAATTTATATGCCATCCCTCGACATAGTGGAGGCTCCACGCGGGTCAACGTTGGCAAGCTGACGGCTGGCAGCGGGCGTAATGTTATCCCGGCTGAGGCGCATCTGCTGATCGAAACCCGCGGCGCCAGCAGCGAGTTGAGCGCCTATATGTTCGAGCAGGCGCAGCGTGTGCTGCTAGCCGCGGCGGATATGTATGGCTGCCGTCTGGAGGTGCGCCAGATGGGGGCAGCAGAAAGCGCCGGCAGTGATGCGGCAATGATGACCAGGGTTGAACACGCGGCCAATACTGTTGGCGGGTTCCGCTTTTTACCGAATTTTCAAAGTGGAGGAAGCGAGGATGTGACTTATATGATGCAACGTGTGCAGGAGCACGGCGGCCTGGCTGTTTCAGTCGGTCTGGGGGCGGATTTTCAGGGCATTCATTTTGACGACAAGCAAAGACGCACGGAAGTGCTGCGGGCGCACACCTCGTGCTATGATCTGGATGAAAGCGCCCTGAAGCAAGCGGTGATCCTGTTTTCTGTGCTGGCCGGTGAATGCCTGCATTAATGTATAGACAAGTCTTTGACAAACCAGCATTACTTGTATATCATACAGAAAAGAAATATCCACAAAGCTTCGAATGCAGGAAAGGAGTTCCACATGAAACCCATCGCTACATTTTCCATTGTGGGGTTTGATTCCCAAAAGAAAGAGTGGGGGGTGGCCGTACAATCCAAGTTTTTGGCGGTGGGGTCGGTGGTCTCGTGGGCCAGAGCCGGAGCTGGAGCCGTTGCCACGCAGTCTTACGCCAATTTGATGTACGGTGCCTGGGGGCTGGAGAAGATGGCTGCCGGTGTTTCGGCGCGGGAAACGGTTCGGCAACTGGTGACGGATGACGATGAACGCGATTTGCGTCAGGTGGGCATGGTGGATGCTTCCGGCGAGGCGGCGGCCTACACGGGCGCTAAATGCCTTGAATGGGCCGGGCATATTGTCGGCAAGGGGTATGCCTGTCAGGGCAATATCCTGGTGGCGGGCACGGTTGAGGCCATGGCCAACCGTTTTGAAGCAGTACGCGACGGACGGGGTGAACTGGCCGACTGGTTGGTGGCAGCCCTGGAAGCCGGGCAGGAGGCCGGCGGAGACAAACGCGGCCGGCAATCGGCGGCTGTGCTGGTGGTGCGTGAGGGCGGCGGATATGGCGGCAACAATGACCGCTATCTGGACCTGCGCGTGGATGACCATCCTCACCCGATCAAGGAACTTGAGCGCCTGTTGATGATGCATCATCTTTATTTTGGCGAGGTTGACCAGGCAACAGTTGTGCCACTGGCACGGGTGGCAACTGAATTGCAGGAGATGCTGTGCCGCACCGGACATTATCACGGCCCGATCCACGGCGATTTTGACGAAAGCACGCGTGATGCTTTGCGCAGTCTGGTGGGCATTGAGAATTTGGAAGAGCGCTGGGAGGGCAAGGAAGACGTGATCGATTTGCAGGTTCTCGAATACTTACGGGATAAATTTGGGCGACCTTTTTAGACCATTTTAAAGCCGATGCAAATTTTGATGGAAAAGGTATTTTGCAGGTATCAAGGGCAGCTGCGCGGTTTCATGCGTAAGGCACCCCAGCCTTGCGGGCTTCTTTCAATGCATTGGCATACCATTCCAGTTCATTCAGAAAACGTTGAATGCGGCGCTCATAGGCGATGTCTATGGCGTTTCCCTGTTCATCAAAGGCTTCCTGAACTTTAGAGATGGGAAAAGATGTGGGTATGGTGGCCATGCCCACATGTGAAAGATGATCACGCAAGTGACCGACTGCGCGCACCCCGCCAAACGGACCATTGGAATAGCTGGCAATGCCGGCCGGCCGCCAGCGATATTCCTGGTTGAAATGATCGATGAGATTGGTCAGGGCAGGGGGAATGGTGTGGTTATATTCCCCGCTGACAATGATGAAAGCATCTGCTTCAAGCAAGATACCGGCAATTTCTTGTAAGGCAGTGGGTGCTTCTCCTGCGGCGTAATCGTTATACAATTTGTCGATTAAAGGCAGGTCATACTGAGCGGGGTCAATCAGCACAGCCTGGTGTCCGCGTTTTTCAAGTTGATCCATGATAAACAGGGCTGCTTTGATGCCCTGCCGTTCACTGCGTACGGATCCGTAAATGAGTGAAATATTCAATGCCATGATACTCTTCCTTTTGATAAAGATGCACATCAATGATTTCCAATAAAATAGATGAACTTGGCTGCTATTTTCTTACTGATTAGCCCTGGACAAGGAGATGGGATTACAATCCAGGGTGCGTGGAGGATGACAGAAATGACAAAAAGACAGGCGTATTGTGAAATATTGTGTGATTTGCAGGATTGGGAAACTTTCCTGCTGACCGAATCTGGCTTGCCGGGGCCGCGAGCCAACCTGGAATTGGCACAGGCCGCCGCCGATTTGGGCGATGCATTCCGTTTTGAAGCCTGGCTGAGGTTTGGGCCGGAGCTGGCCGACACCAACAGCGCGCAAGTGTTCCTGGCGGTATGCGGGGCGATTGGCCTGGGGCGGCTGCTGGCGGAAGGCGAACTGGCGCGGCTGACAGAATTGCGCCAGTTGGCAAATGACCCGCGTTGGCGAATGCGGGAGGCGGTGTGTATGGCTTTGCAGCGTTGGGGCATGGTGGATATGCCTGCCATGCTGGCCGCAGTGGAGGATTGGGTCAGGGAGGGGACGCTGCTTGAAAAACGGGCGGCGGCAGCCGCGGTTTGTGAGCCGGTGCTGCTTAAGGATACTGCCATCGTGTTGCGGGTGTTGGCTCTGCTGGATGAGATCACTGCCGGGTTAATATCGGAAAGCGACCGGCGCAGTGCGGCATTCAAGACTTTACGCCAGGGACTGGCTTATTGCTGGAGTGTAGCCGTAGCGGCTTACCCGGAAATTGGCAAGCCTTTGATGGAGAAATGGTTGGTTTGCGAAGATCGGGACGTGCGCTGGGTCATGAAAGAAAACCTGGGCAAAGCCCGCCTGGAACGCATGGATGCGGCCTGGGTGGCGCAATGCCGGGAGAATCATTTTTAGAGTCTGGCTTTGGGAAAGAGCGTGATCATTTCATCAGGCTGCCATCGGTCATAAAAAAACGGGCGGCACAAAGGCCGCCCGGTGTTGAAACAAGAATCTTAGCGCATTAATTGCTGTTTAACTTCGGGCTTCTCAACATACCAGAGGATGAACGCTGACGCTGCCATGGAGATCACCGCCAGAATGAAAAATGGTGCATTGAAAATGCCATTTGCTGCGCCCTGCGTGGATTGCGGCATGATCATCAGCAAGCGGCTAATAATATTGAACCCTTGGGCAAATGAGATCAGATACAATGCCCAGGCAGGTACGGGTTTCCTGAATAATCGGATGACGCCAACAAATGCCAGGATCACAAGGAGTGCTGGCAGCCACCACATTTGCGAGTTAAGCTGATAGGTGGATGGGGGAAACAACAGTATGGGGATGACTTGCAGAAATAGTATGGCTTTGATCAGTTTGGGGTTGGCTAAATCGATCCTGGTCATATTAAAGATTTCTCCTTGTTGAGGGATTTTTCTGCAATGGAAGTTCAATAGATAAATTTTACCCATTCCTGGAAAATAATCAAGAATTTGATACAGGTGTATGAGAAAATCAGGGTCTCCGGGATTTGTCGTGGGAGAGAAGTTGGCGCGGAGCGCCAAAAACACCCCCACCCCGATTACGCATCCCGCTATTTCGCAAAAATCATATTTTTTACATACTTGACTTTTACAGTATAATTCATTATAACTTAATAGTCCCATTAACAAGGCAAATTAATAGTAGTCCTTCGTTCGAATCTTGCTCAAATTGATGTGGTTTTCCCTGAAGAGAAAACCACATTTTCCTAGAACAGGTCTTTGGCATGAAGCAGAGACAACCCGAGCGAACATTAAAAACCAGTATTTTGTTAATCTTTTTCATTATGGAGAGATCGTTGAAGAAACTCCATTCTTTAGCTTGTGGATGCGCTGGCCCCCTGCTTAATTCCCGTATTTAATCGTACCAGGTCTGTGGACCTTTTTTTACCCTAACGTCTTACCAGGTTGATATTGTCTGGCTGATATCAATTGTAGAAGTGAATCTATCCATCCATATCAGAGAATCCCCGTACTTCCGAGAGGGGGTGGTAATCAAACCGTAATAGAAACCTGCGCCTGAAAAAATTCGTTGGTATAACCTCGCGTCCGATTGTGGGTTGATGAAGACATCCATTTTTTCACAATCACCTAAAAACAAAGGAGAAAATTGAAATGAAGTCGTTCAAATTGTTAAGTATTTTAGTGATCGTTTCTTTCCTGCTCACCGCATGTGGTGGCCAGGCAGCAGCGCCCAAAGAGTTGAAAGTTGCAGTTCTTGCACCTCTCTCCGGCCCGGTTCCTACATTTGGCGAAATGACCCGTGATGGCGCCCTGCTGGCCATTGAAGAGTGGAATGCCAAGGGCGGCGTATTGGGATTGAAGATCGTCCCGATCGTGGAAGACAGCCAGTGCACCCCCGACCCATCCGTGAATGCTGCCAACAAGGTCATCAATCAGGACAAGGTTCACTATATCATCGGTGAAGTCTGCTCGAAGGCATCCATTCCGATTTCTGAAATTGCAAATGCAGCCGGCGTTGTTCAGATCAGCCCGACATCGACCAACCCGAGTGTTACGGTTGACGAAAACGGCGTGACCAAGCCTTATATCTTCCGCGCATGCTTCATTGACCCCTTCCAGGGCAGAGTTGGTGCAAAATTCGCCATGGAGAAAATTGGTGCAAAGACAGCCTTCGTGCTGGTAGATCAGGCGAATGACTATGTGAAGGGTTTGGCCGAAGCTTTCGATATGTCCTTCACCGAAATGGGCGGCACCGTGATTGGCACGGAATCCTACACTGCCAATGATACCGATTTCTCGGCCATTCTGGCGAAGATCGCCGATGCCAAGCCTGATGTTGTCTACCTGCCCGACTATTACAACATTGTGAACCTGGTCATGAAGCAGGCCAAGGAAAAAGGGATCAATACTCCGTTCATCGGTGGTGATGGCTGGGATTCTGCCGACCTGGATAACCTGGCTGCCGCAGGCGGTTATTTCACCAATCACTACTCACCCGATGACCCCCGCCCGGAAGTTCAGGATTTCCGCAAGAATTTTGAAGCCCGGTATGGCGGCAAGACGCCTGATGCTCTGGCTGCCCTGGCATACGATGCGACCAATCTGTTGCTTCAGGCCATTGAAGCAGCTGGCGCTGATGATGCTGCAAAGGTGCGGGACGCGGTAGAGGGCATCACCTTCAAGGGTGTTTCCGGTACGATTAACTATGATGAAAACCACAACCCGGTCAAATCGGCCACCATCCTGAAAGTGACAACTGAGGGAGTAAAGTTCGAAGCGGTCGTCAACCCTTAATCCATTCTCATCAAGATGGGGACAGTGAAAACTGTCCCCATCTTTCGTTGTGAAAAACCCGACAGAAGGAGAGCCAGACCGATGCAATCCGTCTATAAAACCCCCAAACCTCCGATCATTGTCAAGCCAAATTCTTTTTTGGCATGGATCGGCAAGGCATTGCTCATCGCCATTGGTTTGATCGTTATCTATATTCTTGCCACTAACCTGTTCGACAAGCCATACCTTTTTGCGCAAAATGTTGTTAATGGCATTCAGTTAGGCTTTGTCTATGCTTTGATTGCGTTAGGATACACCATGGTGTACGGCATTGTGAAGCTGATCAATTTTGCCCATGGTGATGTGTTCATGGTGGGCGCTTTTGTCAGTTTTTTTGCCGTTGAAAGATTTGGCCTGCATGAGTGGCCCCATAAAGTAATTCCTGGTATTAATCCATTTCTTTCCACAGTCATTGGAACTGTAACAACCATTCTGCTTTCGATGGTGATATGCGTATTGCTGGCCATTACCATCGAAAGAGTGGCCTATAAACCATTACGTGACGCGCCTCGGATTGCTGCCCTGATCACAGCCATTGGCGTGTCATTCTTCCTGGAATACTTCGGTTTATTGAACTTTGTGTTTTCGGCCCGGTTCATCCCTTACCAGCGGCCATTTGAAGTTGTGACCTGGTATATCAAAGATGGTATTCATCTGGTGGAAAGCGGTGTTGCGCCGCCCGAAGGGGCAGTTACCATATCGAATATCCTGATCATCATCATTGCGGCCACAATCCTGGTGCAGATCTTCCTGCAATATCTGGTACGGCGCACCAAAATCGGGATTGCCATGCGGGCCACTTCCTTTGACAAGCCGACTGCCCGGTTGATGGGCATTCAGGTGGACAAAGTCATATCATTTACCTTTGCCATTGGCGCCGCATTCGCCGCCCTGGGTGGTGTGCTCTATGCCATTGCCTATCCATCCATTCGAACCTTGATGGGCGTTTACCCGGGTTTGAAGGCATTTGTTGCCGCAGTGCTGGGGGGAATTGGCAGCATACCGGGCGCATTTGTTGGGGCATTGATCATGGGCCAGGCTGAAGCGCTGACCTCTGGTTACATCTCCACCCCCATGCGGGATGCAGTTGCGTTCACCATTCTCATTCTGGTTTTGTTGATCAAGCCCACCGGCATTTTCGGTGAACCAGAAAAAGAAAAGGCATAAGAGGATTCCATGGATATCACTTTGATGATTTTATCCTTAGTAAAGATCGTAGCGGTGATCGCCTATCTCTACGGCCTTTTTTGGGTCTTGGGTGTAAAGGTTAAGCCGGTAACGATCTTCGGCAAACTTGTCAACCCCAGCCTGGCGGTAAGGATCTTAGGTGCGGTTTTGGCCTTTGGGGTGATCCAGCTGGCATTGACGGATTTCAATGGCTTCAGCGTGCTGAATGATTTTGATAGCGGGCTTCTTTACCAGGCATGTACCATGACCATGGTGGCGTTGGGTTTGAACCTAATCTATGGCTTCAACGGTCAATTCAGCCTTGGACAATGGGGCTTTTATGGTATAGGTGCATACACAGCCGCAGATATCACCTATCGCTGGGTGAATGGCGATTCACGCGGTCTGGTTGTGGTGGGTGTAGGCGTGATCATCGGTGCTTTGGTCATCCTGTTGATCGGAAAATTCCTGAGCAATTTGCGCCGCATGCCAGTTCTCTCATCCTTCACCCTCTATCTGCTCGGCTCCATTCTGGCGGGGGTGATTGCGGTATATGCTGGCAGGCTGTTGGCGCCGGCAATTGATCCCTTCCTGGGAACCTCTTTGAACAAAGGTCCTCTTGCCCAGGGCCTGCCAATGCAATTCGTATTCTTTCTGGCTGTGGTTTTTGCCGGCATCTTCGCCGCAGAAATCAGCTTTTTGTTTGGATTGCCTGTGCTCTCACTCGGGTCTGACTATTTTGGTATTGCCACGCTCGGTTTTTCGATTGTGATCTATACCTTGATGGTCAATTCAGACACTTTTCTGCCCTTCCCTGAAATGAAAGGCGGCCGGGGGATGATTGGTATTCCCAAGTTGACCACCTGGTTCTGGGCATTTTTCTTCATGCTGCTGGTGATCATTATCATGCGCAACATCATTCGCTCTTCAACGGGGCGCGCAATCCTTTCCGTCCGTGAGGATGAAACCGCAGCGCGCTCGATGGGTATTGATGTGGCGGGAACAAAATTACTGACCTTTGTGATCGGCAGTTTCTTTGCCGGTCTGGGCGGCGGCGTGTATGCGCACTTCATCGGCTTTCTGAGTCCGGGCGCTTTCGACTTCCTGGTTGGTTTCAACCCATTGATCATCATTGTGTTTGGCGGGTTGGGCAGTATGACTGGAACGGTGACTGCGGCGTTTGGCTGGATCTTTTTCCTGGAGGGTATGCTGCGCGAGATTTTGGGCAAGATCAGTCCAGAAGCGCCTTCCTGGCGTTTCGTGCTGTACCCGCTCACTTTGTTGTTGTTGATGCTCGTTCGCCCGCAAGGCTTGCTGGGATCGGTTGAATGGGGTTTCCTGAAGTCCAAGATCATTCCGGTACGGAACCCAGATACCCAAGAGGGAGTAAACTAGATGGACACGAACACAGAGAAAACTCCTTTGTTGCAAGTTGAAAACCTGACCAAGTACTTTGGCGGGTTGAAGGCTGTCTATGATTTCAATCTGAACGTTTATCAGGGTGACCTGGCGGGTTTGATCGGGCCAAACGGCGCTGGCAAGACCACCGTATTTAATCAGATCACCGGCATTTATCTGCCCTCAAAAGGGTCGGTCAAGTTCAACGGGATCAATCTGGTGGGTTTTGAACCGCATGAGATCACTCGTTCTGGCATTGGTCGAACTTTTCAAAACATTCGCCTGTTCCCGAACCTTTCTGTTCTGGATAATGTCCTGATCGCTTTCCATCCGCGTTCGGGGTATTCGATGGTTGACAGCATTTTTTCCTCTCCGCGGTTTTACAAGAACGAACAGGAGAATATTGAAAATGCCCAGGGTTTGCTTGAGGTGATGAGACTTTCGCGGTTCCAGAATGAACTTGCCAGGAATTTGCCTTATGGTGAACAGAGACGCGTCGAGATTGCGCGGGCATTGGCATGCCAACCCCAATTGCTCTTGCTGGATGAACCCGCAGCAGGTATGAATCCAAGAGAAATTCTGGAATTGATGGATATGATCCATTTCATCCGTGATCATTTCAAGCTGACGATTTTGTTGATCGAGCATCAAATGCGGGTGGTGATGGGCATTTGTGAATACATCACGGTCATGGATTTTGGTGAAGTCATTGCGTGTGGCAATCCCAAGGAAATTCAGAATAATCCAAAAGTCATTGAAGCCTACCTGGGAAAGGGAGCTGCAAATGCTGCTTGAAGTTGAAGACCTGAATGTGTTTTATGATGCAATCCATGCCCTTCATGGAATCTCTTTCAACGTTGAAGAAGGAGAAATCGTATCATTGATCGGCGCAAACGGTGCCGGAAAATCCACCACCCTGCGGGCGCTTTCAGGACTCATTCGGCCCCACAGCGGCAAGATCACCTTCCGCGGGGAAGAGATCACCCTGGCGCCGGCAGAAAAGATCGTTCAATTGGGGATCAGTCATGTGCCTGAAGGTCGCAAGATCTTTGCCCCTTTGACCGTGCGCGAAAACCTGGAGATGGGCGCTTATATCATCAACGATAAAGCAGAGATTGAGCGCATGATGGAACGGGTGTTTCGCAGCTTTCCGCGCCTCAAGGAACGCATTTCCCAGCTTGGCGGCACACTTTCTGGTGGTGAACAGCAGATGCTGGCCACAGGTCGGGGATTAATGAACAAGCCGAAATTAATCCTTCTGGATGAACCTTCCATGGGTTTGAGTCCCATCATGGTGGAAGAGATCTTTCGGATCATCCAGGAGATCAATCAGGAGGGCACCAGTATCCTGCTGGTGGAACAGAATGCGCAGATGGCCCTTTCGGTTGCTCACCGGGCTTATGTGCTGGAAACAGGAAACATTACCCTTTCGGGCACAGCAAAGGAAATTGCCAACAACCCACGGGTCAAAGAAGCGTATTTGGGAGTTTGAACAAAACAGAGAGTGGATCATTGATCCACTCTCTTCTTGATCGAATTGCACCTCAACAAGTTTGGTGTGCGGTTCGACTTTCCTGGCAACTGCGCTGACAGTTGCTTTTTTGCTGCTATTTCATCTTCATCGTATTCTTGCTGATGATTTTGATCAAATTCTGGATTACCGAGATGGCGTTGACTGCCACAGCTATGCCGAGGGCGATCTTCAAACCAGTGTCAGCCAGGGGGATCAAGGCTTCGTCAGACCAGACGGCAGGCGCAGCCGTGCTGCTGACCAGCAGCGGCCCGCCAAAGATCATGACTGACAGCAGCACTATGCCAAGGACATCCAGACCAATATTCACCCAGCGGGTGACCAGATCCCAACGTCTTTGCCAGAGCAGTATGATGCTGAAAATGATCTCCAGCGCCCAAAGGGCGGTTAACCAGGGGATGAAGCGGGCAATATTGGTATCCATCAGTTGGAAGATCTCTACCTGGCCATTGGAGATACTGACGGCGCGGATCACCTGCGGGAAGAAATTGAAGATGATGATGCCAATGGTAGCAAAGACCATATTGATCATGATTTCCACGGGTTTGACCCTCTCTTCATTGGAAACCGGCTTCAGCTTGTGCGGATCCCAATCGTCGTCAGACAGTGACTTCTCGGGCAACACCCGTTCCAGGATGGCAAAGACAATCACAATGTTGCCAAAGACGCTCATCAGGCTGCCCAGCAGCTCCAGGGCGCTGTTACCGATAACGCGCAGTCCATCTTCCGGTGTGACAGCTTGTGAAACGGCAATGCCGGTGCCGATCATTGCCAGGACGATCACCACGGAAAGGACGATTTTCAATACCAGCAGGAAGAGAGGGAACATCTTTGGGCCGATCAGATACCGGTCTGGCGCATAGGAGAGCGCCATCTTTTGCGGAGCGCCGAATTCCTTGAGCAGGCTGGCGACAGTCTCAACGTCCGGCTCATTGCCGGTTTCCTGCAGGCGGTCTTCCAGCGTATCCTCCAGCAGGGAGCGGATCTCGGCCTGGATGTCATCTCGCTGGCGCAGGGGCAGATTCTGGCCCACTTCTTCAATATAGCTGTCGATCAAATAGCGGCCATCACTCATTTTTTTGGTATTCATTGTAAGAGTCCTTTCATCACTTCTGTCAAACGATTCCATTCTTCTATCAACATGGGCAGCAGTTCTGCCCCTTGAGGACTGATGCGGTAGTAGCGGCGCGGCCGGGATTCTTCCACCCGCCAGTCGCTGACCAGCAGACCTCGAGATTCGAGGCGGCGCAGCAGGGGATACAGGGTGCCCTGGTCTATCTCCAGGCCCTTCTCGGTCAGATTGCTCATCAGCGAGTAGCCATACTCGTCTTCTTTGAGCTGGCTGAGAACGGCCAGGATGATGACGCCGCGGCGCAGTTCCAGGGTCAAGCTGTCCGGGAAGCTGCTTTCAGGTTCTTCTTTTGTCATCATTTTCATTATCCTTTCGATAACGCCAAATTATTCCGTGATGCATATTATAATGTTGACTGCATTATACTGTGTATTACACAGTATTGTCAAGAGCAAGTATTGTGCGTTGCATGTTTTAAATTCGAAAACTGGCCAGACGGTCAGAAGCTGGAGTTCTCCCAGGTGACGGCCTCAACAGGCTCGGCCTGCGGGTGGTTCCCCGAGCTGGTCGAGGGGAATGGGCAGGAGTTGGAGTTCTCCCAGGTGACGGCCTCGACAGGCTCGGCCTGCGGGTGGCTCCCCAAGCTGGTCGAGGGGAACGGGCAGGAGCTGGAATTCTTCCATGTGGCGACCTCGACCGGCTCGGCCTGCGGGTGGTTCCCCGAGCTGGTCGAGGGGAATGGGCAGGAGTTGGAGTTTTCCCAGGTGACGGCCTCGACCGGCCCGGCCTGCGGGTGGCTCCCCAAGCTGGTCGAGGGGAACGGGCAGGAGATGGAATTCTCCCAGGTGACGGCCTCGACCGGCCCGGCCTGCGGGTGGTTCCCCGAGCTGGTCGAGGGGAATGGGCAGGGGCCGGAGTTCTCCCAGGTGACGGCCTCAACCGGCTCGGCCTGCGGGTGGTTGCCAGGCCTATCGATAGCAAACCCGAAGCATGGTGAAATCCGGTGAAGCCGTTTAAAACAGGGATAACTGCTCAGATTGCGCTGGCGGCGGGATGTATTGCGGCACGCGGGTGGCGATGCCGTGGCGCTGGCACTGCTGCTCAAAATGCTGGTAGAGGGCTTTGGCGTTGACCGGGGGACAGGAATAGCTGCTGCCGTAAGTGCGCTGGTATTTTTCGCTCAAACCTGGGAAGTGCTCATCCAGCCGCTGCAAGTAATAGTCGCGCTGGCGGTCGCGCAGGGTGAGTCCCATGGCTGGCAGAATATAGCTTGCCCCGTGGGCAAAGGCGGCCTCGACAATGGCGGTGATGTTTTCCGGCGTATCTTCAAGGAAGGGCAGCACAGGCATCAGCATGACCCCGCTCCGGATGCCGTTCTCGGCCAGGGTCTGCAGGGCGCGCAGGCGCTCGGATGGCAGGGGGGCATAGGGTTCAAGGATGGCTGCCAGGGTGTCGTTTGCGGTGGTAATGGTAAAACTGACGATGGCAAATACCTGGTTGATTTGCTGCAACAGGTCCATGTCACGCAGCACGAGATCGCTTTTGGTGAGCATGTGCACCGGGAAGCGCATTTCGGCGATCACCTCCAGTGCCTGGCGGGTCAGGCAGTAATCGGCTTCTGCCGGTGTATAGGGGTCGCTCATTGAACCAAACCCGATAGTTCCCTTAATGCGCTTGCTGGTTAACTCCTTGCGCAGCAGGGGAATGGCATTCACCTTGACCAGTACGTCGTTGAAATCCTCGATCTGATAGCACTCGCTGCGCGAATCGCAGTAAATGCATTGGTGCTGGCAGCCGCGATAGATGTTCATGTTGTATTTGACCCCGAACCAGGGATCGGGCTCTTTGCGGTGCGAAAGCATGGTTTTGGCCTGGATCTCACGGATCATGCTGGCCTCATCCCAGGGAGCTCTTTTTTGGGGGACGGATGGTCTGGCTGGCGATGAAGTCCCTGCCCAGCCAGCCAAAGATTTCCAGGTCTATGCGGCCGGTGCGGTCAAAGACCACCCCTTCTTCTTCCAGCATTTGGCGCTGCAAGCTGGCGCCGATGCCATCTCCGTGGGCGCTGATGCGGCCCTGGCTGTTGACCACTCGCTGCCAGGGCACCTGGCCATCTTCCGGCCCGCTGGCATGCATGGCATAGCCCACCATGCGGGCAGTCGCGCCTTCCACCAGGCGGGCGATCTGTCCATAACTGGCCACCTTGCCGGGCGGGATCTGGCGCACGATGGCATAAATTTGCTGGTAGCGTGTTTTCTGCATGCCTATATTTTAACCTAAACAGACCCGGATCAAGGCACTGCCTGAACCCGGGCCTGCTGCGGTAAGGGATGTGCCTAGTTTGCGTCAGGCAGCAGAACGATCTTGCCTTTCACGGCCCCTTTTTCTACCAGCGACAGGGCTTCCGTTGCCTGGCTGAGGGGCATGCGTTTTTCGATGAAGGGTTTCACCTTGCCGGCTTGCAGCAGTTCAAATAACGCTTGCAGGTCCTGCTTGAACCACTCGGGATGCTGATTTCTCAGGCCATTGATGCTGTAAAATTTTGCTTTCTTGCCGTTGGGCAGGGCATTCAGCAGCATGAGGCGCATGAATTCCAGCGGGATGCTGCCTCCGCGTCCCATGGCGGTTTTCAGAAAACCGTAGGCTACCAGTGTGCCGCCGCGGGTAAGGGTTTTGAAAGAACGCGCGTAGTAATCCCCGCCGATGCCATCAAACACGGCGTGCATACCATTTGGGGCAAGCTCCGCCAGACGGGTGACAAAGTCTTGCTTTTGGTAGTCAATCGGCACTGCGCCCAGAGATTCGATCAATTCCTGTTTGTCTGCGGAGCCCGTGCCGTACATTTCCAGTCCAACCCGGTGTCCGAGCTGCAGTAAGGCCGTACCCACAGCGCCGCCTGCGCCGTGGATCAGTATTCGTTGTCCGGCTTTTACTTTTGCCACGCGGTGCAGCATCTGGAAGGCGGTCATGTAAGATAGCACCATGCTCACAGCTTCCGCTGGGTCCAGCCCATCCGGTACAGGCACCAGCCGGTCAACCGGCAGACACAGGTAATCCTGATGCGCGCTGTACTGCGGCATACCGGCGACTATCTGGCCAATTTTCAGGGTGTGCACGTCCTCTGCCAACGCGTCCACCTGGCCGATGATGTCATAGCCGGGCGAGAAGGGCGGTTTTTGTTTCACATCAGGGTATTGATTGGAAATGACGAGCAGATCGGTAAAGCAGGCGCTGGTCGCCAGCATTTTCAGGCGCACTTCTCCGGATTCGGGATGGGGCAGTTCGGTTTCTTGTACAACTTGCAGCTTTTGTGGGCTGCCAAATTCCGGGATGACGATTTTCGTATACATCTTTTTTCCTTTGTATGAGGTCGTTGGGTACAGGTGATGAGGGGAAATTCAAGGCAATTGGAATCCGGCTTGGCGGATCAGGTTTTGCATTTGAAATTCAAAAAAAATATCCACGTCTTCGAGCAAAGCCAACTGGTCGATCAATTCCAGCGAAATGATGCCATGCAGACGGGTCCAGCCTTCAAGTGTCAGGTAGAGTACTTCAGGCGGAATGGTGTATGTGCGCTGGGCAATCACGTGTGCCAGATTCTGGTTCAGCCCCTGGGGCAGGGCTGGCAAATCGATCTTCGCTCTGACAGTTTTGTTTTGCCAGGCGGCCTGGAAAGCTTCCACAAAGACATCCATGATCTGGCTGGCAAAGGGAGCCAACACTTGCCATGCTTGGCGGAAACCCGGCACCGGCGCGCCATAGATGAGGGCGAATTTTTCCGGGTTTTGACGAGACCAATGGCGATAGGCGCGTGCCAAGGCAAGGATGTGCCCGGCTGGTTCGTCTTCTGCGGCGGCTGGCGGCACGGATTGCAGAGCAGCCAACTGGTTCTGATAGGCATCTTTGCAAAGTTCGGTCAGCAGGGCGTCCCGGTTTTCAAAATAGCGGTAGATGGCCGCCGAACTGACCCGCATCTGGCGGGCGATGGCGCGCAGGGAGAGGTCGGCAGGCCCATTATTGGCCATTTGCTGCCAGGCCAGATCCTTGATGCCTTGCAGCATTTCTTCACGTCGTTCTTCACGCAGGGTCTTGGTCATTATTCACCTGTCTTTCGATAAATAATTATCATTGATAATTTTGTTATCATTGATAACATTTTACAACAGCATGAACAGGCTGTCAAGGGGTGCAGATCAATTTGCCATGGTATTCTCAAGAAACCCACATTCCGCACCCCTGAGTGGCGAAAAAGGGAATTATCGGATAAGCTTGGGGCATGAACGCAGAACAACGATATGAAACCCAACGAATGGATCA
>JAGVAB010000051.1 GCA_020060485.1 Anaerolineales bacterium
ACCCGCCGCGGAACCCCCCCGCGAAGAAAGCCCGCTGCCGCTTTCCAGCAGCACGCCCCCGGCGGCGGCTTCACTTGCGCCCAGCCCGGTTGCGGCCACCCCCGCCCCGGCAGTTACCACCGCTCCCGCCGCGCTGAATACAAGCGGGCCTTTTCTGGCCTTCACCGGCCGGACTGGCATCTGGATCAGCAACCCGGATGGCAGCTTCCCCACCCGGCTTTCAGAGATTGAGTACCAGGGCGATTTGCACCGCGCCATCTCGCCAACCGGCGACCGCATGGCACTGGTGCTGCGCACCGCAGATGGTATGGATCTGGTGATCGTGCAGATTCCAGGCGGGCAAACACAAACCATTGCCCGTTTGATTAACATCACCCCCGAAGAGGAAATCGGAAACGCCACCAGCCCCAAGGCCTTTGCCACTTACGCCATCCGGGACTATGGCAACCTGGCCTGGCAGCCCGGCGAGGGCCGCCTGCTGGCATTCACCGGCGCCATGAATGGCCCTACCGCAGACCTGTACCTGTACGATACCAGCAGCGGGGAGATCAAACAACTGACCAACGGCCCCTCGCAGGCAATTCTGCCGCAATGGTCACCGGATGGTCAATACATCCTGCATTACGGCGTCAGTTGGGTGCCGCCCTTTGGCGGCGCCATTGTCGGGCACAACCAGCTCAACGGTGTCTGGTCAGTGCGCGTGTCAGATGGTGAGGTGATCACGCTGCCAAAGCCGAAAGGCATCCTGCCCAATTTCGTGGGCTGGCAAAATGACACCCGCTACATCACCTACGACAGCGACGAAAAATGTTACGCACGTAACCTGCGCAGCGTGGACGTGGTCAGCGGACAAACTGAAACGATCATGGACTTCAGCTTTTATTATCAAATCGCCCTCTCGCCCGAAACTGGCGACCTGCTTTTTCCCGCCGCAGCCGGCTGCCCGGACTCGGCTGGCGAAGGCATCTTTTCCCTTCCTGCCGGGCAGGGCACGCCCACCATCATTTATGACAAACGCGCTTATGAAGTCTCCTGGCTGCCAGACAGCCAGGCCTTCCACGCCTATCCCGAAGGCATCTTCACACCAGGCGACTATACGCATTACGAGCCGCCCGTTTACAATTCCTCCTTCAGCCCGGCCATTTCCATCACCCGCAGCCAGGCCTGGAAGGTCATCCAGAACCGGCAGGGGCGCGTGGAAGTGCGCACAGCGGGCGGAGACTGGCAAACCGTGATGCAGGGCATGGCCGCACAGTTGATCTGGGATCCCGTGTATGGAAACACCCTGCTTATCGTCCTCGAAAATGGAGAACTGTACGCAGCAACAGATCCCGCCTTCACCCCGCAGCTAATGGGCAGCCTGGGCGGCCGCATCGATCAGGCGATTGTGGTGCCGTAGGGCGGGCCGGCAGCCAGGCACTATTGAATCCGCAATGGGTTTTTACCCTTCCCCCAACCCCTTCCCAAATTGGGAAGGGGAGAAAAGCTCTTTTTTGCAGCGAGTTTGCACGCAATGCGCGCAAACTCGCTGCTTCTTTCTTATTCCCCGCCCTGGCTGTTGAACCACTTGCAAAAATCAAAAAAACTCCTATACTGAAAAAATGTAACGGGTGGATTTTCTCATTTTTTAACCTTGATTTCAAATGCCACACTGCTTAAGGAGCAGAATCCAGTTTCACTGAAGTATCCATATTGCAGAAACACCGAGGGAAAGGAAAACAACCATGATGCAGGATGATTCATTCAAGGAACTGGAAGATCGCGCCTATGATTTGGGCGCGGGAGATTGGGAATTCAGGCATAAACATCTCACCGAAAAACACCTGGAAGAGGCAATCACTCTCTGGCCGGACAATACATGCTGGTATTGCGAGGTGCGTGAACCGGTTGAAAAATTTGCCAGATCAATACAAGCCGAACATATTGATACAAAGACAACCGGATACAAACAATACGAAAAACATAGCGTCAAGGTTGAATTCAAGATCCCGCGCTGCAAGGAATGCAGAACCTTGATGGAAAAGAAAATCCTGCTCAAATTCCTGATGTTGTGTTCCGTCATCATTGTGTTACTGGGATTATGCATTATTCCGGCAACCATATCGACCCTGGTTGAAAAACAACAGGATTCTGGCGGGACCATGATTACGATCCTTTTTTTGATCACCAGCATTGTGGTTGCCGCGGGCTTCCCTGCCGGCTATTATTTCTGGCGAAAGAAACTGAAAACAGAAGAAAAAAAGATTGGTCTGATACCTGGGAAAACGGAAAGCGAATTTCCTGTCGTCCAGGCATTAAAGGATCATGGGTGGATCATTACTCTGATGGAAGGCCAGAAAAGAATTTAATATCAACATCAAATCTTCTGCCTTTTCTGGATCAGGAAAATGAAAGATTCGTTACCCGGCTTTGATACGCAGGTGCTGTGGAAATCGACAAAAGAGAAATGTCATGATAAGCACAAACGATTTTCCGGCGCTTTATTTTTCTATAAGGATTTATAATAATTAAAGTGCTTTCTTAAGAGTATCATTGACAGATTTCCATAAGGGGAAAGTATGTTCGGCATTTTTCAAAAAAAATTCGATCAAATTGTATATGAAGACATTAGAGAACTCGTTGAAATTAAAAAGCTGCGAGAGTATATCAACTTAGACTATAAAAGGGATCCATATAAACATAACCACGGAGGTACGGTTAATCTACTAGCAGATATTACTGCAATGGCAAATTCTCGCGGGGGAATTATCATCATAGGAATCGATGAAGACGCAGAAGCATCAGATGGCACACCAAAATCAATAGTTGGTTTCAGCGATGGAGATCAAGAAGCCAATTGGATACAGAGCATTTGTCAAAGTTGCATTGATGCACCCATCCCTGGTTTAAAAATTCGAGATATACCATTAGGAAATGACAAAGATTGTGTCATTATTAATATCCCTGATAGCCCTAGAAAACCACATATGGTTGTACATGAAAATCACAGATCGTTTCGAATACGACATGGAAGAGCAAATGCAATAATTGGGATGGAGGAAATCCGTCAAATGATTCTTTCAATGGATTCTTATCAATCTAATCTTCAAAAATTTGTGTTCGAAAGAATTGAAGCCAATCAAGCCAAAGTAAACCCAAACCCTTTTCTTCTATTCATGTCTACCCCTTTGTATGTGAATTTTGACAGAATCGATCCGTTGGAAAAACAATACTGTGATTTACTCAAAAACATTCCTGAAAGTTCTGACCCTATGTATGAAGGAATCGCAATCCCCGGCAGGCCTAAACCTAGAATTTTTGGAATTGAAACAACAACACATCAACAGGGAAGTGATGCCAAACCTAAAAAAATTCTTAGATTATTCAGGAATGGTCATTTTGAGTATTTTGAAGATTATTCACAATTTTTATATGATGTATCCATAGAAATCGATGCCTACCGCATAGCTGTACTCTTCTTGCATTTTTTGAATGTAGCAAAACAAATCTACGCTATACCTAATCAAACATCACCACTTGCTATTTCATTAATACTAGGAAATATTTTTTCATCTACTCTGTCCCTCAAACCACGCTATTCATATTCAACAGATAAATACATATGGACTGAACCTCTTCTTCATATTGATCTGAGTGTAAATACACTTGATGATCCTAACCAAATTGCTGTTTATTTATTGGATCGGTTACATAATGCATACGGTTACGAAAAAAACATCCTTTTCGACGAAGAAAACGATCTAGTACTAATATGATGAAATCCATTGTCGCTTTTTCCATAAGGAGTACAAAATGACAACACCTGCTGAAATAGCACAAAAAGCTATCGCCAAAATGAATAAAAGAATCACAAACGAAATCTTCTTGATCATTCAAAATGATTGCGAACTAATGCACGAATATCTTCTTGCTGTACAAGATTCAAAATTGGACACAGTAAACCAGCAAATTGGGAAAGCAGTAAAAGCCCAATACAGTTTGGTAAATTTAGACGAGCGTGAGGATAATCCCTCCTGCACCCTCATCCAAAGCCATCAAAAATTCGAATAACTCCCCGCCTCTGCCGAATCACATCCACCCTTAACAAGGCTGGATTACTCATCGAACAAATCCAAATTCACACCTTCCGAAAATCAGCCCGGACACGATGCCAACCTTGTCAAGGTTTGAATCAAATTCCCGTTCCTAAGCATCAAGCCGCTCTACTTCTGCCGGATCAACCTTGCCGAGTTCGCCAGAATCCCCAAATCCGGCAGGGACTGGGCGGCGGCGGCCAGCACTGGCGGCAGGATGCCCAATGCCGCCAGCGAAAGCCCCAGCAGGTTATACACGCCGGTGAAGATCAAATTGCCGCGTACCACGCCCATCGTGCGCCGGGCAATGTGCAGGGTCTGCGGCACCAGCTGCCAGTCGGGGCGCATCAACACCACATCCGCCGCCTCGCTGGCAATTTGTGTGCCGCCCGCCTTGCCGCCCATGGCGATGCCCACATCCGCCTGCGCCAGGGCCGGGGCGTCATTGACCCCATCCCCCACCATGATCACCTTCTTGCCCTGCGCCTGATACTCCCTGACGATGGCGATCTTGTCCTCCGGCAGCAGCTCGGCGCGGTATGCAATGCCCAGCGAAGCGGCCAGGGCCGCGGCGATGGCCTGCTGGTCGCCGGTCAGCAGCTCGATCTGGCGAATCCCCAGGCGGCGCACTTCCTTTAAAGCTTCAGCCACTTCCGGGCGCTGGGTGTCGGCCGCCAGCAAGGTGCCCGCCAGCCGCCCGTCCACCTGCACGTAAAGCTGGGTGCGGCCTGCTGCATCCGGGGCGGCCCCGGATGCGCCGCTGCCCAAAATGCGCTTGCTGCCCACTGCCACCTGCCTGCCTTCCACCAGGGCATAAATGCCCTCTCCGGCCACGGAGCGGAAATCTTCCGGTAAGGACAGGCTGATCCCGCGTTCCCTGGCTGCGCTGCGGATGGCTTCGGCGTAGGCATGTTCCGAATAGCGCTCGGCGCTGGCCGCCAGATGCAGCACTTCCTCCACAGTGAAACCCGCTTCGGGCAGCACTTCCACGATCTGCGGCTGGCCGAGGGTCAGCGTGCCGGTCTTGTCCACCAGCAGCACATCCGCTGAAGCCAGCACTTCCAGCACCTTGCCGCCCTTGACCAGCAAGCCGCGCCTGGCGCCCGCCCCGATCGAGGCCAGCATGGCGATCGGCGTCGCCAGGGCGATGGAACACGAACACGCCACCACCAGCACCGCCGCCACCGAGATCGGGTCACGCCGCAGAAGGAAAGTCAGCGCGGCGATGGCCAGCACCAGCGGCAGGAAATACCCCGCAAAGCGGTCTGCCAGACGCTGCACGTCGGCCTTGTTGGCCTCGGCCTCTTCCACCAGGCGCACCACCCGCCCGAAGGTAGTATCCTCGCCCAGGGCTGTCGGATGTACCCGCAATGCGCCCTGCTGGGCAATCGTCACCGCATAAACCTGCGAACCGGCCGCCACCTCCACCGGCAGCGACTCGCCTGTGATCGCCGCCTGGTCAACCACGGCCTGACCGCTGAGCACCTCGCCATCCACCGGGATCATCTCACCCGGCCGCACCACTACCACGTCATCCAGCCCAACCTGGCTGATCGGCAGTTCCACTTCCTCGCCGTTGCGCTCCACACGCGCTGTCTGCGGCGAGAGGGTTGTCAGGTCCTTTACTGCCCGGCGGGCTTTCTCGGTAGTGAAGCGCTCGGTATAATCCCCCACGCGCATGAAGAACACCACCACCATGGCCGTGGCCCACTGGCCGACCGCCACCGCTGCCAGCACGCCAATCGTCATCAGCGTATGAGCGATAATCTGCTTCTTGAGCGTTGCCCGGATCACGTTGCGAAAAATCGGGTAGCCGCCCAGCATGATCAACGGCAAGCCCACATACCAGGGCAGATTCTCGGTGATTTTTTCGAGCAAGCCCAGCCACTCGCCCACGATCACCAGGAACAAGACCGCCCCGGCCACGATGCCGACCAGGCCCATCACCTTGCGGGCGTAATCTGCGGCCAGCGGCTCTTCCCCATTGGCAATACTGCCGTCCGCGGTCTGCTCCGGCACGCTGTATCCCGCCCCCGCCACTGCTGCCTGAATATCTTTCCACACCACCTGGGCCGGGTCCAATTGCAAGACCGCTTTTTCGGCAGCCAGATAGACCTGCACCTGCCCTACCCCGGGCAAAGCCGCCAGGGCATGTTCGACATGTAAGGCACACTCGGCGCAGTCCATGCCTTTCACCGGTACTTCCAGAGTGGTTTGTCTGCTCATGTATTTCTCCGTAATGCGGTAAACAAAGTCCTGTTGGCTGATTATATCATTTGCGCAACACCAGCAAATATTTATACCGGATTGTATCGCGGCCTGCTGTTAAACTCCCTTTACCCAACACATGGTAAAATCACCGCATGACAACATGGCTGAAAAAATACTGGAAGTTCCTGCTGGGCCTCGTGATCAGCGCAGCCTTCATCTACATTGCCCTGCGCGGGCAGCATCTGGGCGAAGTTTGGCAGACCACCCGTTCCGCCCGCTTCGTGTGGTTGATCCCCGCCGTGGCGGTTTATTTTGTGGGTGTTTGGGCGCGCTCCTGGCGCTGGCATTTTCTGCTGCGCCCACTGAAAAAGATTAGCCCGCGCACCATGTTTCCCATGGTCTGCATTGGCTACATGGGCAACAACATCTACCCGGCCCGGGCGGGAGAGGTGCTGCTGGCAGTGGTGCTCAAACGCCGCGAGAAAGTGCCCATCTCCGCCACACTGGCCACGATCATCGTGGAACGCATCTTCGACGGCGTGGTCATGCTCAGCTTCGTTTTCCTCAACCTGCCCATGCTGGCCGGGCAGATCAGCGACGCGAACACCGTGGGCTGGATCCAGAGCCTGGCGCTGTGGGGCGGGATCGCCTTTGCAATCGCCCTGCTGGTCTTTCTGCTGGCGGCCATGTACCCGCCCATGGCCGAGCGCTGGATCAACTTCTTCGTTGACCGTTTACTGCCCGCCCGCTGGCGGGAAAAAATCTACCCCATCGTTACCCGTTTTCTGAGCGGGCTGGCCTCGCTGCGTTCGCCGCAGGATGCCCTGATGGTGTTCTTCTCTTCTGCCGCAATCTGGCTGCTGGAAACCTGCACCTACTGGTTCGTGATGCATGCCTTTGATTTCAGCGTCAGCTTCTTCACCCTGATGTTGATCAACGGCATTGTCAACCTTGCCACCATCATCCCGGCGGCCCCCGGCTATGTGGGCACCTTCGACCTGCCCTTCATCGCCCTGTTGAAAGCCTACAATGTACCCGGCGAGATGGCCTCCAGCTTCACCCTGCTGCTGCATGCCACCCTGTGGCTGCCGATCACCCTGGTGGGCGCCTTCTTCTTCGCCCGCGAGGGTTTGAAATGGGGCTCAACCGAATACCGCAACCCTGAGGAGAAAACTGGATGAAGATCGCCATCATTGGAGCGGGATTTGGCGGCATGAGCGCCGCCTGGGACTTAAGCCGGGCTGGTCACCAGGTAACCATCTTTGAAGCCGCCGATCATACCGGCGGTCTGGCTTCCGGTTTCAAGGAAACCCATTGGGATTGGTCAGTAGAACATTTCTACCATCACTGGTTTGCCAGTGACCAATATATGCTCGGTTTGATCGAAGAACTGGGCTTGAGCCATAAAGTGATCTTCCCCCGCCCCAAAACCGTCGTCTTTCACAAGGGCAAGTTCTACCCCTTTGACTCCATCCCTGCCGCCCTGCTCTATCCCGGCCTGGGCTGGGGCATCAACAAGGTGCGCTTCGGCCTGGTCGGCCTCTATTTGCGTTTGACCAAGAACTGGCAGGCTCTGGAAAAGACCACCGCCGACAGCTGGATGCGCAAATGGGCTGGCGACAAGGTTTATGAAGAAATGTGGGAGCCGCTCATCGTTGGCAAATTTGGCGCGGCCTATGCCCGCCAGGTCAACATGGCCTGGCTGTGGGCGCGCCTGCATGCCCGCACCACCCGCCTGGGCACCTACCAGGGCGGGTTTCAAGCTTTCTCGGACGACTTCGCCGCCATCCTGAGCGAGCGCGGGGTCAGCATTCAGCTTTCCACACCGGTGAATGCCATCCGTCCCCTGACGGAAGGCGGTCTGGAATTATCCCTGCCCGACGGCCCACAGTCCTTTGACCAATGCCTGGTCACTGTCTCGCCCGGCCTGCTGGCCAGAATGGCCCCCGATCTGCCCCAGGATTATCTGCAAGGCTTGCTCGCGCTGAAAAGCATGGGCGCAGTTGTGCTAACCATCAGCCTTGACCGCCAATTCTCGCCTGAAGGCTATTACTGGTATAACATGCCGAAGTCAGCCGGGTTCCCCTTCCTTTCCCTTGTAGAACATACCAACTACGTTTCCCCCAAATATTTCGGCGGTGACCACATCCTCTACATTGGTGACTATCTGGAACCCGATCACGAATACTTCCAACTCAGCAAGGAAGAACTTTTGGAGCGTTTCCTCCCATCTCTGACGCGCGTCAACCCCGCATTCTCACTGGAGTGGGTAAAAAACACCTGGCTGTACCGCACCGCTTATGCCCAGCCCGTGCCGCTGGTCAATCATTCACAAAACATCCCGCACCTTAAGACCCCTCTGCCTGGCCTGTTCTTTGCCAGCATGAGCCAGGTTTATCCCTGGGACCGCGGCACCAACTTCGCTGTTCAGGTGGCGCGCCAGGCAGCACAGCGTATGCTGGCAAAGAACTGACACCCTGGTTTCCAAGATTTGGATGATTTCTACACCCCGGCCTGGATTTTTTCCAGGCCTTCTTTTTGTATTCCTGCCACCATGGATGGGAGTTTCGTGTATCTTGCGCATCAAACCACCATATATGGGGGTGTGGATAACTTTGACCGCCGCCTGTGGATAAATTATCCACAGGCCTCAGATCGTTAATATGATTAAAGTTCTTAAAGATTCGTTAACATTAGGCGTCTTAAAATTTCCCATTCTTTTAGATAGTTTAAGGCATTTCAGCTTGTTCGAATCCAGTCTTTCTGCTAGAATCTCAATTGAAATCATCACCGCGAACAAGTCGCCCGCGTTTCTCCTGAGTACTTTTCGGGCAATCGGATAGTCATCACACAACCCAGATCCCACCGCATTCTGCAGTGGGTATTCTATTCGCTGCGTCTTGTTCGCATAAAAAGAGGGAGAATCCATCAATGAATGCTGAACAAGCCTGGCAAGCCACGGTCGGTCAACTCCAAATGGAGATGTCCAAGGCCGCCTATGACACATGGGTCAAAAGCACCGAACTGGTCAACTACGATGAAGACACCTTCACCATCGGTGTACAGAACGCCTACGCCCGCGACTGGCTCGAAAGCCGCCTGACCAGCAAGGTCACCCGGCTGCTGACAGGGATGATGAATCGCCCTCAAATCACCCGCTTTGTGGTCTGGCAAAAGGATACCCCCTTCCAGACCGGGGAAACCCCCGAAGAAGAAGCTGCTGTATCCATCCCGGCCGCCAGTCCGGTTGCCAATGGCTCCCTCAACAGCCGCTATACCTTCGACTCGTTCGTAGTCGGCCCCAGCAACCGCATGGCCCATGCCGCCTGCATGGCCGTGGCCGAGACCGCCGATTCCAGTCACACCTCGCGTTCCTACAATCCGCTCTTCCTCTACGGCGGGGTCGGCATGGGCAAAACCCACCTGCTGCATGCCATTGGCAACGCCGCCCAGCAAAAGGGCCTGTATGTGCTCTACGTTTCCTCCGAGGACTTCACCAACGATCTGGTGGAGGCTATCCGCAACCGCTCCACAGCCGCCTTCCGCGAGCGCTACCGCCGGGCAGATGTGCTGCTGGTGGATGACATCCAGTTCATCGCCGGCAAGGAATCCACCCAGGAGGAGTTCTTCCACACCTTCAATACCCTGCACGGCCAGGAGAAGCAGATCATCATGTCCTCCGACCGGCCGCCCAAGGCCATGGTCACCCTGGAAGACCGCCTGCGCTCACGATTCGAATGGGGCCTGACAGTCGACATCCAGCCCCCCGACATGGAGACCCGCATCGCCATCCTGCGCACCAAAGCCGAGCGCACCGGGCGTCAGGTGCCCCCAGAGATTCTGGACATCATCGCCCGCCAGATCCAGTCCAACATCCGTGAGCTGGAAGGCGCCCTGACCCGTGTGCTGGCTTATGCCGACCTGAGCGGCCAGGCCCTGACCCCCGAACTGGTCAACACGGCTCTGGCCGACCTGCTGCCCAACCGCAACACCATCGAGCCGGATCAGATCATCAATGCCGTGGCTTCGGCCTTTGGCCTGACCACCGAGCGCCTGCTCGGCCGTGACCGCTCGCGTGAGGTGGCCCTGCCGCGCCAGATTGCCATGTACCTGCTGCGTGAGGAGATCAGCATCTCCCTGCCGCAGATCGGCGCCACCCTGGGCGGGCGCGATCACACCACCGTCATGTATGCCTGCGACAAAGTCACCGACCTGATCGAGCGCGACGACCGTATGCGCCGCCAGATCATCCAGATCCGCGAGCGACTCTATGGGCGGGCGCCGATCGTGGTTTGAGATCGCGGCCTAGCATTCGGTAAAGGATGAACTCAAGAACCGCCAGGCAAGCTCATTCCGGTTGCCGCGGAGCCTGTGCCTGTTCTGCTTTCTCCAACTCTGGCAGCGGCAAATCTCCCTGCCGATACCAATCCAGGGCTTCCTGAATTGCCTCACTCACTGGCCGGGGCGGCTTCAATCCCAGGGCAGTGCGCGCCTTGCGGTTATCAAAGAAGAACAACCGTCCCGCCACATTCAGGGTTTCCACGCCCACCGGGAAGTTGAGAAAACGCTGCATTATGGAAAACGGCCCCACCAGCCGGCGCGCCACCCGTCCCGGCAAGACCAGCACAGGCGGGCTGACCCCGGCCGCAGCCGCCACCAGACGGGCAAACGCCACATAACTAAGATTTTCCCCTCCCAGGATATACCGCTCCCCGCAGCGGCCGGAACGAAAGGCAGCCAGATGGCCTTCCACCACATCTGCCACATGCACAAAATTAAACCCGCCCGAGATCAGAAATGGCAGTTTCTGGGTTGCGATCTGCGTCACCAGCGAATTGGTCTGGCGATGAAGATCCTGTGCCCCGACCACAAAGCCGGGATTGACTGTGACCACGTCCAGTCCCTGCGCCACTGCCTTCTGCACCTCCAGCTCGGCCATGTACTTGGCATAGCCTGCCGGCCAGCGGTCACCGCGAAAATTCCAGGTGTGATTCTCACTGAGCAAGGGCGGCAATCTGCGCCGGGTTGGCGCGCCCAAAGGCACACCCAGTGCGGTCACACAACTGGTATGCACCACCCGCTGCACCCCGGCCTGCAAGGCTGCCTGCAACACCGTTCGCGTGCCTTCCACCATGACCGCATACATGCGCCCGGGAGTGGCGCGATTGCTTGCCACCCCGGCGGTGTGAAACACCACATCCACCCCCTGCATGGCTGCTTCCAGCGACTCCGGTTCTGTCAAGTCACCGACCGCATGTTCCACAGGCAGACCCTCCAGAAGGCGCAGCGTACTGCTGAGACGGTGAAAGGCCCGTACCGTTTCACCCTCTGCCAGCAAAGCCCGGCAGAGATGCGATCCGATGAAACCGGTTGAACCTGTTACCAGAATTCTCATATCAATTGACTGGCCTTCCCGGGGAAATGGTCGTGGCGCACACCTGCCACAATCTAGATTTTACCATCGAAGCGAAACGCGGATATCTCTAATGTGATGTTAATCCGGAATTCATTTGAACATTTGCGCTAATAAATGTATAATTACTGTGCATTCAATTTTGATTGCAACGAGCAGGGGAATAAAACCATGGTTTTATGGCTTAGATTTCCGCGCACCAATCGCAGCAACAGATTTTTCATTTTGATTTTTCTCCTCATATTCACCACCACGATCATATCAGGGTGCAATATGCCCATGCCGGCTGCCAGTACGTCAGCCGCCGCTGACCATGGCCTTTCCATCGCCTCCCCCCTGCGCGAATTCTATTTCCAGTTGAATGGCAACCGCTACCTGGGGCCAGCCATCTCTACCAGCTTCGAGGTGCAAGGCTCCATCTGTCAGTATACGACCAATGCCCTGCTGTGCATCAACCCGGTCGAGACTGATCCTGCCCGGCGTTTTTACCTGGTTCCTCTGGGACAAAAACTGGGCATCAACGAACTGCCGGACACCACCATTGAACCCAACAGCCCGTTCATGATCAACGGGTATCGTATTTATCCGGCCTTCATGGCGGTCTATAATGACCTGCGCGGTGATGTGTTCATCGGCCCACCGTTGAGCAACGTACGCTACAATCAACAGGCCGGGCGCATTGAACAATATTTCCAGAACGCGGGCTTCTACATCAGCCTGACTGACCCGGACGCCAGGGTCGAATTGCTGCCGTACGGGCAATATGTGTGCAAGACATGCCAGGGCGCCCAAAAATTGCCTGCCATCCCCGAGCCGCCCACGCCCCGTGACCCGTCTTTGGCTTTCAGCAATGGTCTGGACCGCCTGGGGGGAACCCAGATCTTTGGCAAGGCCCTTTCGCAAACCTACACGGCCTCTGATGGCAATCTTGAGCAGGTGTTTGAAACTGTAGCCTTGTATGCCAGCAAGCAAACCCCGGAGGTGATCCGCTTCCGCCCTCTGGCAGTCAACCTGGGCATGCGCCACGACCTGCCGCGCCCCCAGCAATATGACCGTCAGAACAATATGATCTTCTACCTCACCCAGGGCGAACTGGGATACCATGTGCCGGTCGACTTTGACCAGTTCATTTTCCTGCATGGCGGTATCGAATTTTCCGGCCAGCCCATCTCTGAACCAGCCTGGGATATGCAGGGTGGCAAGCGGGTAGTGCGCCAATGCTTTGTCAATTACTGTCTGGATTATGATCCGGATGCCCCGCAGGATGCCAACGTCCGTCTTGCGCCTCTCGGCACCACATATCTTCAGCAAGCCGGACTTTCTGCACCGGTTCAGCCTACCGCCCAACCCTTGCTGCAACTCCTGGTGAGTGAAATGCTGCCCCAACCCCGCAGCACAGACACCCAGATGTTGATGGTCAATGTCTTCCAGCAGGGGAACAACCAGCCCGCAGCCAACCTGGAAGTGATCGTCACCCTGACCACCTCCAACGGACTGCAGCATTCCTTTTATTCCCTGCCGACCAATGAAACCGGCGCCACAACCATCACCGTCCCGCCCCTGCCCGGCAGCAAGCACGGCGACATGATCACCTACCAGGTTTGTCTCACCCCGTCAGGCGGACAGCCTGTGTGCCAGTCTGAATCTTATCTCATCTGGGACCTGAATTAACCCCCTCAAGGTTCAGGGTCTCGCCTCTGCCAGCGTCTCAACGCTGGCAATTTTTGTATCACCCACAGCAAAGACTTCTGCCGAGAAACTACCCGTATCACCGCCCCCCAAAGGCAGCTTGCCTTCCCATCGCCGCCAGCCGATCACCTGACCGGCAGCATTTCGGGCAGACAGTGCCACCCACACTTCCACCTCTGCTGTGTCCTCACGCTCCAGCGACAATCTGCCTTTCACCCGGGCAGAACTGCCGTCAGCAGAGATTTCCACCGCTTCCACGTCCATCTGCACCGGCAGATAGCGCCCTTGCAGATCTGCGGCAGGCAGAGCCGCCACCAATTGCGCACTCACTGCCGGCGCGTCCGGCACTGGCGGAGAAAAATACGCCCCCACTGGCAAAGCCGCCCCAGCCGGAATGACGTTCAACAGCGGGGCTGTTCTCCATGAAGCAGCCGGACTGCCTGCCGCCGCAGCCAGGTTCATCAAAACCGAGACGCTCTCCACGGCCGTGTCCAGTGGATTGCGCACCAGCGTGAAGCACCACATCCCCCCATCATCAACATGCCAACAAACCGGAGGCGGCACCTCCACCGGCACCGGTGTAGCCACCGGGTTGGCAGCCAGGGCTTCATCTTCACTGGCATTGGGGATGATCAACACCGTTCCCACGCTTAACAGATACGGGTCCACCCCGGGGTTGGCCGCCAGCAAAACCGGCACCGTGGTGCCATACTGGTAAGCAATCCCGCCCAGGTCTTCCCCTCTGGCTACTGTGTGGGTGCGCGGCGTGGGTGTGGGAGAAGGCAGCGGGGTTGGTGTGGGCGGATTTGCCTGGGGGGGCGCTGCCGTTACCGTGCGGGTGGCATACAAAGCCAGCGTGGCTGAGGCCTGCAAGACAGGCTCAGATTCCTGAACGGCGGCCGATCCGCAGCCTGCCAGGAGCAGAATTGCAAAAAGACCTATGAGCATTATTCTGGTTCGCAACATACCCAAATTATACCCGCACAAGCAGTATTATCCTGCATGTGCACAATCAACAAATCGGGCTGCTTCACCTGCTCATCTCATAGCAATCGCATCCATTTTTAGTAAAAATCAATGTAGATGCAATTGCCTTGGCATGGCATTCTCAAGAAAGCTTGACATTTACGATTTTCCACAACAGTGAAGGTCATCCAGACCAAAGTAGATGCAAAATACAGATGATAATGGGCTGCCCTCTGCCGCCATTTCTCCCCCGGCACGGATTGGATTTGTAAATCAGAC
>JAGVAB010000008.1 GCA_020060485.1 Anaerolineales bacterium
GCTGACGGGACGCGGTTTGCGCGCTATCTCGAACGGCAAAACGATCTGGATCGGCAATCGCAAATTGATGGATGAAGTGATGGTGACGCTCTCCGCCGAAGCGCTGCAAAAGGCGGACTCGTTCCAACAGGCAGGCAAGACCCTGATGTGGATCGCCGAAGATAAAACCGTCATTGGAATCATTGCCCTCGCCGATACCTTGCGCCACGAAGCCGCGCCGACGATGAAAGCCCTCAAGCAAGCGGGTGTGGCTCATACCATCATGCTGACGGGTGACAATACGCGTTCTGCTTCTGCCATTGCCAAAGAAATCGGGCTGACCGAGTTTCGCGCCGAACTCATGCCCGAAGATAAGTTAACCATCATTCGCGAGTTGGTGAAGGAATATGGTCATGTCGCCATGATCGGCGATGGCGTGAACGACGCCCCTGCGCTGGCAAATGCAACCGTGGGGATTGCAATGGGCGGCGCGGGAACAGATGTCGCGCTTGAAACCGCCGATGTTGCCTTGATGGGCGATGATCTTTCAAAACTGCCGTTTGCTGTTGGGCTGGGACGCGCCACGCGTGCCATCATTGTGCAGAACCTGTTCATCTCGCTCGGTGTGATCGCCTTTCTTGTCATCACCTCGTTGACAGGCATCGTCAGCATCGGAATTGCCATCATCTTCCACGAAGGTAGTACGCTGGTGGTTGTGGCAAATGCATTGAGGTTGTTGGGATATAAGGGAAAGAGGATTGAAGAATGAGGATTCAAATCTCCACGGTGCTACACTCACAACCGGAGCGTATTTGGAAGGAACTGCAAATGTGCAGGCTGTTGTTCCACGTTGCAAGCCCGGTGGTCGTTTTTGAAGCCATTAACCCCTCTGTTTTTCCGGAATTTTGGAGCGATGGAAAATACCAGGTACGGATGTGGTTGTTTGGTTTTATTCCATTGGGTAAACAGTGGATTGTCATTCAACATCAATCCATGCAGACGGGGTATGGGCTTCTGGATGATGGATATGGTGACATAATTCAAGTCTGGCGTCATTTGATCACACTCAACCCCACACCGGAAGGATTCACGCAATATACCGACACAGTTGATATCGAAGCAGGCTGGTTTACGATTGGCGTATGGCTTTTTGCGAGCCTATTTTATCGTCATAGACAAAATCGCTGGCGGCATCTTGTTGATGGGAACTTTAGATTTGAATAACACTGAACTGGATATTCTTGTAATTGGAGCCGGGCAGGCAGGGCTGGCAATGGGATTTCATCTTCGGAATACACCGTTGCGTTTCCAGATGATCGATGGTCACGTCCGGGTAGGGGATAGCTGGCGCAAACGGTACGACTCATTAAAGCTTTTTACTCCGCGCATGTACAGCGCCCTGCCCGGAATGCCTCTGTCCGGTGATCCCTTGGGGTACGCAGGCAGAGATGAATTTGCAGACTACCTTGAGATGTATGCATCTCATTTTCAACTGCCTGTAGTTTTAAACACAACCATCCAGAAACTTCAGCGCCTGGACGGGCATTTTCAGGCATCCATTGATTCGGGACAGGTCATTAGGTCCAGGGTGGTCGTATTGGCAACGGGTGCTTTTCAAAGACCCAATGTACCGGATATTTCCCGGAAATTCAGCCCTGAAATCAATCAATATACGACAGTAAATTATCGAACCCCCGCGCAGATTCCTGAAGGAACTGCCGTATTGGTGGTTGGCGATGGCGCCACTGGAAGGGATATTGCATGGGAACTTGCAGACCATCATCAGGTATTTCTCGCCGCTGGTCGCCCAAGGAGGCTGTTGCCTGATCGAATTCTTGGACGAAGCGCATGGTGGTGGTTTGATAAGATTGGTTTGTTACGTTTGTCGGCTGCCAATCCCTTGGGACAGTATCTTCAACGTTCTGATCCCTTTCCAGGGCGGAACAAAACTTTTAACCAACTGCTTGCCCGGGGAGTAAATGTAATGCCGCGCCTCATTGCTGTGGAAGGCGGTCAAATCACGTTCTCGAATAATATCTCTGCAAAAGTGGCTTCGGTCGTTTGGGCAACGGGGTACCGTGATCATGGTGACTGGGTCGACATTCCCGCGGTCAAGGATGGACGTGGACAATTCATTCATCGGGAGGGGATATCGCCGGTGGATGGGTTGTATTTCATTGGCCGCCCGTGGCAGAGAAATCGCGGTTCGGCATTGATCACGGGCGTTGGGGCGGATGCTTCCACTTTGCTTGCCCAGATTAACCGCAGGCATTTTTTCGGGGAGGGATAAGTACTGGATGATAAACTGGCATGCTGTAAATTAACCGTCATATTGCACATTTTAGTTAAGGAAACCATGAATACAAAAACTCAAAACAAACCTGTTTCTTCAAAAAGAACCATGCACCGTCAAAAACAGCAGAAAAACCGGACCATTCGAATTGTAGTCATGATCGTTGGGATGGTTGCAGTGATTGCTGTGTTTGTATTGCTCCTGTCATCCAATTCATCTGGATCCATCGGTTCGATTGAAGGAGTTCAATCCTACCCGACTCAGGAGCGAGGGCATACAGATGCACCGGTTGAATATGACATCATTCCTCCGGTAGGCGGAGTTCACAACCCGGCATGGATGAATTGCGGCGTATATCCCCAACCTATTCAAAACGAAAATGCGGTCCATTCGTTGGAACACGGTGCGGTTTGGATCAGTTACCGGCCGGACCTGGACCCGCTTGAGATTGCAAAACTGGAAGATCTCACGCGCCAGAGCGGGTATCGTCTCCTGAGCCCTTATCCCGATTTACCCAGCCCAATCGTCATCTCAGCATGGGGATATCAACTGCAATTGCAACAGGTGGATGATCCACGTCTGAAATCCTTTATCGAAAAATATGAACGCAGCCCGGAAAGCCCCGAGCCCGGCGCTCCCTGTACCGGCGGAATCGGTATTCCTGGATAGGAGGAACAATGATTGAGGAACACAACCCGCAGGAAATTGAAACAAACGCTTTGCCTGCCAATTGGGCGATTATTTTCACAGCGGTCATTTCCATCCTGTTGGCGGGCGGAATTGGCTTTTGGCTGGGAAGCCGCCAGTCGGCAGGCCCGGGAACGGATTCGCCAGATGCTGGTTTTGCCCGTGACATGATGACTCACCATGCCCAGGCGGTTGACATGGCGACCATTATCCGTGATCGTACCGAGGATCCGCAGATTCGCCAGGTCGCCCTGGATATCATGTTGACCCAGCAGGCGCAGATCGGGCAAATGCAGGGCTGGCTGACGGTATGGGGATACCCCATTGCCAGTACCGATCCTGCCATGTCCTGGATGGGGACCCCCGGCGTCATGCCTGGTATGGCAACACCGGAACAGCTCAAACAGCTGCGCGATCTACAAGGAGTCGATGCTGATGGATTGTTTTTGCAATTGATGATCATTCATCATCGTGGTGGAGTACAAATGGCGGATGCCGCACTTTCCAGGGCAAAAACCCATCAGGTGCTTTTGCTGGCACAGTCCATTCTTGATGCGCAGACCAGTGAAATCGAACTCATGCAGGACATGCTGAAGGAAAAAGGATTTCCACCTGTGCCGGAAGAACCTGACATGTTGCATGACATGAATAGCCCCTGATCTATTAATATGATGAAATGGCATTGGTATATTTTACTGACAGGACTGGGACTCTACGGGCTTGCTGCCTTTCCTGGTCTATTACCCCATGCGTTGGATAACATGGCATTGATTCTGGCAGGTATAACTATTGGGTCGGTTGCAGTCTTCGGTTTCGATCCAGTTCTTGTGGATCGCAGGTTGGGAACGCTCCTAATCTGGCTTGGGATCGCCATATTCAGCACAGGTATTGTCCTGGCTTGGTTTGGTCACCCGCATCTCTTAATACCGTTCTCCATACCCGCCGTGGGACTGTGCGTGTTCGGTCTGCGTATACTATATGAGAAAAAAGAATGAACAGGAAACTTTCCTACACACCATTACTTTACATTGCTGGTATTTTGGCAATCACCACTGTGGTTGTTGTTTTGTTTCAAAAGCCGTACACATTTCATGGAACGGTGCTCACTCCGCCGCTTCCTGTGACGGACTTTACGCTTCAAACTGGCGAAAGTGAAACCTTCAGCCTGAGCGCTGCCAGGGGAAAGCTTGTTTTGTTGTTCTTTGGCTACACCAGTTGTCCTGATGTGTGCCCGACAACATTGGCAGAACTCAGGCAGGCTTCCGAAAACCTGGGCGATGACGCGCGGAATATTCAAGTTGTTATGGTCACCGCCGACCCTGAACGCGATACGCCTGAAAAAATGAAGGCGTATGTGGCGCACTTTGATCCGAATTTTATTGGAGTAAGCGGAAATCTCGCTGACCTTGAGGCAATCTGGGAGGAATTGGGAGTATTTGTTGAGAAGGAGGATACAGGGAGCGCGGCGGGCTACCTGGTGAGTCACACCTCCAGTGTGTATGTTCTTGACCGGAATGGGAATCTGATCCTGATGTTTCCCTATGGAACCTCTGCGGTTGATATTGCAAGTGACTTGAGCGAACTGCTAAAGCAGACGAAACAATAATTTTGATTGGAGAAATAATGAAGACCAGACTGATAATGATATTGACGTTCTTCGCTACTTTGTTGGGCGCCTGCTCTGCCTCACGAGAAATGTCCATCCGCGATGCCTGGGCGCGTCCTGCCAGTGCAGGCGATAACGGAGCGGCGTATTTCGTCATCGAGAATGGCACACCCTCCGCCGACACCCTGTTGAGTGTCTCGTCTGATATCGCCTCAGCCACAGAGGTGCATCTCAGCATGGTGATGGACGGCGGTGTCATGTCCATGAAACAGCAGGAGTCTGTTTCTGTGCCTGCCAAAGACAAAGTGGAATTCAAGCCTGGCGGCCTGCATGTAATGTTCGTTGGGTTGACGCAGGATTTGAAGGTTGGCGATACGATTACCTTGACGCTCAACTTTGAAAACGCAGGGAACCGGATAATCGAAGTTCCAATACGCGAGCCCTAAGCAAACTTTCATCCAGGGAATTGCCGTCCAAAGTATAATGTCCCTGCGGATGGCAATCCCATTGTAAATATGAACGTATCTCATCGCATAATAATGATTGTGACACTGGCTCTTCTTCTGGTTGGGCTGTCTGCGCATATATTGCCAGCTGCATCCCTGTGCGACTGTGTATCCCAGTCTCAGGAAGATGCCAGGGCATCAAACCTGGATACTTGCCTGGTGTGTCAGTTGCAAACTGGTATTCATTCTGCGCCATGCCCGGCTGATCCAAACCATGAAATCGTACAGCAAGTGAATATCCGGATCAATTTGCGATCATTGGAACGTGCCTTTCCGGTTTTACATCCCCCCATCGCTTAAGTTTTCAATCGAATATTTTGCTGGATTATTACACCCATCTCGATGTCCGTGCAACGGTTGCATCGACGATTTAACCTTAGCCTGATTTATTTTTGGAGTTCCTATGAAAAAAAGAAAGAATCAGAAATCCCCTGTTTCGCTCTTCCTCGCACTTGGCGGCGGACTCTTGTTGATTGCCGCCGCAATCCTATTGGCGAATCAAAATGCTCCTGCTGTCCCGACGCCTGTTACATCCCATGAAGAGGAGACATACCCCGATATTTCACGTGTAAGCCTGAACGATGCCAATTCTGCTTTGGAGGAAGGTGCCGCTGTTATAGTGGATGTACGTTCTATAGAAGCTTATCAAGCTGCTCATGTTGCCGGTGCGATCAACATTCCGCTTGCCGAACTTGAAGCGCGCCTGGCGGAATTGGATAAGGCGCAATGGATCATTACCTACTGTACCTGACCGAGTGAAGAATCGAGCGCCCGTGCGGCGTCCATTTTGCTTGAAAACGGATTCAGTAAGGTCACCCCAATGCTCGGCGGTTTTGAAGCCTGGATGAATGCCGGTTATCCCGTTGAGCCATGAATTAAAGAAACAGTATTGGAGCTACAATGTTTGCAAAATTAAATGTATGCCTGATGCTAATTGGTATCGGCTTGTTTTCGCTTATCGCCTGCCAGTCACAGGAACAGATTGGCATCCAGGCTGAAATGAATGGCGTTCCTTATCGGGTGGTTTCTGTCCAGGAATTACAGACCATGCTCGAAAACAAGGATTTCACAATGATCAATGTTCACACGCCGTGGGAGGGCGACATTCCTCAAACGGATTTGCGCCTGTCGTATGATCAGATCGAGCAGAACCTGAACCAACTTCCGGCGGAAAAGGACGCGAAGATCGTTGTCTACTGCCTGACTTCTGGCATGGCGAAGAAAGCCGTTGCTACGTTGTTGAGTCAAGGCTACACAAACATCTGGATGTTGGAAGGCGGGACAACTGCCTGGCTGGAGGCGGGATTGACGATTGATAAGGAATGAGAGCAAACAAATGACAATCCCGGTGTGGAGAAGAATGAAACGGAATTTATCACGCCGTGATTTTCTAAAATTTGCAGGTATGGGGCTGGGCGCAATTGCGCTCAGCCCTATCAATCTTGAGTCGGTCTACACACCTAAGCCTCTGCCGCAATTCCCGAACAATGAGATGCTTGGGCGCCTTCTTGGCACAACGCGGGTCACGAATCGCCCAAGCAACGATCCCTTTCAGGCTTCCGCCTTGGGGACGTTATACGATGACAAGCTTGTCGAATGGGGGCGCGAGGTGGTGGGGAATGCTGTTGGTCTGACCAACCAAAGATTTTTCGCTGGACAACCCCACATGTTTCCCTCGCCCAAAGCGAACAGCGTATGACCTAACCCGACTTGTCCGTAACCAAAATAGAAGTTTGAAACGAAATATGTTAATCCAATGCCGTCAGAACGACACAAATCAGCAAATGAATTAACAGAATGGATTTTTGATGACAAAAGTATCAAGCTCTACACCTTCAGCGCCTCAGCCTGTTTTCAATGAACGCTTGCGGGTATTTCTCCATGCGCTCCTTTTTGTGCTTGGATTCTCGCTGGTCTTTGTGATCGGCTGGGGCGGATCGGTGACAGCGTTGGGGCAGTTATTTGGCGTCTATAAGCGGGTCATCGCGCAGATCGGCGGTGTGATTGTGATCATGTTTGGTTTGGCAACCCTGGAAGTGATTCGTATTCCGTGGTTTTATGCCGATACCCGTGCCCAATACTCCGGTCAACGCGGAACGTATAGCGGGTCGGCACTTATGGGCATTTTCTTTGCCGCAGGTTGGAGCCCATGCATTGGCGCTACTCTGGGAGCAATCCTGACAATGGGACTGAACCAGCAAAGGGTGGGGGAAGCCATGTGGCTGTCATCTGGATATTCGCTCGGCTTGGGCATTCCATTCCTGGTGATGGCAATTGGACTGGAACGCGCTACCGGCTGGCTCAAACGCATGCGACCCTATCAACAATATTTCAAAATCGCCAGCGGCATCTTCATCATAGCGATTGGGATCTTGTTGTTGACAAACACCATGAGCCTGATCGCGATCTGGGCGTTCAAGAATGGATACTACATTGATTCCTTTTCCCGTTATGCTGCCGCACCTACTTATCTTACAGCAATTGTCGCTGGGTTGCTTTCCTTCATTTCTCCCTGTGTTCTTCCGCTTGTACCTGCCTACCTCGGCTATCTGAGTGGACATACAATTCAGAAATCCTAA
>JAGVAB010000121.1 GCA_020060485.1 Anaerolineales bacterium
CAGCCCATTATCATCAGCATTTTGCATCTACTTTGGTCTGGATGACCTTGACCGTTTTGGAAAATCGTAAATGTCAAGCTTTCTTGAGAATGCCATGGCTATTTGCATTGCTTTCTTATAATTCGGAATGAAAGTTCATAAAATATCAAGAGAACATGAGAAAGCCACAGCTATTTGGAAGGCATCAGTAATGACCAGGGGTAGAAGAAACAATTTTGGTGTAATGGACTGGCTGACGCGGCGAATCAATCCTGAACTCAACAGCTACAGATCAAGTTGGGCTTGCATAATCGAGTTGTGAGGGTTACAATCCGACCCGTATTACAACCTCATTTGGGAAGAAGTATCAATATGGAAGTTGACCAAAAATATCAAGAAGCTCTGGATTATCTATACAGTTATGTAGATTACAGTCTGACCCGCACTATGCGCTACGCGGCAGAGAATTTTGACTTGGGCCGGATGTATGCGCTTCTGCGGTTAATGGGCGACCCACAGTTGCGGTACAAAGTAATCCATGTGGCTGGAACGAAGGGGAAGGGCTCCACCTCGGCAATGATGGCCAGTGCATTGAAAGCCAGTGGTTACCGGGTGGGGTTCTACACATCGCCGCATTTATCAGACTACTGCGAACGCATTCAGATCAATGGGATTTCCATTTCACATGAACTTTTTACAGCGTTGGTGGAAGAGATTAAACCTTTTGTGGCGCAGGTTGAAAAACTGACTACGTTTGAAATATCGACCGCACTGGGATTTTGGTATTTTGCCCGGGAAGACGTAGATGTAGCAGTGGTTGAAGTGGGGTTGGGCGGACGCCTGGACGCAACCAATGTGGTCTGGCCGCTGGTATCGGTGATAACATCCCTTTCTCTGGATCATATGGATGTCCTGGGAGATACGCTGGCCAAGATCGCTGCTGAAAAGGCAGGGATCATCAAGCAAGGCAGACCGTTGGTATTATCACCACAGCGTGAAGAAGCAAGATTGGTGGTGACCAGGATAGCAGAAGAACGCCAGGCACCCTTGACCCTGGTTGGGCATGATTACCTATACGCTCCCTGGTCACATTCCTTGAGCGGGCAATCCATGCTGGTTTGGCCAGCCGCAGATCAGCCTTTGGTAGATGAGTACATTGAGTCTGGTGGAAGGGAAAACTGGGAACCGCTGCGATTGTCATTGCCCTTGCTGGGTCATCACCAGGTAGAAAATGCGGCCACTGCTTATTCAGCATTGCAAGTTGCCAGAGCGGAAGGATTGCTTATCCCCGACTCGGCCATTCAAAAAGGGTTTTCTGAAGTGTTCTGGCCGGGGCGGTTTGAGGTTTTGAGACGCAACCCTTTGTTGATCGTGGACTCGGCGCACAACCGCAATTCGGCACAAAAATTGCGTCAGGCTATTGATGATTATCTGCCGGCGCAGCCGGTGATCCTGATCTTTGGCGCCTCAGAGGACAAGGACGTGAAGGGCATGTTCGCGGAATTATTACCGAGGGTTCGGCAGGTGATTGCCACAGAATCGGTGCATCCACGGGCGATGCCGGCGGATGAGCTTGTGAACCTGGCACATCGCTTTGGCCTCCCGGCGCAGAAGGTTTTACCACTAGAGGAAGCAGTAGATCAAGCCCTGCGCATGGCGGGGAATGAATTTGCAATTGTGGCGGCAGGCAGCCTGTTTGTGGCCGCTGCCGTACGGGAAATTTGGGAAAGCAGGGTAACTGCTTCGACTTTAAGGGAGTAATTAAATGCCATCAAACGACTGGTTTAATCATCAGGATCCGCCGGAAGATATGGCAAACGCGCTTCATCAGCGTACGGAAGAATTGTATCGGATTGCCAGTATGGAAACAGATGCGGATGGCGTTTTTGAGTGCAATGCCATCTTATTGCGGGATATTGTCGTTTTTCCACATATGATCTCGCCTATTTTCATCATTCCGGGCCCCAATCTGTTTGCCATTCAGGATGCACAGTTCAATTTTCAAACGGTGATCGCCCTGGTGCAAAATGACCCCGATGACGACGAGCCTGCACCCGATGAATTCCTGAGTGTAGGCGTTGAGTTGGCAGTGGGGAGATTGCTGAGTCTGCCGGAGGGCAACAATTCTGCGTTGGTACAGGGGCGGCGGCGGGTGGAAATCCTGGCGATCATCGAGTCGGCTCCCTTTTACAAGGTGCGCGCGAAGGTGATTGTGCAGGAGGATGAGGCAGGCCCGGGCATAGATGCCTTGATGCGTACGACACGTGACCTTTTTGCGCGTTGCGTTCAGTTGGATCACAGCTTGCCAGAAGAAGCACATTTATTTTCACTGAACATTGCTGAGCCGGGCTGGCTGGCAGATATGATTGCCACGGCAATTTCTCTGCCTTTTCGTGAGCGGCAAAATTTGCTGCTGGAGCAGGATGTGGAAAAGCGGCTGCATTTGGTAAACGGACTTTTGGCGCAAGAACTGGATGTGCTTGAACTCGAAGAGGAAATCCAGTCACGTGTGCAGAGCGAGGTGGATCGCAGTCAGCGAGAGTATTACTTGCGCGAACAAATGAAGGTGATCCAGAATGAGTTGGGGGAAGGTGACATCTGGGCGCGGGAGATCGGCGAACTGCGCGTCAAGGTAACGGAAGGTGATTTCCCGGATGAGGTTCGGATGCAGGCCTTGAAGGAGCTGGAAAGATTGACGCAGATGCCGGCCATGGCTCCGGAGGTTGGCATTATTCGCAGTTATCTGGATTGGATACTGGAATTGCCGTGGAAAACGGCCACAGAGGATAATCTGGATGTGATCAACGCAGCCAAGGTGTTGGACCAGTATCACTTTGGATTGCAGAAAGCCAAAGACCGCATTCTGGAATATATCGCCGTTCGCAGCCTTAAGCCAAAACGCGATCGGCAGCCTATCCTTTGTTTTGTTGGACCGCCTGGCACAGGCAAGACGTCCCTGGGACGTTCGATTGCCGAGGCGTTGGGCCGCAAGTTTGTGCGGCTTTCACTGGGCGGTGTCCGGGATGAGGCTGAGATACGCGGTCACCGGCGCACATATATTGGGGCGTTGCCGGGACGCATTCTTCAAACCATGCGCCGGGCGGGGTCGATCAATCCATTATTCATGCTGGATGAGATTGAAAAGATGGGCTCAGATTTCCGGGGTGACCCCTCTGCGGCGCTGCTAGAGGTGTTGGACCCCGAACAGAACAATTCATTCTCTGACCATTATCTTGAGCTTGCTTACGATCTTTCGAGAGTGATGTTCATCACTACGGCCAATTCGGTGGATACGGTTCCGCCGGCACTGCTGGATCGGATGGAATTAATCGAGTTCCCGGGGTACATCGAAGAAGAGAAGCTGGAAATTGCCAACCGGTTCCTGGTCCCGCGACAAATTGAGGAATGCGGTTTGGAACTGAAGGAGCTGAGATTCCAGGATGCGGCAATCAGCAAGGTGATCCGTGAGTACACCTATGAGGCAGGGGTGCGCAACCTGGAGAGAGAGTTGGGGCGTATGTGCCGCAAGGTGGCGCGCTTGAAGTCTGAAGGCAAACCCTTTCCATCCCGCATTGGGGTGCAATCGGTGGAAAAATACCTTGGTCCGCCAGAATTCTTTATGACCGAAGCAGAACGTCAGGATGAAGTGGGGGTGGCCATGGCCATCGCCTGGACGATGAATGGCGGCGAAATCATGCCAGTGGAAGTGTTGATCCTTGAAGGCAAGGGAAATTTGCAAATCACGGGTCAGGTGGGTGATATCATGCAAGAGTCAGCCCAGGCTGCATTGTCGTATTTGAAGGCGCATTCGAGGGAGTTCGATCTCAAGCCTGAAATCTTCGAAAATCTGGACGTTCATATCCATGTACCAGAGGGTTCCATTCCCAAGGATGGACCCAGCGCGGGAATAACAATCGCAACTTCACTGGTATCGGCTTTCACGAGACGCCCCATCTACAAGGAAATTGGCATGACAGGTGAGATCACTTTGCGCGGGCGGGTATTGCCGGTTGGCGGGGTACGTGAAAAAGTGCTGGCAGCCCACCGGGCAGGATTGAAGATGGTGCTTTTGCCGGAACGGAACGTGAAAGACCTGGTGGATGTGCCGAAAAAAGTGAAGGATGATATCAAGATCGTGCCAATTACCCATATCGATGAAGTGCTAAAACTATCGCTGCATCCGGCAGCGGCACCTGAAAAGGCAACTGGCAAGGCGAAATAACAAAAAAGAAACCAGCCGAGGACTACTCGGCTGGTTGTCTGTTCAGCTCATCCTGAAGGGTTCTGACACCATTGCGTACCTGACCCAGCACCCTTTCAAGTTCCATCTCCAGATCAGCAAGCGTTTGTAACGCGTAAACGTCAGCGTCTCTTTTGATCGATTCGACGTCCTTTTCTGCCTGGGCGAGAATTTGATCAGCGCGTTCTTTGGCTGCCTGGACAACAGCATCTTGATCAATGATCTGTTCCCCTTTTTCGCGGGCAAGCGCCAGTGTTCTGTTGGCTTCTTCTTGCGCCTGGGCTAACATACGATCCCGCTGGGCAAGCAGTTGCTGAGCTTTCTTGATCTCGTCGGGAATGGTGACACGCATTTGATCGATGATATCAAGCATGCGGTCCTCATCCACAATGACGCTGTGGGTGAAGGGGATGGATCGGCTTACATTGAACAGTTCTTCCAAACGGTCAACCAGGTGCAGGATATCCATATACCGTCCTCCATAGAAGTATCACCCAAAAGGTTGCAATAAGCGGGCCAGGTTCTGAATTCTCTCAGTCACGCAACGAATTTTGGGGAACAATCTCTTGTTCTTCTCCCAATTCCCGAAAACGTTTGTTCAGGGCAGTTGCTACATGGGGGGGCACCATGCTGGTAATATTTCCGCCCAAAGCTGCAATTTCCCGAACCGTTGAGGATGACAGGAAGGAATGTTCTTCGTTGGTAATGAAGGCAATGACTTCCACATCCTTTGCGAGGCGATGGTTGGCAAGGGCCATGCGGAATTCGTACTCAAAGTCCGAAAATACTCGCAAACCTCTGACGATGACCTGCGCATCAATTTTATGACAGAAATCAACAGTGAGACCAGAATACCCCATGATGTTGATTTTGGGACAATCGATAAATGACTGGCGCACCAATTGCATGCGCTCAACCGGAGAGAACAGAAGGTTCTTTAGAGGACGGTCGTATACTGCTATGATAACTTCGTCGAACAATCTGGCGGATCGATTGGCAATATCAATATGCCCAAAATGGATGGGGTCGAAAGTTCCAGGAAAGACGGCGCGCACCATGGTTAGCTCACATCTCCTGATCCGGCTGGCCAAAATCGTTTCATCATTTTCTTCAGCTCCGCGTGTTCTGGACTGGATAAATCGGGGTCAATCTGGAACAGATCCTGGGCCTGGTTACGGGCATTTTCGATGAGGTGGATATCAGAAAGGTCGGCTAATTTCATCTCGGCAAACCCGGATTGCCGGGTGCCAAGGAATTGACCCGGGCCACGTAGTTCCAAATCGCGCTCTGCCAAAACAAAGCCGTCATTGGTCTCGGTCATTGTGGTCAAACGCTGATTTTCGACTGCGTCTGAATTTTCAGGGATCAAGACACAGTAGGATTGAATATCACCGCGGCCGATTCGCCCGCGGAACTGGTGCAATTGTGAAAGCCCAAACCGATTGGCGCCTTCGACCAGCATGGCGGTGGCGTTGGGGATGTCTACGCCAACTTCGACAACCGATGTGGAAACCAGAATGTCAAATTCCTGGCGGCGAAATGCGCCCATGATCATTTCTTTTTCGTCTGGTTTAAGGCGGCCATGCATCAATCCCAATTTGAATTGTGGAAATACGTTTTTCTGTAATCGTTCGTATTCCTGAACGGCGGCCTGGCGTTCGTTTTGGTCTTCGTTTTCTGCCTCAACCAAGGGGTAGATGATGAAAGCCTGGCGCCCTTTTTCCACTTGAAACCGGATCAACTGGTAAGCCTGTTCCCGTTCATGGGGGTGAAGAACGCGGGTGTCAACGGGCAATCTGCCGGCAGGCAGTTCGTCCATTACTGTGAGATCAAGGTCACCATAGACGGTGAGCGCCAACGATCGCGGAATGGGGGTGGCGGTCATGACCAGCAAATGCAGGTTTTTGCCTTTGGAGCGCAAATTGGCTCTCTGGGCGACACCAAAACGATGTTGTTCGTCGATGACTGCAAAATGAAGATTGCGGAATTGAACCGGGTCTTCAAGGAGGGCGTGGGTGCCCACTACAACCTTGATCGAGCCATCTTCCAACCCCTGGCGGATGACTTGTTTTTCGGATTCAGGCGTATCGCCGATCAGCAAATGGATTTCTTCAGGTTTTATCAGGTTTGTTTCAGGTGACCCTGAGGTTAGAAATTCTTGCATTTTCTGGTAATGCTGCTCGGCTAGAATGGATGTGGGAGCCATGATCGCAGATTGCGCACCGTTTTCGGCCACAATTGCCATGCCAATGGCAGCAACGATGGTTTTTCCCGATCCGACATCTCCTTGCAACAGACGATTCATTGGCTGCCCGGACTGGAAATCATTCCGCAGATCGTTGATCGCCCGTCTTTGGGCCGAGGTAAGTTCAAATGGCAGGGTATTCAAGCGGTTGACAAGCCACTCGTCGGTGATCTTGAATATCTGTGCAGCAGCTTGCTGCCATAATCTTTTTTGAGCAAGAACGCCCATCTGGAGCATAAATATTTCGTCAAAGGATAGGCGGTTGCGGGCTGCTTTCAGCTGTTCCGGAGAATCCGGGAAGTGGATTTGCAGGATGGCATTTGCCATATCCAAAAGACGGGCTGATTTGAGGATTTGGGCTGGCATGTGATCGCGAATGCGGGGTGCCCAATATGTTACGGTTTGGTGCATCATTCTACGCAGCCAGCGCTGGGTGATTTTAGCAGAAAGCGGGTACACAGGCACAATGCGATTGGTGTGAAGATGTTCCTGCTCCAGGGGTTCCCATTCGGGATTGGTCATCACCAAACGACCAAGGTACATATCCACCTTGCCAGAGAGGACAAGCTGCAAGCCAGGCTTCATGCGGCTTGCAACCCAGGGTTGGTTGAACCAGGAGAGCCGCAAAAAACCGGTGCCATCACTGACAATGACTTCTGTGATATTCAAACGACCATTGTTAATCTGGCGGGATGATGAACTCTGCACAGTGGCAATGATGGTCAGCTCGTCACCGTATTCAAGGCGGTTGATGGGCTTTAATTTGCTGTAATCATCGTAACGCCGAGGAAAATAAAAGAGGAGGTCATACAGGGAGTTGATCCCAAGTTTGGAGAAAGTTTGGGCGTACCGTTTTCCAATTCCGCTCAAGGTTGTCAGCGGTGCGCCAAGCGCCACCATATCTGAATCCCTGAGGCCAGGAGATTTGGGGACTGGCGCGGATTCCGGAGTTTCCGTTGAATGCTCGGTTATGCGAGCCGGTTCCGACACAGACTGCACTGGAGCAGGCTGCGGGGTATGCAGCGGAGCAGGTTCTTGGGAAGAGGGCGGAATGATTTGCTGGTTTTCAGGTTGGCGGCTTTCGGATTCAATAGGGGGGCGTGCTTCTTTCAGTTCCGACAATAGATCGTAAACCGTTTCCTTGCGTCCCTGTGTATCCAACCCAGCGTACTCATCGATCTTGCGGACTACATAGTCGATTAGTTGTTGTTCGACTTTTTCGTCCTGGGCTTCTTTCGTCCAGGCGGGTATGATTTTATCTAACCCTCCAACCACAGCACGGTTATCATAGCTGCGTTCGGATTCCAGTTGCAAAAATTTTTGGAGTTTTCGTATTGATGATTGCATGAAGTTATTTTACCGCAAGTTTGCTGAACGATGTTCCAACCTGAGTGGATGATTAAACTTGGGGACATTATTTTGAAACATTTTTCCCCCAGGGATCATCGGTTCTTTGAAATCGTCAATTTAGATTGACTGCACCCTTTGTTAGGGTAAGCAGGCTTTGTGATGGCATGGGTTCAGTCTTCCAAGTCGCTTTCAACAACTGTCAAGGCCGTAGCTGATGGCCCAAACAGCGTAGCCAAAGGCAAATTGAGAGAATGCTCGCTGAAGGAAGTTCCAGGAAAGTGATCATGAACATGGTCTTTGATCAACCTGGCTTCGCTGGCGTCCGCTCCAGGACTTTGCACCAGGGCGATGTGTTCCAATTGATCGAATTCATCGATGAATTCCTGGAAATGAATACTGATGTGCCTGGCGGTGCGTTTTTTTTCAACAGGGATGAGTTTCCCTTCTTCCATGGTAAAAATCGGGAGCAGTTCCAGCATCTCACCAACTGTTGCCTGGGCATGATCGATAAAACCACTATATTGCAGGTATGAGAGATTGGATGTGCTGATCAGAAAGTAGGTGCGATTCATCAGGCTTCGCACTTTTCGCTCGATATCGGTCAGGCTGCCAAGATGGACGATGGCCTCGGCAGCCTTTTGTACCATCAAGCCTTGTCCAATGGACGTGGTCATTGAATCCATGATCTGGATCTTTGGGCCACCACGTAAACTGGTAACAGCTTCACAGGCATTCTGGTAACAGTCATTCAGATAGGAGGACAGAAAGATGCCGATGATCTCGTTGTATTGTTTTGACAGCCGGGAAAAAATTTGTTTGAATTCTTCAACGGTAGGGGCAAGCAAGCGCGGGGACATTTCCGGGCTGGCGAATGGCGGCAAGTTAATTTCTTTGGATTTGACAATCTCGCCGTGCAATACTGTGTCTAATGAAATGATCTTAATGATATTCTGGCCGTAAAACGCGGCATTTGAGAATTGTACAGAATTGTCTGTAACGATGCAAACAGAATACATATTTATTCAACTGCAATGATGAACTGGTAGTGGGGTTGACCGCCTTCGTGCAATTCAATTTCATGCGCCGGATACGTAGAACGGATTTGATCTATGATCTGGTTGACTTCCGGCCTGGAGATATTGTCTCCGTAAAACAGCGTGATGCGTTCGCGGTCATTGGTTTCACATTCTTCCAGCAAGCCGAGACAGGCTTCTTCAAGGGAAGAGGTTGCTTGTACCAATTTACCATTATGCAAAGCAATGACCTGGCCTTGATCCACTTCCACATCGTTGATGGTAACCGAGCGAGTGGCAATTGTGATCTCTCCAGTCTCCACGTCTTGCAGGGCATCAGTCATTTCTTCGACCACTGTTTCAAATTCCATATCCGGGATCAGGCGCAGCATGGCGCTCAGGCCTTGGGGGACAGTGGAGGAGCGAATTACGGCCACCTGTTTGACGGTCATTGATCTGGTGGCTTCGGCTGCCATGATGATATTTTTGTTGTTGGGCAGGATAATGATCTTGTCTGTGGGCAAGTTCTCAAATGCACCCAGGATCTCTTTGGTACTTGGATTCATGGTCTGCCCTCCCTCGACGATTGCAGCCACTCCCAGGCTGGCAAAGATGCGGGAGATTCCGGGGCCTGGCGACACAGCCACAACGGCAATTTGGCCAGGTTCAACGGCTGCCAGTTTTATTGGGTGGCTTTCCTTTTCTTTTTCCAGACTTTCCATTTGGTCCATGAGGTTTTCGATGTATACCTTGGTGATGGTGCCAATGCCCATAATGTAATCGATGGGAATATAGCGATTCTCAGTTGGGACGTGAATATGCATACGGTAAATGCCTTCCCCTTCACCAACCTGGATGGAGGTGCCCATTTCGGAAAGATGTTCGTAAAAATCCTCAAGGATCAATTCACTGCCTGGCCGAAAATCGACCACAACCTCATAATCTTGCCCTGGTTCAATGGTTTCCATAGTCTCACTTATTTGCATTACTGCCAGTGGCTGGACAGTCATCAGTGCGGTCTCGAGGGGCTGGTGGTTGAGGTGACGGAGCATGCCTTCGAGGATGAAAAACAGCCCCTTGCCGCCAGAATCAACCACACCAGCCTGCTTGAGAATAGGCAAAAGTTCCGGGGTATGTTGAACAGAGTCATCGGCGGCCTTGACAATGATTTCCAGCATTTCCTGAAGATCCTGGGTGTGTGCTTCTTCAGCCGCGGCGGCGATATCCTTGCCGACTGTGAGGATGGTGCCTTCTACAGGGCGGACAACGCCTTTGTAGGAAGTGTTACGCGCCTCAGCCAGGGCTTTTACCAGCAGTTCGGTGTCCAGATGGGGAAGGTTATCGCATGCACGGGCAAATCCACGCCAAAGCTGCGAAAGGATCACGCCCGAATTTCCACGGGCACCGATCAATGCGCCGCGCGCAACAGCCTGCGCCATTTTACCAATATTTTTCTCACCGGAATTGGCAATTTCATCATAGGCAGCTTGCATGGTGAGCAGCATGTTAGTTCCCGTGTCTCCATCCGGGACAGGGAATACATTCAGGGCATTGACGATTTGCTGATTGGTTTTGAGCCAGGTTAATCCGGCTTCAATTAATTCCTTAAGTCCCTGGCCGTCCAACTGACTCACGGCATTTGAAGAATCAATATTCATGCTACTCCTAAATGATTACAAATATAAGACCAAAAAAGAACAGATTATTAATCGGTATTGCTAATGCGCAAGCCGCGCACATGAACGTTCACTTCACTGACAGTGATGCCCAGCGCCTTTTCAATTTGATAGCGCACACTGCTGGCGACACTGGTCGCCACTGATTTGATGTGTGTTCCGTATTCAACGATAATGTACATCTCGATCTTGATCTGCTGGCCATCAAAGTCAATCTTCACTCCCATGGTGGGATCCTTAACGATAGCCTGGGTGATGCCTTCGGTAAAGTTCTTGGCTGCAAGGCCAACCACGCCATAAGATTCAAGGGCGGATTGGTAGGCTATGGTAGCGATGGCTCTGTGTGAAATATAGACGTTCCCAAGCGGGTTTGTTTCTTCTTTCATGGTTTATTCTCTGTTCTGGTATCAATTCTGTTGAATTGTGGTATACTACCTCGTTGCTGTGAAACCCGATAAAATTTAGTTGCTATTGTACAGCACTTAATCATTTTAGGAAAGGATAATACGATGGCAAAGTGCGAAATCTGCGGCAAGACTACGAGATTTGGGCATAACCGTTCTTTTTCCATGCGTGCAACCAATCGTGCTTTTCGTCCCAACCTTCAGAAAGTCTCTGTTTTCGAAGAAGGCCGGAAAGTTCGAAAAACATTGTGCACCCGATGTATTCGTACCATGGTTAAAAGCAGTAAGTAACAGGTTAAACCGTTACTCGTAATACAAAGATCACGGTATTTCCGTGATCTTTGTATTTAAGCACTGATCAGGCAACAGATTGACGTAACGCCCGAATACCGGCGGCGATCCCCTGGGGGTGTTTGAATACTGATGTGGCAGCTACGATGTTTCGGGCGCCAGCCTGATAAACGAGTGGCAGGGTTGTTTCGGTCAGGCCACCGTCAACCTGGATCGTAGCTGAAGAGTTCATGGCTTTAATCATCTGGTGGACCTCTGTGATCTTGGTGACGGTTTGCGGGATGAAGGACTGCCCTGAAAAACCGGGGTTTACCGACATGACCAGTACAAGGTCAACTTCGGGAAGCACTGCCTTGATGGATGAAGCAGGTGTGCCTGGGTTGAGCGTGATGCCGGTTGTGCAGCCCAGTTTGTGGATTGCCTCCAGCGTGCGGTAGACATTAGGGTTGTTCTCAATATGGATGGTGATATTGTTCGCGCCAGCATTTGCAAAGGCGTTTATGTGGTTCTCAGGATTTTGAATCATCAGATGAACATTTAATGGCGCATCGGTAATCTTTTTGCATGTTTCAACAATAAACGGGCCCATGGAGATATTCGGTACAAAAACCCCGTCCATAACATCAATATGAACCCAGTCCATACCGGCCTCAAGGGCAGCATTAATCTCAGCTTCGAGATTGCGAAAATCAGCTGAAAGGATTGAGCCAGACAAAATAAACGTATTCATGGGGTTGCTCGCAATTTGTGATTAATCAAGGAAATAATTACTGGCCGCTATTTAAAACAAACCAGATATAAAGCCAAAATGGAACGAGGCCAGCAACCATAATGAAAGCCAAGAAGCCTAAACCAATTGTCGCCCAGTCAATTTGAATCGGAGATTCTTCTTCCAATTGTGGTTCTGGCGCTGGTGTGGGCCAAGGTATAGAGGCTGCCGGCAGTGTCTCTTCATACATGTCATTGTTTGAATGGTATGGAACAGGCATTGCGGGCGTGGAAGGAAGATTGGTGCCGGCGGGTAAAAAGGCTGCCCCCCTGTTCAAAGTGAGCCAGTGCTGGAGGAAGCTTTGTAAAATGCGTCCAAATTGCTCGGCTGTTCTGTAGCGAGAGGCAGGCTCTTTGGAAAGCACTTTCAGCATAATTTGTTCCAGCTCCAGCGGGATTTCCTGGTTGTAAGCACGTGGATGGGCGGGAGCAATCCGTTGGTGGGCTTCGATCAATTCCTGAGGGTCATTGGAAGAAAACGGCAATCGGCCAGTCAGCATTTCATACATGATGACGCCCAGAGAATAGACATCTGATGCTGGCAGCGGGGCTTTGCCAGCGGCCTGCTCGGGCGAGATGTATTGAGGCGATCCCCAAACAAATTCGTTTTGTTCGTCCGGTTGAATGGTGGAGAGCAAGCGAGAGATGCCGAAATCGGCGACTTTGAGACGGTTTTCCGGAGTGACGAGCAAATTTTGGGGCTTGACATCGCAATGAACCACCCCAGCTCGATGCGCATAGCCAATTCCCGCTGCCGCCTGGGTGATCAAATTGACAGTTTCTTCAATGCTGAAAACGAGTCCTTCTTCAATTCGCTGGCGAATGATGGTCTTGAGGTCATTCCCGGGCAGATGTTCCATGACGATATACAGACGCTCTTCATCAAAACCAAAATCGTGCACGGTGACGATATTGGCGTGTGCCAGATTAGCGGCAGATTTTGCTTCCTGACGAAAGAGAGCCTGCACAGATTCATTTTCTGAATAGTCTTTACGCAGGATCTTGATGGCAACTGTACGATCCAGTAAAGTATCATACCCGCGGTAGACAACGGCCATCCCGCCGGTACCAAGAGTCTCTTTGAGTAGATACCTTTTGCCAAGCATTACTGGGTGATATGACATGTTTTCCATAATTGAAGTCGATTATATCATTAAGCCTTTCGTAGTTCCTCAAAATAAAATGTTACTTTGGGCTTTTGAGAGATTGGTTTTAGATTGAGATATAATTCGGGTATGCGACATAACTTTGCTGAGTTCTTTAATCGACTGCGCGACCGATGGAATCTTTGGATTGGTCTGGGGGCGGTCGTATTTTCCGGTGTGATCTGTTTGGCGCTTTTTCTGTTCGTTTGGCTGCTTGCTCCGGGTGATTCTTCATCTGGCGTACCAGACAGGGCCGTGGTAACCCGCTTGCCAGCGCCAACATATACAGCCGTGGTGCAGGCCACGGCCACTGTGCCGGTTCTGGAAACAGAACCGGATGGGATTATGGTGGGGATGGAGGTTGAAGTATTTGGCACGGGCGGTTCCGGGCTTCGTTTCCGGGTTGAGCCGGGCGTGAATTCCGAGATCAAATTCATTGCTCCTGATCAGGGAGTGTATCTTGTGGACGGCGGGCCGGTGGAAGAGGATGGTTTTGTGTGGTGGTTCCTGGTGTCCCCGCAAGTCGGTGACCGGCGAGGCTGGGCAGTATCAAATTATCTGCGGCCAGCTGTTATCAATTGAGAATGCCAGGTACGTCATCTTTTGATTAAGCAAGCAAGTGCTCCTCGCTGGAGGGCACTTGCTTTTAGGACAGGAGTTCCTTAGCCTGGATACTGTTCAAAAAGTTGACCCCAGGGGCTATTCTTTTTCCATTCATCCACCACAGGTTTTCCTTTACGCGGGTACCAGAAGTGATCATGATAGTATTCGCTGGCAAAGATAAAGATATTGACCAGCGGCGTGTGGAACAGGAGTTTTTGAAAGACTCTTAATGGAGAACGCCAGAGCAGCATACCAGTACCTGTGCCAAGGTTGACGCCGACTTTGAAGCCCCAGTTTTCTTCGGCTACTTCAGGCATGCCCACGATCTCAATTTCACGCGGGTCGCCCTGGCCGAGGCCGCGTTGGGTGGCGTGATTGATGTAACAAATACTCATTGGATCAAAGCCCATCATTTTCGCAGCTACGGCATCTATGGCGACCATATCATTAGAAGCCAGGATGACATCTTTTTGATGGGGAATGAGGGTACGCGGTCCAGGGCCGCTGCCGGCAGTGGTGCCGTCCATGGTGCAGAAGAGGCCGGTATGAATTTCTTTTTGAATAGCCAGCAGGTCAACGATGGTGTCGTGAATCCAGGTGTGGGTGTAATGGCGGTGGGTGTTGAGCAGCCCACCGAACGCGTTCTTTAGGGCACCAGTTGTCACAGTGTAGCTGTGGGTCTTTACGGTGGGCAGATGTACAATGTTCTTGCCTATAAAGTAATCGGGGATGAAAATACCGTCTGGAAAAATCTGGTTTAGAACGGCCATTTTTGCTTGCGGTTTGTAATCAATCCAGGTCATGTCCTGGGAGTCAAAATTGTATTTTTTGGGGATGCCATATTTTTCGAGTACGGGGCCAAATTTGTTGTATTTGTCACCCAGATCGGCAATGGTGACGACGGTTTTATTGTGTACGTCTACCAAATCGTTGAGGCCAGCATTCTGCAGTCCAAGAATAGTGCCTTCCAATTGCCAGGGCGTTGTGTTTGAACTTGGGTATAATAGATGCCAACTGATGTTGTCTTTAATAATTGTGGTTGCCGAGTTGTCCAGGGATTGTTGCATCCCCGCCAGTTCACAGAGGCGTTGATAATCGCTTAAAACAGTCTCGGGGGTGGTGCGCAATACCGCTACTTTTGATTTCGCCATACCATACTCCTTGGACGCATCCCCGTCAATCCATGATCAACTGGACGCGTTCATCTTATTGGATAATGGTATCATTTTATGATAATGAACAAGAATCGTCCAGCGCGGTTTGCATTCAATTTGAGGTGTTACTGAATGGATATGCTGTTTTTTGGGTGACATCAGCGCTGAATCAGTAACTGTGTTAAGAAAAGCTTAAGATTTGTTTTATATTTTGTTGCAAATCGCTGGTTTGGTGTTTATAATTTAACCATGTTCGACCAATTATCTGCGATATTGTTATTTTCGGTGCGGGGAAAGAGACAGCGCATAAATGGAGGGAAAGCTGGATAATCACGATCACACCCAAGGTTTTGAGGATGACCTGACATTACCCTCCCAATTGCAGTCTGGTATCACACTGGTCAATCGTTATGCCATTCAGGATGTTATTGGCCTTGGTGGAATGGGATCGGTCTATCTTGCCAAGGATCTTCATTTTCCTGCTGTTGAAAAACTGGTGGCAGTGAAGGAGATGATCAACTCGGCCCCCGACCCTTTGGTGAGGCAAACAATCGTTCGCAATTTTGAGCGGGAAGCGAATATTCTGGTGACCCTGTCGCATCCTTCGATTCCCCAGATCTTTGACTATTTTACCCATGACCAGCGTTCTTACCTGGTGTTGGAATATATTCAAGGCAAAGACCTTGAAGCAGTATTGCAGGACACAAAAGGTTTTCTGGATGAAGCACAGGTGACCGCCTGGGCGGTGGAATTGTGTGATGTTCTGCAATACCTGCATACCTACCAGCCGGAACCGATCATTTTCAGGGATATGAAGCCCTCCAATGTGATGATCAATCACCAAAAGCACATCTTCCTGGTGGATTTTGGGATCGCCAAAACTTTCCGGATGGGGCAAAAAGGAACGATGATCGGCACGGAGGGGTATTCACCTCCTGAACAATACCGGGGGGAGGCCTCGCCTCAGGCGGATGTTTATTCACTGGGTGCCACTTTGCATCATTTATTAACCAAGCACGACCCGCGTTTGGAAGCGCCATTCACATTTTCAGAACGCCCGATCAGGAAGCTCAACCCGGCTGTTTCAACCGAGGTGGAAGCAGTGATCAACACTGCTTTACAGTATGAACCCAAAGACAGATTCCAGACTGCTGCCGCCATGAAAGAGGCACTCTTGATGGCAGCCAAGAAGACTGGGATGCTGAATAATACTGCGATCTGGAGTGGGGGCGGAATACAGTCCGATCAGGAACTCCAACCTGTGTGGACATTCAGCTGTGAGGATGAAATTCGCGGCGCAGCCACGGTGCATAATGGCGTGGTGTATGTTGGCAGCTACGATAATAATTTATATGCATTGCGGGCTGAAGATGGCCAGTTCTTGTGGAAGTTTGCCGCCGAAGGCAGTATTGCCGGGCAACCACAAGTACACAATGGCGTGGTCTATTTCGGTTCAGGGGACTCAAAACTGTATGCGATCTCTGTGCGAAACGGCCGCCTGTTTTGGGAGTATTCTACCGAGGGCCCCATCCGCAGTTCTCCCAGAATTGCTGATGGGCATGTATTTATTGCTTCAGATGATGGCTTTTTGCATGCAGTGAATCTCACCAGCACGCGACGCGCCTGGCGGGTGGACCTGGGAGAGCCGGTGCGTTCGACGCCGTTTCTTACCAAGGAGTATATTTACATCGGCAGCGAAAATGGGGAGGTGGTTTGCGCGAATTATCGGGGAGATGTTCGTTGGCGTTTCAACGCCAAGCGGGCTGTAACGGCTTCTCCGATTGTGGCGGATGATGTGGTTTACTTGACGTCGCTTGATTCAACATTGTATGCACTGGATGCCAAATCTGGATGGGGAATTTGGAAGTTCCGCATGAATAAAGGGTCTGTTTCAACGCCAGCGAAATTTGAGAATCGGGTGTTCTTTGGGTCTGCGGATGGTAATTTGTATTGTGTGGAAGACCGGCGAGGGAAAGAGGTCTGGCGCTTCAGTGCGGAAGACCAGGTGAGCGGTTCTCCAATTATCCATAAGGGTGAGGTATTTTGCGGTGCAGCAGACCATTATTTGTATTGCCTAGATCAGAAAACCGGACGGCTTCAATGGAAATTCGGTACACGCGGCGTGATCACCAGCGCGCCATGTGTTGAAAAGAACTTGTTGTATATTGGATCATCAGACAGACGTTTTTACGCCTTGCCTGTATAAAGGTCGTCAAAGCGATTGGCTCAAGGAGGTAAACACGTGCTCACATTTATTAAGAATTTGTTTCGGGCGCAGTCCAGTGCGTCGGTAGAAGTGAAAACAAAACCACTGTCCCGGGAACACCTTAAGCGGACAGCAGGCGAATCAATGCATGTGGAACCTCAGCAACTGGTCATCGGCTGTGGGCAGTCTGTGGGCAGGCAACGCGATCACAATGAAGATTCATTGTTTGCCATGACGTCGGTTATGTCGGACGGCGAAATGGAATTGCCATTTGGGATATTCATTGTGTCGGACGGTATGGGCGGACATCAACATGGCGAGGTGGCCAGCAGTGTTGCCACGCGGGTGATGGCGGAACACCTGGTGCGGGAGGTTTACTCACGAGTGATTTCCCCCTCTATTGCCAATATTGAGAGTCTGCATGAAATCATGGAAGAAGGTGTGCGCAAGGCTCAGCAGGCTGTGTTGAGCAAGGCGCCTGGTGGTGGAACCACGCTTACCGTGGCGCTGGTACTTGGGGAAAGGATCACGCTGGCGCATATTGGCGACAGCCGGGCGTATTTGATCAGGCCTGACGAAAAACTGGAAGCGATAACGAAAGATCATTCGCTGGTAGGCAGACTGATTGAGTTGGGCCAAATCACGGAAGAAGAAGCGGCGATCCACCCGCAACGCAATGTGTTATATCGCGCACTTGGACAAGCAGAACCATTTGAACCTGATCTTGATATGCAGGTCTTTCCCATACCGGGGATATTAATGCTTTGCAGCGACGGGCTTTGGGGAGTTGTGGCAGAAAGCGATATCTGCAGGATTGTTGAGAATTCCTCTTCCCTACCGGAAGCTTGTAAAAATTTGGTGGATGCGGCCAATGAAGCAGGCGGCCCGGATAATATCAGTGTAATTTTGGTTGAGTATCTGGATTAGAAGGCGGGGTGTGCATGTGCGACTATTATCGCACTTTGGGAATTGAGAAAGACGCCAGTAAGGATGAGATACGCGATGCGTATTATGAGGCTGCGCGTCAAAAGCACCCTGATGCCAGCAAGGATCCAGCGACAGAAGAACAGTTTCTCGAGATACAGAAGGCATATGAAGTACTCATTGACCCGGTGCAACGGGCAATGTATGATGCCAGCCTTGAAAAAGAGACAGGGCAGCCTGAGGTCGTTGTGGACACGATTTATAGCAGCCCTGTACTGGCAAGACTGGATGAGCCGCAATTGGTTTATGCGGTTATGACCATTGGCTGCAAAGGTGATTTCGCTGAATTCAAAAGAGTGCCAGCCAATATTTGCCTGGTCGTAGACAAATCGACCTCCATGGAGGGTGACCGGCTGGAGGTTATTAAGCGGAATATCTTTAAGTTGTTTGAGAGATTAGATGGTGAAGATATTTTCAGCCTGGTTACCTTCAATGATCGGGCTGAAGTGGTAATCCCGCCAACCCTGGCGGTAAACCTGCCATCATTGAAGAAACAGGTTTCCGGGATCAAGGCTGAGGGTGGCACAGAAATTTTTCAGGGCTTGATTCGGGGGTATGAGACTCTATCGCATGCCAGCCTAAAGGCAGGAGGGCGGTATCTGGTCATATTGACCGACGGACATACTTATGGGGATGAGACCTCATGCTACGCAATGGCTCGAACGGCAGCCCAGGAAGGGATTGTGATCCAGGCGTTGGGGATTGGGCATGAATGGAACGACAATTTCCTGGACCGCCTGACCGGCCTGAGCGGCGGTTCGGCTCAATTTATTAATTCTCCCGAAGATTTGTTAAACAGCCTGGACAAACGGCTGAATTCACTCGGCTCGATTTATGCCAATCACCTTCGCTTGCAGTTTGAGGACAACAATGATTGCGCGATTCGTACCATTTTCCGACTAGCACCGGATTCTTCACCGCTGAGTACGGAGAACCCGATTACATTGGGAAATCTTGATTATCAAAGAAAGCAAGTCTATTTAATTGAATTCCTGGTTTCTCCGCCACAGAAGCCAGTACGGCGGATAGACCTTTTACGCGGAGAACTTGTCATGTCTGTGATCCGCAAGAATGCCGAGGTGCGTTTCCCCTGCCGGCTTAGGCGGGAAATTGTCGATTCGGTGGATGGAGAGGCGCCACCCGATGAGATCATGAAGGCTGTCTCCCGGTTGACGTTGTATCGATTGCAGGGAAAAGCGCGCACTGCGCTTATGGAAAACAACACTACAGAGGCAACACGCTATTTGCAGAATCTGGCAACCCATTTGCTTTCTCAAGGCAATCCCAAGATGGCCAAGACAGTTTTGAAAGAAGTTGAAGCCATTCAGGAGACGGGCCATTTCAGTAAGTATGGAGACAAAAACCTGAAATACGGAACAAGAGCATTGATGCTGCCGGCTGAAAATGGCGGGCAAGAGGGGATAACATGATTATCTGTCCAAATTGCCACCATCAGGAATATGCCGGTGCGTTATTTTGTTCTGAGTGTGCAGCGCAACTGGTGGTTACGGAAAAGAACTATGTAGTGGGTGCTACTGATATCATCAGTGACTCTGAAATCGATCTTTTGGCCACACGAAGGGAAAAAAGTCAGGGAATTAAACCGCAAGGTGAGGAAATTCACTTGAAGATCATGGTTGACGGGTCGATGGTTAAGCTTTCCGGAACCCGGGAATTCACAATTGGGCGGGGCGTGAAGGGACAATTGATCCTGCCTGATATTGATCTGGGGCTTTATGATGCATTTTCCTTGGGGGTATCACGGTTGCATGCTGTGATGAAACTGAACCAGGATATGGTCATAATCATGGATTTGGGTTCTTCCAATGGCACCTGGATCAACGGTCACAGAATTGAACCTCATGTGGAAAGTGAACTTAGCCATGGCGACATTGTCGCATTGGGTAAGCTCCAATTTGAAGTGTTGTTCGATGTGAAATAGAGGATAAGCCAAAATGCCAATGTTAATTTTGCATATTCAAAATGAGCCGGCAGTCATTGGGGAGGCAGACACAATGCCTTCACCTACCGATACGATGATCGGCATACGAAATCCCACCCGGCTTGACGGGAAGGAGCTGGATTATCTTGATTCCAGAGTGAACTTTGTCGTGTGGCCATTAATCCGGTTGAATTTCATTGAGATCGTGCCATCTGGAGAGGAAGAAGAGATCATTTCGTTCGTGCGGGAGAAATGACAATGGGTGAGGATCAATTTGCTAATAGCACAATTTTGGTGGTGGATGACGAAGAACGCATGGCGCGCTTCATCCGTTTGAACCTGGAATATGATGGCTTTCAGGTGCTGGAGGCTTATCGTGGAATGGATGCTATTCACGTCCTGCGCGACAAGATGCCAGATATGGTCTTGCTGGATGTGATGCTGCCAGACCTGGATGGTTTTGAAGTGTTGAAGACCATTCGGGAAGTCAGCACTGTGCCGGTGATCATGCTGACTGCGAAGGGTGAAGAAGACGACCGGGTGCAGGGACTGGAACTGGGAGCGGATGATTACATCACCAAGCCATTTTCACCACGCGAGCTGGTTAGCCGGGTGAAGGCAGTTCTGCGACGAACAGAGCTGGCTGGCACAACCGGGACGCATGATGTCATCAAGGTGGACGACCGTTTGAAAATTGATTTTGGGCGCAGGGAAGTGTGGGTGGATGATGAACTGGTGAAGTTGCGTCCAACGGAGTATCGATTGTTATATCATTTGGTGCAAAATGCTGGCTGGGTGATGACATATGATCAAATTCTGTCAAAGGTGTGGGGCTATGAATACCGGGACGAACCGCATTATGTGCGTTTGTATGTGAACTATCTGCGCCAGAAACTGGAGGAAGATACTTCCAATCCAAAATATATCCTCACAGAGCGCGGGGTAGGGTACCGGTTTGTGGATTTTCACCGTTCTCAATTGGGTGAATAAAGAGTGGGTTGTGGCAGTCTGATTAGGAATGAAAGATTGAGGGAGAAAGGGTGAGGTTTCGGAAAAAAATCAGGCCAATTAATTTGATTATTATGGTAATATTATATTGTATTTACGGAATCCATTATTCGTATCAGTGGTACTCAGGAGAAAAAATATGTACACAGAGCCAATCGATGTAACCGATGATGAATTTGAAGAGACTGTTTTGCAGTCTTCGTTGCCGATCGTGGTGGATTTTTGGGCTGAGTGGTGCGGGCCTTGCCGGATGGTCGCCCCGACATTAAAGAAATTTGCCAGTGAATATACAGGCAAGTTGATCGTTGCCAAAGTTGACACCGATAAAAATTCAAAATGGGCACACGAATACAATGTGCAGGGTATTCCGACTATGTTGTTCATCCACAATGGAAAGATAATTCACCGGCAACAGGGCGCATTACCGGAAGGCATGCTGCGCCGGGTGGTGGATGATTTTCTGACAACAGTTGAGGAAAGCAAATAGTTCGGTTTGACACCCAAATATCACAATTGAATGTGGAGCGGTCTGGGATTTGATTTCCAGACCGCTTTTTTGATGCCGGGGATTTGAGAAATTCTTAGATACGGGTTATGCAAGCGCCGAGCCCGATCAGTTTCTGGTCGACTTTTTCGTATCCTCTGTCTATCTGGCCGATGTTGCGGATGGTAGAACGGCCTTGCGCTGACAATGCCGCCAGCAGCAGGGCCATGCCGGCGCGAATATCGGGGCTTTCCATGCTTTCGCAGAGCAATGTGCTGGGGCCATTGACGATACAGCGGTGAGGATCGCAAAGAACGATCTTGGCACCCATGCCGACCAATTTATCAGTGAAGAACATACGGCTGGGGTACATCCAGTCATGGAAAAGGACGGTGCCTTTCGACTGGGTGGCGATGACGATGGCGATGCTCATCAAATCGGTGGGGAAGGCTGGCCAGGGCATGACGCTGATCTCGGGGATCATATCGCCCAAGTCTGGATCAATCTCCATACGCTGGTTGGCAGGCACAATGATGTCTTCCCCCTCGACGATTACGTCTACGCCCAGACGGCTTAAAACCATGCGCACCATTGCCAGGTGCTGCGGGCCAGCATTACGTACACGGATTTCGCCTTTGGTGACAACGGCTGCACCAATGAAACTGACTACTTCCAGATAATCTGGACCAATGGTGAATTCTCCTCCATGCAATTTTGGGACACCTTGAATATGAAGGGTGTTGGAACCGATTTGCTCAATCCGGGCACCCAATTGATTCAAGAGCAGGCACAGATCCTGGATGTGCGGCTCGGAAGCCGCGTTGCGGATGATGGAATCGCCATTGGCGGTAACGGCCGCCATAATAGCGTTTTCGGTACCGGTTACACTGGCTTCGTCCAGCAGGATATCTGCACCATGCAAGGAGCCGGCGGTGAAGTTAAAAGCCCGGTTGTCATAATTCACTTTTGCGCCCAATGATTCTAGTGCAAGGATATGGGTATCCACCCTGCGGCGGCCGATGACATCACCGCCGGGTGGGGGGAGATGCAGTTCCCCGCAACGGGCGGTCAGCGGGCCAGCAAGGAGGATCGAGGCGCGTATTTTGCGACAAAGGTCAGGGTCCAGCAGGCCAGGTTGAACGTCTTTGGCATGGATCTGCCAGGTGTGCTGGTCGACATTCGTTATGGAGACCCCCAAACTCTCGATCAAGGAACGCATGGCGAGCACATCCAGTATCTGGGGAACGTTATGCAGGATCACTGGCTCATCTGAAAGCAGGCAGGCAGCCAGCAGAGGCAGAGCAGCATTTTTATTCCCAGATGGGGTTACTTCACCCTGAAGGGGGTGTCCACCTTCGATTATAAATTTTTCCATCTGCACCTCCTGTGTAATGCCCCCATTATAATGTCTTAATTGCTAAAGGGTTAACATAACAGGCCAGGAAGCCAAGGCTTTCTCAAAGTTAATTTTCCATTTGTTTCTTTTATTGATGGCACAAGGCTGGACGAAAGACGGTCTGTGCATCACCGGGGTTTATTCACCCCACCC
>JAGVAB010000168.1 GCA_020060485.1 Anaerolineales bacterium
AAGCCCTGCGGGATATTGGCGTGACCAAAGGTGATGAACCGATGAGCGCTCTGCGCAATCAGGGCATGGTGCTGGGTGAGGACTCGGAGAAAATGTCCAAGAGCCGCGGCAATGTGGTTTCGCCGGATAGTTTAGTGAAAACCTACGGGGCGGATGCCGTGCGGGCCTACCTGATGTTCTTCGCGCGCTGGGAATTGGGCGCACCGTGGAACAGCAGCGGCATTGACGGGACGATGCGCTGGCTGCGGCGGGTGTGGGCGATGGTGCTGGAAACGGAAGGCGGCAAGGCCAGCGAAGATACGATCCGCAGTCTGCGGCGCAAGGTGCATCAGACGGTGATCCAGGTGACGCGAGATTTTGAGAATCTGCAATTCAACACCACGGTTTCGGGTCTTATGGAATTGTTGAACGAGATGGTGAAAGCCAAGCAGCAAGGCGCTTATGGCACCCCGGCCTGGGAAGAGGCGGTAGATATTTACCTGCGCCTGCTGGCGCCGATCGCCCCGCACGTTGCTGAAGAACTGTGGGCTGCCCTGGGCAAACCCTATTCGGTGCATACCCGGTCCTGGCCTGCAGCGGATGCGGAAGCCGCGGCTGAAGACGTGGTTACGTTGATCGTTCAGGTGGATGGCAAGCTGCGAGACCGTATTGAAGTGCCGGTGGGCATCAGCGAGGAAGACGCCAAAGCCCAGGCGTTGGCCAGCGACAAGGTGCAGAAATACCTGGAAGGCAAGACGCCGCGCAAGGTGGTGGTGGTGCCCGGACGATTGGTCAACATTGTGATGTAGAGAGACAGCAATCAGGTTTGGTTGATGAAGCCTCCGGCGGCATTTAAACTGCTGGAGGCTTTATGTTTATCCTGGCTCCTGTTTCCTGGCAATTGCATCTTGTTCCGTGTTGAAAAGTTTTTTACCCATCCCCCGAAAAACTTTTTTTTGCAGCGAGTTTGAGCCGCATTGCGCTCAAATTCGCTGCTTTCTTCTCATTCCCCGCCCCAGGGCGGGGTTAGGGGTGGGGTCATTTATCGTAGAAAAGAATTTTGATGCAATTGTCCTATCCTGTTTCCAGAATCACCTGCCACAATCATGTATACTGTGAATAAGAAAAAGAAAGGAGTGAGCAAGATGGCAATGGATTATACTGAACTGCTGGCTTCCGGGGATATGGTGCGCCTGTTGTTGTCGATCCTGGTGGGGGGATTGATCGGTATGGAACGGGAGATGCGCGACAAGGCTGCCGGTTTTCGGACGATGATGTTGATCTGCACCGGGGCGACCCTGTTTACCACCTTTTCGATCAGGATCGCGGTCAACTCGGATCCGGCGCGTATTGCCGCCAACATCGTCAGCGGGATCGGCTTTCTGGGTGCGGGGGTTATTATTCAGCAGGGCGGGCAGATCAAAGGCCTGACCACGGCATCCACCATCTGGCTGGTGTCTGCCCTGGGGGTGGGGATCGGGGTGGGCTACTGGAGCTTTGTGCTGTATGCCATGGCCATCATTCTGGTGGTCCTGTGGGGTTTTCCCTGGCTGGAACGGAAGATGGAAAACTTGCATGAGGTCAGGACATATGAATTGACCGTCCCCAATGATCCAGCGCTCTATGCGCGGCTGGATGGGTTGTGGGGAGAATACAAGCTGCGGGTGCTTTCGCGCAAGATCAACAAGGAAGGCGAAGAGCGGGTATGCGTGTGGCGGGTGGGCGGCCGGCCACAACAGCACCAGGCGGTGCTGGCAGTTTTGCTGAATGACGCCGATGTTCATCGCCTGCATTATTAATTGCGTATAGATGGAATACTGGCGGGACGGCAATGACTATTCACACGCGTGAGATGCAGATTGATGATTATGAGGATGCCTGGCGCCTGTGGGAGCAAACGCCGGGGATGGGTCTGAGCAGTGCTGATGAGGAGCCAGCCATTGCCTGTTTCTTGCAGCGAAATCCGGGGCTTTGTTTTGTTGCCTGTGAGGGTGGAAAGCTGGTTGGCACAGCCTTGTGCGGCCACGACGGGCGGCGGGGGTATGTCTATCATGTGGCCGTGGCCGAGACTCACCGCATGCGGGGTATTGCCAAACGCCTGGTCGCATGCTGCCTGGATGGCTTGCGCCGGCAGGGGATTGAGAAGGCGCATCTGATGGTCTACGAGACCAATCCCGAGGGGATTGCGTTTTGGCACAAGCTGGGTTGGTACCGGCGGGATGAGCTGGCGATCATGTCGGTGGATTTGGGACGGATTGAGATTCCAGATTAGGCAAGATTAGGAACTGAAAATTTCCTTGACCTTCCCACCGGGGAAAAAAGCGGACGGGATCAGGCATTCGTGTCAATTGTGTGGAAGACAGGGTGTCGGGATGATGGCTTGTGCGGGGGAAATGGCAGATGACACAGGTCAGGCTGCGTGTGGGGATTGGCAAGGCAGAACAGGCTGCAAGAATGATTTTTAGAGATCTTTTTGGCGAGCTTATTCAAAAAGTCTTGACAATCGACTAATTTTGATTATACTGGTATATATATGTATGTCAAGATGTATATATAAGAACCATGACAAGATGGTTATCTTGCACCTCTGAGGTTACTTTCGATGCATGAAGTCCACCCCCCCTATTTACAATTGAAAGAAGATATTGTCACCGCCATTCATGATGGCGAGTATAAAACCGGGGATCTTTTACCCTCTCAACGGGCCTTATCCGAAAAATATGGGATGAGCCATATGACGGTGAGACGGGCGATCAATGAGTTAATCAGTGAAGGGATTATTTATTCCATTCAGGGAAAAGGGATCTACGTGGCGCAGCAAAAGCTGGCATATGATTATGGCTCTTTGCAAGGATTAGACATTCAACTGGAACGTTTTGGGATGAAACCATCCACAAAAGTGTTGGACGCCAAGGTGATGATGGCATCTACCATGATCGCACGCACTTTGCAAATTGAGGTTGCAATGCCAGTTGTCTATCTTCAACGTTTGCGCTTTGCTGACGGAAAACCAATTTCACTGCATAGTGTTTTCCTGCCCAGCCACCTGGTGCCAGGAATCCTGGAAAAGGAAAATTTGAAGATATCACTTTTCAAGACATTGCGCGAGGATTATGGGTTGACATTGGCCGGGAGCACGAACAATGTATCAGCAGAAATTGCATCAGAAGAAGTAACAAAAATGCTTGAAGGTACACATCCTACAGCGGTAATTGTAAAAGAACAAATCACCTATCTGGACACAGGGGAAATCATAGAGTATAGCCTTAATTATGCGCGGGGCGATATTTACAGTGTGTGTTATGAAGAGGGGGTTGTTCCGAGGAAGAGAGAAGGAGAGTTGCCTATAAGTTGATTGTAGAAAAGGAGAATCTATAACTGATTTTAAATGTGAAATGCCCCGAAAACTTGCGTTTGAGAGCGATGGTTCAGGGGGCATTCCGAGACACAACTTGTGCCTTAAGGAGGAGTATAACATGATGAGGAAGAAGCTGACAGTTTGTATTGTTCTGATCACTGTTTTGATGCTATTGGCAGGATGCAAGGGCAATGCCCCGACGACAACAGCACCCGAGGCGCCAGCTCAAGCACAGCAGGACGCCGTTGTGGAAGGGACCAAGGAAGAGACGACCCTGATTGTTTGGGATGTAATGAACCGACCGGAAGAATCGGCAATCCTGGATGTTGTCATTGCCAACTTTGAAGCGGCGCATCCCGGGGTTAAGATTGCCCGGGAAAGCAAGAATTTGGATGATTTGAAAGTGACCTCTGCGCTTGCATTGGGCAGCCAGGATGGCCCGGATGTGGTTCAGGTGAACCAGGGCGAATCCGATATGGGTGCTATGGTGAAGGCTGGCTTGTTGCTGCCCTTGGATGTATATGCGGCCAAATATGGCTGGTTGGATACATTCGCTGAAGGGCTTGCGGCCTTGAACAGTTGGTCGGATGATGGCGCTCATATGGGCGAAGGGAATTTGTACGGCCTCCCACTGCAAGCTGAAATCGTGGGCGTGTACTATCGCAAGGATATCTTCAAGCAGTATGGATTGTCCATTCCCAAGACCTACGCCGAATTTGAGGCAGCGATGGCCAAACTTGCCGAAGCCGGGGAAGTACCCCTGGTGTACGGTAATCTGGACGGGTGGCCGGCGATCCATTTGTATAGTGAAATTCAGAATGCTGAACTGGCCGAGCGGGGATGGTATGATGATTTTATGTTCCTGCGCAACAATGTCAGTTTTGATATTCCTGCCAACAAGGCAGCGGCCGAAAAATTGACTGGCTGGGTTGAGAATGGATATTTGACGCCTGGGTTTGAAGGCATTGGATACGATGATTCCTGGCAATTGTTCCTGGCTGGTGAAGGAACAATGATGCTGACTGGCAGCTGGATGAGCGGCGAATTTGTGGCAAGTGAAATTGCTGACGAAATTGGTTTCTTCCTGGTTCCGCCAGTTGAAGCAGACGGGTATAAGCTCTCGGTTGGTGGTACAGGCCTGGCCTTTGCCATTCGCAAGAGTTCTCCGAATGCTGATCTGGCTGCTGAATACCTGAATTATCTTTACTCGGAAGAAACAGCCATCGCTCTGGCAGAAGCGGGATTATTGCCTGTTTATCCAATTGATACGTCGGTGATTGGCGGCGGTTTACTGGGTGACATCGCTTCAGCCTGGGTCTCGGCTACGCTGGATGACGGAATTGGCTACTACATGGATTGGGTAACACCTACGATGTATGACACCATTTCGGCATCCCTTCAGGAGCTGATGGCAGGGAAAATCTCGGCTGATGAATTTGTGGCCAAGATCAATGGTGATTATTCAGGATTCCTGTCTAGCAAATAAATCCTGGATTGCACAGGAACAAAAGACATGAACTGGTAAGCCCAATTCTGTATTGGGCTTACCTCTTCATTGACAGATTTCGTGGAGATGATATGGAAAAGGCGGTGGGGAAACAGGGAATCAGCAAGGGACTGGGAATAAGGGCATTTGTTCCTTATGCTTATATCTTCCCATCCCTGTTAATTTATGCAATATTTGTAGTTATTCCCATTTTGGGCACCATTCTGCTGAGTTTTTTTGACTGGACTGGTTTCAGTTCGCCGGTATTTGTTGGGTTCAAGAATTTTGTTGAACTATCTGGAGATCAAACATTTCTTTCCGGCTTGCTTAACAATTTCTCTTTTATCTTTTTTTATACTGTTTTGCCAGTCTCAATCGGGTTAATCCTGACCATGATCATGTCGCGGCGGAATCTGGCGGGGCAAAGTCTGTTCCGGGCGGGTTTTTTCATTCCTTACATCATGCCAATGGTAGTGGTTGGTGTGATCTGGCGATGGATCTATAATCCTGCGTTTGGACCATTGAACCAGGTTTTAAAGCTGGCCGGACTAGGTTCACTGGCAAAGCCCTGGTTGGGGGATTTTAATTTTGCGCTGCCAGCTGTAGGGGTCATGGCTACATGGGTTCAATATGGATTTTGCATGGCTTTGTTCCTGGCAGGTGTGCAAAGGATTAATGAGGATCTGTTTGATGCAGCCAAGGTGGATGGAGCGAATCAATTTCAACAGATGCTGCATGTGATGATCCCTGGCATTCGAGGGGAAATTCTTGTGGCTGTGGTTACGACTTTTATTGCCGCTGTGCGCCTTTTTGATTTGATTTTTGTAACGACGCGCGGCGGTCCGGGAGCGCAGACCGTTGTAACTTCATTATGGTTATATCGGAATGCATTTCAAATCAATCGGGCTGGATATGGGGCGGCAATTGCAGTCGTGCAAACGGCATTCATTTTGCTGGTTTCATTCATTCTTGTCAAGAAAGTTTTTACGGAAAACGAATAATGGATCGTATGATATTGAAACAATTGCATGGCAAAGATGTTTTTCCACGAGGCAGGTGGAAAAGATGGCGTAACCCTGGCATCACAGCTTTGTTGGGCATTCTTTTGCTGCTGGTCATTTTGCCTTTTTTATCGATCATATTAGCGTCCCTGAAAGGGCCGGCGGAACTGGTGAAGGGCGTTTTTGCCTTACCTGAAAAGTGGCTGTGGTCGAATTATGTGGATGCCTGGTATGGCGCAAGATTCAACACATACCTGATGAATAGCCTGATCGTAGTTGGAATCACCATACCGGTTTCGATCCTGTTCTCTGTTTTATCTGCTTATGCCTTTGGCAGAATGGAGTTCAGGTACAGCAAGGCCTTGTTCTTTCTCTTTCTGGTAGGGATCATTGTGCCGCAGGAAGGATATATCATTCCCCTGTATCACTGGATGAGGAGAATAGGTTTTTATAATACCTACTGGGCGATGATCTTGCCGCAAATTGGGATGAGTGTGTGCTTTGGAACATTCTGGTTGAGCGGGTATTTTCGCAGTTTTCCCAGGGAACTGGTTGACTCTGCCAAGCTGGACGGATGTAATGATTGGAGTGTGCTGTGGCGGGTCATATTCCCCAATTCATTTTCAGTGATCACGACCCTGATCGTTCTATTTTTTGTGTGGACGTGGAACGATTTTATGATCCCGTTGGTGCTGGTTTCATCGGATGAATTGAGAACACTGCCTCTCGGCCTGGCATTCTTTCAAGGCAGGTATTCAGCCAATATCCCATTGATAGCTGCGGGGGCAACGATTGTAACACTGCCATCGTTGATCATTTATATGCTTTTCCAACGGCACTTCATCCGTGGAATCACTTCTGGCGCTCTGACAGGCCAATAACGAAAGAGGACTTTATATTATGAAATTAACATTGATTGGTGGAGGTGGGGTTCGCTCTCCGCTGTTTGTAACTTCTGCACTTCGGCGTCAGGAAAAGATCCACCTGGAAGAAATTTGTTTGATGGATATCAATACCGACAAGCTGGATGTGATCGGAAAATTATGCCAATATATTGCCAAACGTAGTGGAAGCCCAGTAAATATTCGGACAACCACAGACGCACGGGATGCCCTAAGAGAAGCAGATTATGTGGTTACCTCAATTCGGGTGGGAAACGAACAAGGCAGAATTCTTGATGAGAGGATTGCGTTGCGGCATGGCGTTTTGGGACAGGAAACCACAGGCCCGGGGGGATTTGCGATGGCTTTGCGCAGCATTCCTGCCATCCTTGAATATGCAAAATTGATCGCTGATATCAATCCAAAAGCATGGATGTTCAATTTTACCAATCCGGCGGGGCTTGTGACCCAGGCTTTGCAGAATGAAGGGTATGTGCGCACCGTGGGAATTTGTGATGGGGCAAATCTGGCACAACATGCCGCAGCCAGGTGGTTAAGGAAAGACTACCGGGATGTGACGGCTGAAGTTTATGGATTGAATCATCTCTCCTGGACTCGGGCGGCAACTGTGGATGGTAAAGAAGTGTTGGGTGGTTTGCTGCGAAACCCGGATTTTATCGCTTCATCTGAAATGCGGGTGTTTGAACCGGAACTGGTTGAGGCAATGGACATCTGGCTGAATGAATATTTGTATTATTATTATTATGCTGAACAGGCTGTGGAGAAAATCCAGCATGATGAATTGACCAGGGGCGAAGAGATCCAGATCCTGAATGAACGGTTGTTCAATCAACTCAAAGAGATCAATGTGGACGAGAACCCGGAACAGGCTCTCAAGGCCTATTACGCTTATGACGAACGGCGCATATCTACCTATATGCATTATGCCAGACCGGACGGTCTTGATCAGGATGCGGCGGACATGCAATCGCATGACGTGGAAATCGTTGATACGGCGGGTGAGGGTTATGCCGGAGTGGCTCTGGACATTATTGAGGCATTTGAATCCAACCATCCTGAGCAGATCGGACTGAATGTGGTGAATGGGGATGCAATTCCATGCATGCGACCGGATGATGTGGTTGAGGTCAGCTGCCTGGTCGATGGCAGCGGTATTCATCCACAGCCCATTGGTGAAATTCCTGAAGAGCATGAACTCCTGATGCGAAGCGTTAAGCGGTATGAGCGATTGACTGTAGAGGCCATCAGAAGCCATTCGCGAAAGAAGGCTATTCTGGCATTGATGGCGCATCCATTGGTGATGTCCTATTCGCTTGCCATGCAGCTGGTGGATGAATATTTGGAGGCTCATGCTGCCTATATTGGAGAATGGAGCTAGGCAAGAAAAAATGGGCAAAAAGGCATTTGATGTTGTCGTTCCGGGGTGCTATTTTTGTGATATGGTCTTTACTGGATTACCAGAAATGCCGCAACTGGGCAAAGATATTTTTGCAACAAATTTTAAAATGGTACCCGGTGGAGCTTATTATCCAGTGTCGATATTGAATCGGCTTGGCATTAATGTGGGCTGGAAGTGTAGCTTTGGGAATGATTTCTTTAGCCGCTATGTCCTGGATGTGATTCGGGAGGAGGGGATTGACTCTTCGCTTTTTGACATTCAAGATCGGTCTGTGCAATTTGTGGCAGCGTCATTTTCCTTTGCTGATGAACGCGGGTTTGTGAGCTATATTGAAGCTCCTTACCCGCACCTTACTGGCGAAGATATTGCTGAAATCGACACGCGTTGCTATTTGCTGCCAGGCATTGATTCCTGGACAGACCTGGCAGAGATTGATCTTTCCAGGGGGGAGAAGTCTTTTCTGGTGTATATGGATTGCCAGCATACCGCGATGACGCTTGAAACACCCGGGTTGATCGATGCCTTGAGGAAAGTGGATGTGTTTGCGCCTAACCGGACAGAGGCCTTGCATCTAACCGGAGAAAGCGATATCAGGCGGGCTTTGGCGAGGTTGGCAGAATTCATTCCCCTCGTTTTGATCAAACAGGGGGCTGAAGGTGTTCTTGCTCAAAAAGGGGAGGAGATCATTGAAGTGCCGGTTATTCGAGTCGAGGTGGTGGATACTACCGGGGCAGGCGACAGCTTCAATGCCGGATTTTTGTTTGGACATCTGAGTGGTGCGTCTTTGGAAACCTGTTTGCAGTATGGAGTGATCACGGGGGGATTAAGTACCACGGGGCCTGGCCTGGGTTTTGTGCCTGAGAAGGCAGTGCTGCAAAAGATGGCACAGAATTTTGGGGATTATTGTTAAGGCGATTTTAGGTATCTGGTTTCTGCGCTGATAATTGCCCTCTTCACTTTGCATGGTGAAGAGGGCAATTCTTTTCGATTGTGAAGACCAGGTCAAGCGTTCATCTCTGGGAACAAAGTGGGTGGAATTTGCGTTTAATAAACAGATATTCGCTTGTCCCCAGGAGGAGAGCCATGAAGAGACGCTTATCATTTGCCTGCATGCTGGCCGTGTTGCTGCTTGGTATGTTTGCCGGTACGGTTTCAGCAGACGGGATCATCATTCCCGAACCGCCGCCAGACAATATTATTTGGCCGGAGCCGATGCGCCAACTGGTGATCCGTTACCATCACGTGGAAGTGGAGATACGTGACCAGATCGCGGTCACGCGTGTGGACCAGGTGTTTTACAATCCCAACAGACGGGAGGTGGAGGGCACCTACGTCTTTCCGCTGCCGGCAGGGGCCACAGTGAGCGACTTCCGCATGTGGATGGATAATGAACCGGTGCAGGGCAAGGTGTTGACTGCCGAGGAGGCGCGCCGCACGTATGAGGAAATCGTGGCTCAACTGCGTGACCCGGCCTTGCTGGAATACATTGGGCGGGGTGCGGTGCAGGCCTCGATCTTTCCCATTCCGGCCGGCGATGAGCGGCGGATTGAGCTGGAATACACCCAGGTGCTGACTGCCGAGAATGGTTTGGTGCGTTACGATTACCCGCTGAACACGGAAAAATTCTCGTCCCGCCCGCTGGAAGACGTGCGGGTGACCGTGAATGTGCAAGCTTCACAACCGATCCGGGCAGTGTATTCGCCGAGCCATGCGATTGATGTGAGCCGGCCAGGGGAAGGGAGTGTCAAGGCCAGTTACGAAGTGCGCGAGGTGATTCCCGACAAGGATTTCTCGCTATTTTATTCGATTGGTGAAGCGGAGGCTTTCCATCTGTTCAGCTACCGCGACCCGGTTGACCCGCTGGATGCAGACGGCTTCTTTATGATGCTGCTGGCGCCCCAGCCGGATGTCTCCAGCCAGAAGGTGAACAAGGACTTGATCCTGGTTCTGGACCGCTCGGGCAGCATGGAAGGCAGAAAGTTCGAGCAGGCACGGGAGGCATTGCGCTACATCCTTAGCCATTTGAATGAGGGTGACCGTTTCTATTTGCAGTCATTCAGCTCGGATATTGAGAGTTACGCGCAGGAGCTGCGTCCTGCCAGTGAGGCGAATGCGGCCTTGCGCTGGGTGGATCGGATGAGTGCGGCGGGCGCAACAGATATCAACCGAGCATTGCTGGAAGCAGCGGCCGTGGCAGATGACAGACGGCCAACGTATTTGATCTTTTTGACGGATGGATTGCCCACAGAAGGAGAGACCAATCCGGAAAAAATCCTCGACAATTTTGCCCGCTCTGCCCCGACCAACCTGCGTCTGTTCTCGTTCGGGGTGGGGTATGACGTGGATACCTTTTTGCTGGATACACTCAGCGAGGAGAACCGGGGTATGAGTACGTATGTGCAGCCGGGAGAAGCGCTGGATGAAGTCCTTTCGGGTTTTTATGCCCGCATCAGCACACCAGTGTTGACCAGCCTGGAGCTGAAGCTGGGCGATTTGCAGGCGTATGACATCTATCCCAACCCGCTGCCAGACCTGTATGTGGGTTCGCAGGTGGTGGTGACAGGGCGATATCGCCAGGGCGGGGTATTCAATGTGCGCATGAGTGGTGAGGTGAATGACGAGCGGCAAGAATTTGTGTATCCGGAACAGGTTTTCAGCGAGGACAGCCGCTTTGAGGCGCAGCCATTGACTGAACTGCCCCGGCTTTGGGCGACGCGTAAGATCGGTGCGTTGCTGAAACAGGTGCGCTTGCAGGGGAACAATCAGGAGTTGATCGACCAGATCGTGCGGATCAGCATCCGGTACGGCATCGTGACGCCTTATACGTCTTACCTGGTGACCGAACCCATGCCTCTGGGGGCGGCCAATCAGCGTGATCTGGCGGAGGAAGTTTATACGCAGATGGAAGCCATGCCCGCTGCACCGTCCTTTGGGCAGTCGGCGGTGGAGAAGGCAGCAGGAGAGGGCGCTTTGAGCCAGGCGGATGTGGCGCAGCCGGTCAGCGGGATGGGTCTGGAACAGGATCAGGTGCGCATTGTGGGTGCAAAGACATTTGTGCGTTCTGAACGGGTCTGGATGGACACAGCATTCGACCCACAGATAATGGTTACACAGAAGGTGGCTTTTCTTTCGCCGCAGTATTTTGCTCTGGCCGCTTCCCGGCTTGAGGCAGGCGCGGCCCTGGCCCTGGGTGAGCGGGTGATTGTGGTGGTGGATGGAACGGCGTATGAGGTGGTGGCTGAGGACAGCCCGACAGAAGTGGTGGAATTGCCCGAAGTGGTGAGCGAGGTCATGCCTGGGCTGGTCAAGGCCACGGCTGTGGTTGGTTCCGGGCAGACGCAGCCGGAGGACAAGCAAGAAGGCAATAGTTTGGGCTGGCCGTGCAGTTCGGCCGGGCTGCTGTTGGCGGCGGGCATGTGGGTGTTGTTGCGGAGGGTGTGATGCCGACAGACTCGGCATGCGACAAACTCGATCCGCAGTGGGTTCAGTCAGCGAGTTCTATTTGCAGCAGGCGGGGGTGGCTGGCGAGGTCGGGCAGTATGCATGTGCGGGCGGCAGGGAAGGTGTGCTGTGCAAGGTCGCGAGCAGCTTCTTCCTGGTCTGCTTCAATCTCGACCAGCATCAGGCCGCCGGGAGCCAGGAGGGTTGATGCCTGTTGCAGCAGACTGGTTATGATTTTCAGACCGTCGGTGCCCCCGTCCAGGGCCAGGGCGGGTTCGTATCTGCTGACGGCCAGATCGGCAAGCTTGCGAGAGGGGATATAAGGGGGGTTGCTGCAGATGAGGTCAAAGCTGGCTTGCAGGGGCTGCATGAGATCGGCTTGCAGCAGATGCACCTGGTTCTGCACTTGATGAACCTGTACATTGCGGGCGGCAAGATGCAGGGCAGACCGGGAAATGTCTACGGCGGTGATGGAGAGTTCGCTGACGCACTTTGCCAGCGTAACCGGAATGCAGGCACTGCCAGTGCCGATATCAATGGCGAGGCGGCGTGAGGGGTGGCTGTGCAGCCAGTCCAGGGCGGTTTCGACCAGCAGCTCGGTTTCCGGGCGGGGGATGAGGACGGCCGGTGAAACGGCAAACTGGAGGCCAAAGAATTCCCAATGACCGAGAAGATAGGGCAAGGGAAAGCCGTTAAGCAATTGAGACAGCGCCTGGTTGAGGGCTGTCTCAAGCTGTAGATTTAATTTCTGTTCGCTGTTGGCAAGGAGCCAGGTGCGCGGTTTTTGAAGGTGATGGGCCAGCAATACCTGGGCGTCCAAAGCGGGGGTGTCGCTGGCGGCTTGCAGTTGTGCGCTGGCCTGTTGCAGCCAGGAGCGCAGATCGGGCATTTTACTCCTCGCCGAGCATGGACAACCGGTCGGCTTCCTCGCGCATGGAGAGCTCATCGATGAATTCATCCAGGCCGCCTTCGAGAACTGCCGGCAGATTATAGGAGGAAATGTTGACACGGTGATCGGTGACACGCGATTGGGGGTAGTTGTAGGTGCGGATCTTCTCAGAGCGTTCGCCGGTGCCAACTTGAGAACGGCGGGCAGATTCCTGGGCTTTGGCCCTTTTCTCCACTTCGATTTCGTATAGCCGTGCGCGCAGAATGCTCATGGCACGCATTTTGTTCTGCAACTGTGAGCGCTCGTCCTGACAAGCCACGACCATGCCGGTGGGGATGTGGGTGACGCGCACGGCGGTGGAGTTCTTTTGCACGTTTTGGCCGCCAGCCCCGGCGGATTTATAGACATCAATCTTGACATCCGAAGCCGGAATATCGATATCCACGTCTTCAACTTCGGCCAGAACGGCCACGGTGATGGTGGAAGTGTGGATGCGGCCAGAGGATTCGGTGACCGGGATGCGCTGCACGCGATGCACGCCAGATTCGAACTTGAGACGGGAGTAAGCTCCCTTGCCCTTGACGAGAAAAATGACTTCCTTGAAGCCACCGATACCGGTCTCGCTCTCTGAAATGATCTCGGTTTTGAAACCATGTTTTTCGGCATAATAGCTGTACATGCGGAAGAGATCGGCGGCAAACAAACCGGCTTCATCCCCGCCTGTGCCGGCGCGAATTTCCATGATGACACTCTTGTCATCACGCGGGTCGCGTGGCACGAGCATGCCCTTCAATTCACGTTCCAGTTTTTCGACCAGGGGTTCGAGATCAACCAGTTCCATTTCAGCCAACTGGCTGAGTTCTGCATCCTCGCTGTCTTGCAACTGGCGGGCTTCTTCAATGCGCCGCAAAGTTTCCCGATAGGCATTGGCCTTGTTGATGATTGGTTCCAGATCGGAGCGTTCTTTGGCCAGCTCGGCCACGACGCTGTAATCTGCGTGTTCTTCAGCAAGCTGGTCGGTGATCTCCTGAAAATGTTCTTCGATAGCTTTTATTTTTTCAAGCATACTTTACTAGACCTTATAACCATATTCATATGAACGATCATGATGCCAGATTTGTCCTGTACAAGACAAACGAATGGCATGCGTAGGAATACCGCATGCGCATGTGAGGCAATCAATTATACCAGCTTTACTATTCAGCGCAGATGGCTTAAAATCATATGAGTAACGCCCGGCAAGAATGGGTGAACATCACAGGATTGCATTCGCCCTGTGGCCAATCAAAGGTTCTTTGGGAAGCAGCGTGATGGGCACGAAACTCCTTTATCACGGCAAATCCCGGAGACCCAATTAAAAAGAAAAGAGGAAAAAGATATGGGTAAGAAGCAGGTGATCGCAACCGACAAGGCACCAAAGGCGCTTGGCCCCTATTCCGCTGGAATCCGCAACGGCAATTTTGTATATACGGCCGGGCAAATCGGCATCGACCCGGCAACCGGTGAGGTTGTGACGGGCGGCATTGAAGCAGAAACGCGGCAGGTGTTAACGAATGTGCGGTCCATTCTGGAAGCCGCAGGCGCTTCGCTGAAAGACGTGGTCAAGACGACAGTTTTCCTGCGTGACATGGGAGATTTTGCTGCCATGAATGGCGTATACAGCGAGTTCTTTACAGAAGAACCTCCGGCACGGTCTGCAGTTCAGGTGGCGGCGCTGCCCAAAGGTGTGGCAGTGGAAATTGAAGCTGTGGCCATCCTGCAGGATTAGGAATTGCGAGCCTGGCTCAAGCTAGTGATGTATTGCGCATAGCCGAATAACAAGCGCGACATGGAGCACGATGAACGATCGTTTGAGATCAAATCGGTATGCGGTTCAAGGGGTTTGGTTTGTGCGTTCCCTCTGGTCTGTGAGGCCAGAAGAGGTGAAACGGACGTAAGAAATAAAATAATTTCGGGATTGCCCGCGATTGATCTGTATCGCGGGTAATTCTGTGCCTGCCGGATGAAATTGATCGACGGGATATAGAAGATACAGTCCTTGCTGTGGAGCGTTCATGCCGAAAGTTTCCATCATTGTTCCATGTTACAATGAGCAGTCAACCATCCGTCTGCTGCTGGATGCCATTCAGCGGCAAACCTATCCACTGGCAGAGATGGAGATTGTGATTGCAGACGGTATGTCCAGCGACCGCACCAGAGAAGAAATCGCCGCTTTTCAGATAGACAATCCGGATGTACGAATTCGAATTGTGGACAACCCTCAGCGGATCATCCCGGCAGCACTCAACCGGGCAATTGACGCGGCCACAGGAGAAATCATCGTGCGGCTGGATGCGCACAGCGTGCCGGAAACGGATTATGTTGCCCGCAGTGTGGCCGGCCTGGAGGCCGGTTTGGGCGATAACGTGGGTGGCGTGTGGGAAATCCGCCCTGGAAAGAGGGGTTGGGCGGCGGAATCGATTGCTGCGGCCGCGTCTCACCCGCTAGGTGTTGGAGATGCACTCTACCGGTATGCAACCGAGGCCAAGGAAGTGGATACGGTGCCATTTGGTGCTTTTCGGCGTTCACTGCTGGATGGGATCGGCGGTTTTGACGAGACGCTTTTGACCAACGAGGATTACGAGTTCAACACTCGCATTCGGCAGAAGGGCGGCAAGGTCTGGCTGGATCCGCAAATCCGGTCTGTTTACTTTGCACGCGAAACGTTTGGCAAGCTGGCAAGGCAATATTTCCGTTATGGGTATTGGAAATGGCGCATGTTGAAACGGTATCCAGGAACGTTACGCTGGCGGCAGGCAATGCCCCCGGCTTTTGTACTGAGTTTGATGGGACTGACGATTTTGACCATCTTCTGGCAGCCGGCCGGGGTCTTGCTGGGACTGGAAGTGTTTTTATATGGGCTGGTGTTGGCAGCAGGTACACTGCCAGTGGCGGTTCAAAGGAAGCAGGTTTCACTGCTGGCGGGAATGCCGTTGGCAATTGCTGTGATGCACATTTGCTGGGGCACAGGTTTTTTGGTCAGTATTCTACATCCCCCTGCAACATCAAAATGAGGAGATCGCGCCTATTTTATGAGCAACATGCAGCTTGAATCAAAGAAAGGCTATCTGCGCCTGCGGCCAGGAGAGCGTAAGACCATCCTGCTGGCAGGCGATTTACTCGTTACCCTGACGGCATTACTTGCCGCACTGTATATCTGGGCGGCTGAAGACTGGTTGAGTTTCTCACTGGAATTTGCCCAGGTGCGCATACCGGCCTGGTTTTACTTCCTGCCGCTGCTCTGGCTATTACTGATGGGGGAACTGTACAACGATCGGCGGGCTGCCCGCCGCCCGGATGTAGTGCGCGGGGTGGGCATCGCAGCGGGGATCGCCCTGGTGCTGTATTTGTTGGTGTATTTTACTTCTGAGCCGGATTCCCTGCCCCGGCTGGGCGTGGCTGTCTTTATTGTCGGGTCGGCGGTCTTGACCCTGTTTTGGCGCTTGCTTTATATCCGCGTTTTCACCGCGCCCGAATTCATGCGGCGGGTGTTGATCGTGGGGGCCGGCAGAGCGGGCAGCGCACTGGCGCAGATCATTCACGGGATGTATCCGCCGCCATTTTACTTGGCAGGCCTGATCGATGACGATCCACAAAAAGCCAACGAGATAATTGAAGGCTACACGGTTTTGGGAACGGGCAGGGAACTGCTTGAAATTGTGGAACGGGAAGAAATTTCGGACATCATCTTTGCCATCTCGGATGAGGTGAATCCAGTCTTGTTTCGCTCGCTGATCCAGGCCGAGGAGCGCGGCATTGAAGTCACCACGATGCCTTTGGTGTATGAAGAGCTGCTTAAACGGGTGCCGATTACCTTGCTGGAATCGGACTGGATTGTGCGTCAATTCTTTGACGTGGTGCACACCGGTAATATTTATGAGATGGTGAAACGCCTGATTGACGTGGCAGGGGCACTGCTGGGTCTGCTTGCCACAGCATTTCTGCTGCCGCTGGTTGGCTTTGCAATTTTGATGGACAGCGGTTGGCCGATCTTTTTTGCCCAAAATCGATTGGGCAAAAATGGCAAAGTGTACAAGATGTACAAATTCCGAACGATGTGCCAGAACGCTGAGAAAAATGGGGAAGCCAAACTGGCTTCAGAGAATGATGCACGCATCACGCGGGTGGGGCGTTTCTTGCGCAAAAGCCATCTGGATGAATTTCCTCAATTTTTCAATGTGCTACTGGGAGATATGAGCCTGACTGGGCCGCGTGCAGAACAGGTGGAACTGGTGAATATTTTGCAGGAAGAAGTACCTTTTTACCGGGCAAGGCTGCTGGTCAAACCGGGTTTGACCGGGTGGGCACAGGTGAACTATGGCTATGCGGCCACTGTTGCCCAGACGATCATCAAACTGGAGTATGACCTGTATTACATCAAGCACAGGAATTTGCTGCTTGACCTGACAATCCTGTTCCGTACCATTGGCACAGTGGTCGGATTTCGGGGGCAGTAGGGCTTATGAAAGCACAACCGACAATTCGCAACCGCTATCTGTTGTTCGGCGACCTCATCCTGATGCTCGCCGCGGTTCTGGGAAGTTATGTGCTGCGCCTGGAAATGGGGCCGTCTTTCTTCCTGTATTTGCCGTCTTTGTACTGGATGGGGGGCGTGGCGCTGCTGGTCAAGCCAGTGGTCTATTATTACTTCAGCATGTACCGGCGGCTGTGGCTGTATGCCAGCGTACAGGAATTGAAATTGATTGTGGTTTCTGTGACTGCGGCTTCTGTGCTGGTTTCGTTGGCCATGGTCGGGTTATTTACCATGGGGGCGTTCAGTGCGTTTCCCCGCTCGGTTTTGGTGATTGATTGGCTGTTATCCATTGTGCTGGTGGGCGGCCTGCGATTCACTGTGCGTTTGCTGGCTGAGAACAAGGTGTTGGCCTCGCTCCCGCATCGCAGTAGCCCTACAAAACGGGTACTGGTGGTGGGGGCTGGAGATGCCGGGGCCATGGTGGTACGCGAGCTTCAAAAAAACCCTCAGCTTGGGCTGCTGCCAGTGGGTTTTCTGGATGACAATGCCAGCAAACAAAACCAGCAAATCTATGGTGTGCCGGTGGTGGGCACTTTGTCTGACCTGGCACGGGCGCTGGATAACCGGCGGGTGGATGAAGTCATCATTGCCATACCTAGCGCTCCCGGGAGGGTGGTACGCCTGGTGGCGGATGTTTGCCGTTTACGCAACAAGCCTTTTCGTACCATGCCAGGCATCTATGAACTTCTGGGCGGCAAAGTCAGTGTCAGCCGCCTGAGGGAAGTGCAGATCGTGGACCTTCTGCGCCGCGAAAGCGTGCATGTGGAAGACGAGCGAGTGGGTGAAATACTGGGCGGACGGGTGGTGCTGGTGACCGGTGCAGGCGGCTCGATTGGCCGGGAACTCTGCCGCCAGATTGCACGCTGGGGGCCTTCAGAACTGATCTTGCTGGGACACGGCGAGAACAGCATTTTTGAAGCCATGATGGATATGCGCGAGAGTTTTCCAATGGTGATGATGCGGCCGGTGATCTGTGATGTGCGTGATCTGATGCGCCTGCAGAATATCTTTGACCGGTATGCACCGGAGATCGTTTTTCATGCGGCGGCTCACAAGCATGTGCCGTTGATGGAAATGAACGCCGAGGAAGCAGTGACCAATAATATCATGGGTACTCGCAATGTGGTGGAAGCCTCGGTAATGAGCAATGTGCAGAAACTGGTGATGATTTCCACAGACAAGGCCATCCGGCCGATCAATATCATGGGCGCCACCAAACGAGTGGCAGAAATGATCGTGTTGAATGAAGGCCAGCGTTCCGGAAAGGCTTTTTCGGTGGTGCGCTTTGGCAATGTGCTGGGCAGCCGGGGAAGTGTGGTGCCGCTGTTTACGCGCCAGATCACCAGGGGCGGGCCTGTAACAGTGACCCACCCGGATATGCAGCGGTATTTCATGACCATTCCCGAAGCCGTACACCTGGTGCTGCAAGCGGCAGCCATTGGTACAGGCGGAGAGACCTTTGTGCTGAATATGGGCGAACAGGTGCGCATTCTGGACCTGGCGGAAGACCTGATCCGACTCTCGGGACTGGAGCCGGGTCGGGATATTGAAATCGTCTTTTCCGGCATTCGACCCGGGGAGAAGTTAAGTGAGGATCTTTGGGATGAAGAGCATACCTTTGAACCGACCTCTCATCCAGATATTTACCGTCTGGTGAGTCAGGAGCAGCTGGCAGAGAAGGAACTGGAACGGATCGTGTATGAGTTGATTGCCCTGGCAAATGAAGGCCAACCGGTGGAAATTGTGAAACTGCTGGATGAAGCCATCCCGGATTCGGCGGTGCGTATTTTGCCGCCGATGGATCTTACGGAAATTGAGTGATGAGACAAGGATCAGCAAGAGAATGGGATACCTGGTTGAACGGGCATCCTGATGCACATATATTGCAGACATCTGCCTGGGGGGAGCTGAAGAGTGGTTTTGGTTGGGAAGCAGAATTTGTGCAATCTGGAACCTGCGGCGCGCTGGTCTTGCTGCGCAAGCTGCCGCTTGGGCTGCGTATAGCCTACATTCCTAAAGGGCCGGTGGGGGATGACTGGCAATGTCTCTGGCCGGAAGTGGATGCACTCTGCCGTCATAAACGGGCTATTTTCCTGAAGGTGGAGCCCGATGCTCTGGAAGCGGATGTGGATGGATTGCAGTCGATGTTTCCGGGTTTTGCGACAGATGCCAGACCGATCCAGCCGCGACAGACGATCCTGGTCAGCCTGGAGGGGAGCGAGGAAGATTGGCTGGGACGGATGAAGCAGAAGACACGCTATAACATTCGCCTTGCAGAACGCAAAGGCGTGAAGATCAGCGAAACCGCCGACCTGGGTGTGTTTCAATCCCTGATGACAGCTACAGGCGAACGGGACGGATTTGGCGTGCACAGCCAGGCATATTATCAACGGGCGTATGATCTTTTTGCCCCGCAAGGGGCGTGCAGCATCCTGCTGGCGTGCTTTGAAGAAAAGCCGCTGGCAGCCTTGATGGTTTTCGCCCGCGGACGGCGGGCGTGGTATTTCTATGGCGCTTCCAACAATGAGGAGCGCAATCGTATGCCAACTTACCTCCTGCAATGGGAGGCCATGCGCTGGGCGGCAGCCAGGGGCTGCCAGGAATATGACTTGTGGGGCATACCGGACGCCAGAGAAGATGAACTGGAAGCCAATTTTTCCAATCGTCAGGACGGGCTGTGGGGGGTGTACCGCTTCAAGCGCGGTTTCGGAGGCGAGCTGGTGCGCTCGGCAGGAGCCTGGGACCGGGTTTACCAACCGCTGCTATACCGGATGTATTTGCGATTTCTGGAAAGCAGGGCGACGGCATGATGCGGGTAGCCTTTGAGGAAAACTGCACAGCGGCGGAGTGGAATGCGTTGATTACGGGTTTGCCGGATGCGCATGTGCTGCAAACCTGGGAATGGGGACATGTCAAGGCTGAAGGGGGCTGGGAGTCTCTGCCCTTGGTCTGGCGGGAGGGGGATTTGGTGCGGGCGGCGGCGCTGGTTTTGCAGCGCTCACTGCCGGCTGCCGGGTTGAAAGTTCTGTATGTGCCGCGCGGCCCGTTGATGGACTGGCGGAATTCAGAGCTTCGGCGGCAGGTGCTGGACGATTTGCAGGCTCTGGCAAAGAAACAAAAAGCGATCTTTATCAAGATGGATCCTGAGGTGGTGCTTTGGGCGGGCATTCCGCAGAACGAGGACGCCAAGGAATCAAAAACCGGCCAGGCTCTGCTGGCAGAACTGAAGGAGCGCGGCTGGCGCTTCTCGGCAGAACAGATCCAGTTCCGCAATACGGTGTGGATGGACCTGAGCTGCACAGATGAAGAATTGCTGGGCGGAATGAAGCAGAAGACGCGCTATAATATCCGCCTTGCAGAGCGCAAGGGAGTGACGGTTCGCCAAGGCGGGCTGGATGACTTGCCCTTGTTGTACCGCATGTATGCCGAGACGTCCGTGCGGGACGGGTTTGTGATCCGTCAGGAGGGCTATTATCAGCGGGTTTGGCAGATCTTCATGGAGGCTGGCATGGCGACCCCGCTGCTGGCAGAAGTGGAAGGCGAAGTGGTGGCAGCTTTGGTTTTGTTCCATTTTGGGACGACGGCCTGGTACCTGCATGGCATGTCGCGTGAATTACACCGCAATCTGATGCCCACCTATCTGCTGCAATGGGAGGCCATGCGCACAGCCAGAGATTTGGGCTGCCTGCGCTACGATCTTTGGGGGGCGCCAGATATTTTTGATGAGAGAGACTCCATGTGGGGAGTGTTCCGTTTCAAGCAGGGGCTGGGTGGGCAGGTGGTATGTACATTGGGGGCATGGGATTACCCTTCCCGGCCAGGGTTGTACCGCCTGTATACGCAGGTTCTGCCCCGTGTATTGGACGTGATGCGGCGGCGCGGCAAACAACGCACCGCACAGGCTGTGCAAATGTGATTTGATGCGATCTATACGTAAAAAAACCGGCTGAATCTCAGCCGGTTTTTTTTAGGGCAATGGTCGCCAGGCGGGGTCAAAATCATCGCCGGGGTCATCCGTCAGGCGCTGCAGATCACTGCCATTGGTCATGGCCCGGTAGATATCCAGATTGCGGTCAGGGTCATTGGCATCGTAATGCTCAAAGATTAGCCAATGTCCATCGGGGGAATAACTGGTGTGCCAGGCAGGCAGCAGATCGGTGATTCTGGTTTCCTGGTGCTGGCTGGCGGGGGTGTCGATCGAGGTGAATTTCTTGAAGGCCGGCCAGGGAAGGCCAGAGCCCTGGGTGAAGGTGATGAAGCTGCCATCCGGAGACCAGGCGGCCATCGAGCCGATGCTGTTGTTCAGCAAGGTGAATTCACGCGGTTTTTCCGGCATGACGGGGTCCATCAGCCAAATCTGGAGAGCGCCCAGACGGGTTGTTTCAAAAGCGATCAGGGAGCCATCCGGTGACCAGGCCGGTCGGCGGTCATTGCTGGTGCGTGCCGACAGGTTGACGGCCTGATTGGTTTCGAGATCGTAAAGGTAAATGTGGGGAATGCCGTCTCGCAGGGAAGTGAAGGCAATCTGCCTGCCATCTGGCGACCAATCGGGCTCAAAGTCACCACCGGGAACAAAACTGAGCGGGGTAAGCCCGCTGCCATCGGCATTGATCAGGAAGAGGGCCGAACCAGCCAGAGCGTCCAGGCTGCGTTTACGGCAAGGCGAGGTAAAGACCAGGCGGCTGCCATCTGGCGACCAGGCGGGCTGGCAGGCGCCATCCGACATATTGGTAATTTGCAGCAGGTTGCCACCGTCCGAGTCCATCAACCAGATTTGGGGCTGTCCGCTGCGTGTGGAAGCAAACGCAATTTGTCCTTTGCCACCGCCCAACGGGGTGGCGGCCAGGGTTGGGGCCAATGTGCCTGTTGGGAGGAGGCTTATCGCTGGCAGAGGTGTTTCTACCTGGCTTACTTCCTGAGCGGCGAGAGTAGGGGCTGGCAGCTCCAGCATATTCGTCGCGGCGATAGCGGGCAAGGTAGCAGGTTGTGCAGCAACATGGCGGGAATTGTCATTTGACCAGTTGAGTACCAAGACCAGGGTGATGATGCCCAGAGCGAGAACCAAACCTGCTGCCAACAAAACCGGCACGAGCGGAAATTTCTTCCGGTTTTGCGGCACGGCAGGAGCAGCATGTGGGGCATTGGGCTGTTCAGGGAGAGAGACAGGGTATCGGGCGGCAGTGGCCGCTTCGCTGCGGCGCACTTCTTTGGCGTTGCGGGTTTGAGGCTGAATGGCCTGATTGACGTTCTGAAGAGCGATTTTCATCTCTGCGGCGGACTGAAAACGCTCTGCTGGAGATACAGCCATGGCTTTTTCAATGACATCTGCCAGATATGGAGAGATGGCTGGGGCGTGCTGGCGAAGGGGTGTGAGATGGGTGTTTTCTGTCAGACGGGAAAGACCATCTTCCGGTACGGCCTGGGTCAAAGCGGCATACAGGGTAGCGCCAAGGGAATAGAGGTCTGAGCGATGGTCGGTGCCCTGACCGTATTGTTCGGGCGGAGCAAAGCCGGGGGTGAGGGCCTGGGCGCCAGTTTGGGTGGATTCTCTGGCGCTGGCGATCTTGGCAAGGCCGAAGTCGACCAGCACGATCTGCCCGGCAGGGGTGAGCTTGATATTCCCCGGTTTGATGTCGCGGTGGACAATGGCCGGGCTGCGGCTATGAAGGTATGACAGGGCGTCACAAATGGACATGCCGATGCGAATAGCATCCGTTTCGGGCAAAGCGCCATTGGCGCGCATGCGGTCGCGAAGGTCATCGCCATCGATAAAGTCCATGACAAGATATTGTCCCTGATCCGGGATGACAAAATGATCGGTAACGCGAGGCAAATTGGGGTGACGCAGCCCTGCCAGAATGGTGGCCTCACTGCGAAACTGGCGGGTGGCTTCCTCGGCAGTATAAAGATTTTCCTTGAGAGCCACTTCGACGCCCAGACTTTCATCCAGGGCGCGGTAAATGGCTCCCATGCCGCCTTGCGCAATAACCTCCTGAATGCGGTAACGCTGGTGGAGGAGGCTGTTCACCTGAAGGGTCATGGGGATATTTTCCGAGGGTTATGGTTGGGCAGGCGCTGGCCGCCAGACGGGGTGGAAATCAAAGCCAGGGTCTGTGGTCAGCCGGATACGCTCCGTACCATCCAGAGTGGTCAGGTAGATGTCGTGGTTGCGGCCATCCGGCCAGCTTTCGTAAGCGATCCATTGACCGTCAGGAGAGATGCTGGGCAGGGCTACAGGCCCCAGGTCGCCTTCACCCCGGCGAGGAATGCGGGTTTCTTCCTTGCCGCGGTCTTCGTAATTCAATTTGAGCAGCCAGGGAATGCCCGCCTGCAACTGGGAACGGGTATAAATGACGGTTGCACCGTCCGGGGTCCATACCGGCCAGTTGTCGTTGACCGATCCACTGGTACTCAACTGGAATTGGGTCTGCCCATGATCAGACATGACCCAGATATGGCTGTATGGTTTATCACGCACGAATGCAATTTGTCTGGAGCCTGGCCGCCAGGAGGGTTGAAAATCGGCATAGCGGGTGTCAGAGAGTTCTTCAAGGATGAGGGTATCAAAGTGATAGACAAAGATATGGGCAACACCAGAGCGCAGGGAGGTGAAGGCGATGCGCTGACCATCAGGCGACCAGGCAGGGTCAAAGTCGCCGGGGACACTGTTGGGGAGCAATACAGGGTTGCTACCTTCACTGTCAACGATATAAATGCGGGCGTTCTCGTAATAACGGGATGACTTCGCCAGGCAGGGAGAAATGACAGCCAGTTTTTGCCCGTCTGGTGACCAGGCAGGCTGGCAAGCGCCTTCGGTGAAATTGGTCAATTGGCGCTGCTGGCTGCCATCCGAGTTCATAGTCCAAATTTGCATATTGCCAGTGCGATCAGAGGCAAAGGTGATCTGGCCATAACCGCCGCCTACAAGATTGGCGGGCAGATTTGTTGGGCTGGGGATGGGTGTAGGCTCTTGTGTCATGACCAGGGTTTCAGTGGGCAACGGCTGGGGGGTATCGGTGGGCAGGGGTATTTCTGAGGGAACCGGTTGGGTGGTGGAACGATTGTCAGCAATTGGCAGTGTGGCGAAATCAGCCGGATCAGTGGGGGTGTTGACAGCGTTTGAGATTTGAGCGGGTTGTGCGTACAGGAGGGAAGTGGCCCAGGATGTCATTGCGGGGCGCGTATAAACGAAGGCAGTGAAGACAGCCATTAGGGCCATTGAAATATAAGTCAAAGGGCGCAGTTTCTGGTGCGGCTTTTTCTTGGGGATGGATTTTCTGGGCTGCAACGGCCAGGATTTGCGGGCAGGTTTTTCCGGTTGTTCTTCATTTGAGGGTTGAGGAAATTCACCAGGCGGAGGCGGAGTTATTGAAATGCGCGGGCGGGTATATTCCATCAAATTTCCGGCGAGGAGCAGATCGTGCGAAAAATCTTCTGCGGTTTGGTGACGATCTTCGGGTTCGATCTCCAGAGCTTTGAGGATGGCGGTTTCAGTGGAGCGAGTGATTTTCTCCTGCAATTTGCGGGGAGCGGTCAACTGGGCTTTGCCGGTGGCGCGCGAAAGACTGTCCTCTGGAATGACGCCAGTGAGGGCTGCATAGAGCGTGGCACCCAGGGAGTAGATGTCGGAGCGGGAATCGGTACGTGCGGTACCATATTGTTCTGGCGGAGAGTACCCGGGTGTCATGGCACGCGCCCCGGTGGTGGTGTGCTGGCTTCCCATCATGACTTTTGCGAGGCCAAAATCGACCAGGACAGCTTCTCCATGCGGGGTGATTTTGATATTGCCTGGTTTGATATCGCGATGAATGACGGGCGGTGTGCGCGAGTGCATGTAGGCCAGCGCTTCGCAAACAGATGCACCGATGAGCAGCGCCTCGCGCTCGGATAGCGTTCCCAGACGCTCGATCCGTTCGCGCAGGTCCTCACCCTCGATGTAATCCATGATCAGGTATTGCCCTTCGCCTTCCAGAGCGAAATAATCGCCTACTCTGGGCAAGTAGGGATGACGAAGGCTGGCCAGAATGCTGGCTTCATGGTGAAATTGACGGGAATATTCTTCTGAAAGAAAGAGGTTTTCCTTGACGGCTACCAGAATATCCAGATGCTCATCTTTGGCACAGTAAACAGCCCCCATGCCACCTTGACCAAGTATGGAGACGATGCGGTAACGATTGTTGAGCAATGAGTCTATCTTAAGTGCCATTTAATCCTTCCATGATGACCAGTGTACTGATTTTACTAAACTTGGTATGTTTGTGCAATCCAACAGCAGGAAGTTGTAAAGAGATTGTTAACCATTTTCTCATGTTTCCATTTTTAAACAGCGATTCTCGACATATGCACATCGTTTTCCTTTTTTTCGTGTGAAAATCATGAGAAGCAGCTATGAGAGACAAGAAAAAATGATGAGGAGCTTCTCTTGCGATAATATGGCAGGTCTGTGTTCCATCGCCATGGCATTCTCAAGAAAGCTTGACATTTACGATTTTCCAAAACGGTCAAGGTCATCCAGACCAAAGTAGATGCAAAATGCTGATGATAATGGGCTG
>JAGVAB010000064.1 GCA_020060485.1 Anaerolineales bacterium
CAGCCCATTATCATCAGCATTTTGCATCTACTTTGGTCTGGATGACCTTGACCGTTTTGGAAAATCGTAAATGTCAAGCTTTCTTGAGAATGCCATGAGAGGTTATTTGTGATTTTATGCCAGCAATTTTTCCAAGACGAGGGCGTCTTCGCCGTTCTCGTAGTAATTCTGCCAGACGCCAATGCGCACATAGCCGCGCTCTTCGTACAGGTGCAGGGCGGGGAAGTTGGATGTGCGCACACACAAGCGCATGCGCGGCATATTCGTTCGCGATTCGCATGCAGCCAATAAGGCTGCGGCAACTCCCTGCTGGCGAAAGGCCGGGCGCACGCCGATGGTGCTGATCCAGGCCGCACTTTCTGCCGGTTTGGATTCCGTTGCGGCGAAACCGATCATGGTCCCCTGATGAACTGCTTTAAGGCGTACCACGCCCGAGATGGTCAGCACCCCGATCAAGTCCAGCAGGGTCCAGCTCTGATCGCCAAAGCATTCCTTTTCGATCTGGCGCAAATCTGCCAGGTCGCGCCAGTCGGCTTCCTGAATGGTAAACAGCAAGTTATCGTTCATCCTGTGTGAATTATACCTGAGACCGTTTCCTGTTTTGCCGGGTAGGCAGACGGTTCTAGGGCAATTACCCTACAGACGGTTCCATTTTTCAGGCAATTTATGCCGGTTCTCGGTTACAATCAGGATGATTAATGACTGATTAATGTTGCTGACCTGTTTTGGAGGAAAACCAGTTTTGGACAAACACGTTATTCGTTGCACAGCCTGGCTGTGTGTTTTTTCCTTGTTGCTGACAGCCTGTGCCCCGCTTGTGGAAGCACAAGTTCTGCATACGGCGGAAAGTTACCCCACCCCGGACGCGCCTGAAGGGCAGCCGATTAGAAGTGAGGCCCCGCCGGTGGAGGATTTCTTCCCCACGCCTGAAGTGCGGCCTGCCTTGCCCCCAGATTTTGACCCATCAATCTTTCTGGCGGACGGCCTGTTGGAGGTGGAATCCCTGCCCGGCTCTCCCGCCACGATACGCTCCGGGCAAGACATGCTGTTGATCATTTTCCCCTTGCTGAAGGATACCGACCCGGCATTGGGCTATCACTATGACACCGGACGTGAGATCACCCTGCTGCGCCTGCCGGAAGGTTTCCTGCTGGGCACGGGTGAGCAATATGCCTTGCGCGCCCAAGCTGCTGAGGGTCAAAGGTTCACTCAGGAAGTGCAGGCGGCAGTGCTGCCGAATCTGGTGGGAGGCCAGCCTCTCCTCGGCCTGGTCGTGCTTACGGCCGGGGTACGCGACCTGGCCAGCGGCGAGTTCTTCCCTGAAAGAGATTATGCACAAGCTGCCGGAGACGGCGTGTTGGCTGAGGCCACTTATTTCGGCGGACGGGATACGATCTACCCCAACAAGCTGGCCAATATCCTGATCGCTGCCTCTTACCTGGCTGAAGCCCAGGGCGCTGATGGGCCTTTTCGGGCGCGGGCAGGTTACTCGTTCAACCGCTTGATCCGCCTGCGGGGCGGTGATACATTGCGCTACGCCAACGGGGTGGATAATGTCTGGGCGGCTGGGGTGTGTGCAGTTGCCAGCCTGACCTCAGCCAGTTTGTACCAGCTCAGCCAGGCTCTGGAGGTGGACTACACCAACAGCCTGACGGCCATCATCCGTACCCAATACCAGCACAAGATCGCTGCGCCTTATGCCGCCAGCCCGTATTTTCCGGTGGAAGTGGATACGGTGGTGGCTGTGCTGCCCGATGTTTCAGCTGATCTGGTGTGGCAAATGCCGCCCGAACCGCGGGAATTGTATCTCGGCGTGGAGGCGATCGTGCTTCCCAATGAGCTTGCCTTTGCTGACACAGCCGCCGATGGGGCCAGCGGCCTTTCGGATGCCGAGTTATTGCTGACATTCTCTTTTACCAGCCAGGACCCGGGGCCGCAGGCGGGAATACTCCAGTCTTTGCTCTCGGCGTATCGCACTTTTCGCAGCAGCGAACATGCAAATGCACAGAGCAGGCTGCAACAGGGAACTTTTTTGCAGCGTGCTGCCTGGGATGCAGCCAACTGGCAGACCATTGCCCTGGCTATTCTGCCCCTGAATTGATGCCGGTACCAGTTTACTGCCGCACAAGCCAAAACCCGCCCACATACAGGCGGGTTTTTTCTTCCGAAAATTCACATATTTCAAAAACGGGAGAGCGCCTGCTGGCCTAAAGATTGATCCCCAGCATGGCTGCGCTTTGCAGGGTGGGACCAAAACCGGGGTGGTATTCGAGACTCTTGCGGAAGTCTTCAATGGCGCCGTTGGCATCTCCCAGAGCCCATTTGGCTTGCGCCCGCCAGTAATACGTTTCTTCCAGGATGGGCTCGCTCATCACTTCCAGGGTCTTGTCGGCCAGGCCGATCACATCCCGGTAACGCCCCGAATAGAAGTAAGCAAAATAGGGGCCGGTTTGATACCACATCATGCGCCACGGGCGGTCTTTTTCCGGCAGATCGGCATAGAGGGTAAAGGCCTGGTCGTATGCCTGGGCGGCGCCGAAGTAATCCTGCAATTTGACCAGATTGAAGCCGCGGTTGAAGTAGGCGAAGAATAGCTGCATCCCTTCCTGGGTGAGGATATCCTGTCCGGCCCGCTCCAGCGCAGCGCGGTGATTTTGTTGTTCATCTGCGTCTGCGCCCAGAATAGCCATGACCTCAGCTTCGCGCTCCGGCGGGTAGGCGACCATGTAAATGTAATTAAAGGAACGCCAGCCGTTGAGCAAGTCCTGGCTGGGCACTTGCAGGTTCGGGGTGCGGTAAGAATCCTGTGCCAGGAAATAATCTCCCTGGTCATTATAGCCGGTCAGCACCTGATAATGCCCCATCCAGGTGACCACACCATTAAAATCGCGTTCATAGACGCCGCGTTCCACCAACACCGGAAATTCCTGGGAAAGGAAAGTTTTCAACAATTCCAGGGTACCATTCACCCGCACCACTGCTTTCAACCCGGTCTGTGTTTCAACGAAGTCCAGCATCTCGTACGGCATGACATTCTTGTCGCGGTCATAGGGTTTGAGATAAGGTCCGGTCACGTCGCGGTTGCCTTCCCATCCCCAGTAGGAAAGCAGCATGGACAGGTTGGCCGGAGCGCAGTAGCTCCATTTTCCGTGCTGGTCTTCATAGCGCACGCCTTGCAGGGTGACTGCCACTGGCAAGGGGGTGGGCTGCAAAGTGGCTGTGACGGTGGGCTCTGGAGTGGGGGTCGGGCCTGGTTCGGTGGGAACCGGGGAGGGGGTGAAGGTGGGCGGCAAGGTTTGTGTTGGGGCAACCACCTGGTTGCCAGGCTCATTGTCCTCAACCGCGGCGCCCGGCACGAACACAGCTTGCTCGGGTGGATTGAGACTGTATTTGATGGTGGTTTGCACCTTGGCGACCTGCCATTCGACCCACAGGCGGGTTTGGGGCAGGTTGTAGGCCAGGGCGCTGGCAAAAAGGGCCAGCCATACGGCCAGCAAAGTCAGTACCAATATTTTTTTCATGCTAAAGATTATACTGCAAACTGATTTCTGTTCAAGGGCGCGCTTTTGGGCGCCATTTCCTTCTCTTATGGATGACACGAGGACAGCCTAATAAGCCCCAGATTCAGTATATGACCGGGTTTTATTCACCCCATGTTTCTTTTCGCGTCAGCTCTAAGTTCTTTTTTAGCGAAATGTTTCAAAAAGGTTTGACGGAAATGTGAATTTTGTGTATAGTGATTAACAGTCAAATGTTTGTGAAAGGATGCTGGCATGTCCAAGGGTCTGATCATTGTCATTGAAGACGACGCTGATAATATGGAGTTGATCAAATTCCTGTTGAACAAAGCCGGGTATGATGTCCTCACGGCCATGGATGGTTACCAGGGTCTGGAACTGATCCGCAGCCAGATTCCGGATTTGGTTCTGCTGGATCTGGCCATCCCCGGCATTGATGGGTGGCATGTTGCTCAGCAGATCCGCCAGGACGAACAGACTGCATCCATTCCCATTGTAGCCGTCTCGGCCCATATTCTGCCGCGCGACCGCCAGGAGGCCATCAAGGCGGGCTGCAACGGATTTCTTAACAAACCCCTGGACATCGTAAATTTTTCCGCTAATGTAGAAGAATTCCTGCATAAAAAAGCTTGAGGATTTTTCTTTAGACGAACAGGGTGGACCGCCATTCTGTTGTTTGAGGTAGGCATGCACAAGCGCCCGCGCCGCGCCATTCTTTTCACGCCCGGAGACAATGAACACAAGATCCAATTTGCTGCCACGCTGGAGGTAGATGCGGTTTGTTTCGATCTGGATAGCAGCGTGGTGCCTTCGCGCAAGATTGACGCCCGTTACCTGACCGCCCAGGCCTTGCGCACCCTTGATTTAGGCGGCTCAGAACGGCTGGTGCGCATTAACCCTGTCAAGACCCTGGATGCTGAATCCGACTTGCTGGCCATCCTGCCAGCTCATCCGGACGGGATCGTTGTGCCGCAGGTGGAGAATGCCGCCCAATTGCAATGGGTCAGCCGCAAGATCACTACCTTTGAAGAGGCCAATGGCTGGCAGCTCGGGGGCATTCACCTGCTGGCCGCGCTGGAATCGGCGCAGGCGATCATCAATTTGCAGGCGATCTGCCGGGCAGATGCGCGTCTGGTAGCTTTGCTGCTGGGGGCGGAAGACCTGGCGTTGAACATTGGGGCGGTGCGCACGCGGGCTGCCTGGGAGCTGCTCTATGCGCGCAGCGCCATCGTGCTGCATGCGGCTGCTTTTGATTTGCAGGCCATTGATATGGCCAACAGCGATTTTCATGATCTGGCGGGTCTGCGCCAGGAAGCGCGGCGCGGGGCCGAGCTGGGCTTTTTGGGCAAGCAGGTGCTGCATCCGGATCAGGTTGCTCCGGTGCAGGAGATCTTCACCCCGGATCAGGAGACGATTGCCGAGGCTGAGAATTTGCTGGCTTTGTATCAACAGCAGCACGCAGAAGGTGTGGGCCAATTTGAACTGGATGGCATTATTGTGGATGCACAGTTGATTCGCTCGGCAGAGGGATTGCTGGCCCGCGCCGAGGCGGCTGGCATTTATGTGCCGCGAGTGGATCCCGTCGAGGATGAGCCCGGGAATGGACTAAAGGGTAATTGGCTGCAGCAATTATGGGCCTGGTGTCGGCGTGGAGAGAACGGGCAGGGTGGCTGAAGCCTGAAGCGTGTGGGTTGGCCAGGGGGTCAGGGTGGCGCCATTGTCCAATTCGATTGGCAAAGGGATGACCTGATCATTTGGTGTGGTTTGCTGGATGGGTTCCGGCAGGAGAATGCCAGGCTGAGTCGTGCTTTCCAGAATGACTGTTTCGACCGCGGTGGGTGTGGCAGTGGCAGACAGACCTTGCCGGTCTCGCAGCCAAAGCCAGCCTCCTACCAGTGCCCCCAGGACGACCGCCAGCCCCATGACCAATAAGAGCACCACTGCCAGTGGGGTGTGTTTTTTGGAGGTTTGAAGTTTGCCGCGCTGGACTGGGGCGAATTCGATTGTCATTTCCAGAACGATGACGGTGATGTTATCATGCCCGCCGCGGGCATTTGCCAGGTCAACCAGAGCCTGGGGAACCTGTTCCAAAGGATAGCTATGGCATACTTCCAGAATTTCCCCCGCGGTAACCAGATCGCTTAAGCCATCGCTGCACAGCAGTACCCGGTCTTCGCTCAACAGCGGCAGGCCTTGATTGCTTAAGGCATCCTCGTTGGTTTCGCCTTCCTTCAAGGAGAGCCGCAGGTCAACTTCGGGAGGATTGGGTGATCCCAGATACCTGCGGATGACATGGGCATTGGGGTGGCCGCTCACCTGGTCGGGGGTCATGATCCCGGCTTCCAGCGCTTCCTGGATCCAGGTATGGTCGATGCTGATCTGGCGGATGTTCTGGCCGCGCATCAGGTAAATGCGAGAGTCTCCCACGGTAGCTGTGTACAGGCGGTTGCCTATCACACAGGCCACAGCGCAGGTTGCCCCCATCCCCTGGCGTTCGTCATCCTGCTGGGCCATGTGGTAGATTTCCTGGCTGGCTTGCTGAATTGCCAGGTGGACCGTTTCCAGTATCTGGCTGCCATCGCTTTCGGCAACATTCTGGCTGATGCGGTTGACCGCCATTTCGGAGGCCACTTCGCCGGCGCGGTGCCCGCCAATGCCGTCTGAAAGTACGGCCAGCAGCACCGGCTGGCTGTGCTTGTTTTCCAATTGGTAGGCCGAGACGGCAAAGCTGTCCTCGTTATTTTTCCCAGACATGCCTGCATGGGTCTGGGCTGCGATGGGGAGGTGTGCCTGTTCAGTTTGTTTCATGTTTTTTCGTCATCGGGAACAACCTTTAGCCGGGTTTGTTTGGGTGGATTGCTCAGTTGGAACCGGAATGCCATTTTTCCAAAATGCACCATGTCTCCGTGCTGTAGTTGCAAACCTTCCATCGGGGCCGGCACATAGTTGATCCAGGTGCCAGCAACCGAGCCGGCGTCTGCCAGCATATACTGCCCTTCTGCTGAACGGAAAAAGCGGGCATGCATGCCGCTCACCGAAGCCGAATCAAGCACGCAGGTGACCTGTTTGGCATCCTTGCCAAACGTGATCTGATCCTTGTCCAGGGGTATGGTGCTGCCGCGCACTGGTTTGCCTTCGGCATCCAGCTGCACCAACCTGGCGGGTGCTTTCAATTTTGATAATGCCCAATTTATTTTATCACGGGCCGGCTCAACGGATGGCGTTTGTTGGCGGGGCTGGGAGGGTTCTACCTGGCGGATCGGCACCGGCTGGGTCAATGGATCGCGGTAAGCGCGCCTATCTTCCCGGCGCTTTTTCAGCGAGAGACGCCGTCTGGCGAAATATAGAACGGAAATCAGGATGAGGGCGGTCAGGAGTACGGCAGCCAGGATCACTGGCCAGCGGCGGGTAACCAGCTTTTCCATAAAGCTCATTTGTTTGGGCACAATATTAATCTGCACAGCGGTTTCGATGCTGGCATTTTCCAATCCCAGGCTGTCCTCGATCCGCGCCTGGACCATGACCCGTTGACTTTCTGCATATGGTGCCAGCGACCAGAGAAAAATATCAAAAGGCGGCTGGGTATTTTCCACTTGCACCACGCCATCCACCAGAAGCTGGGTACGCCGCACAGGGCGCGGATGGCCGTCTGGAAATTCGATCAGGATTGGGATGGATACAACCAGCGGTTGAAGGATGGCTTCATCCGGTTTACCTTCGGTGGCTGTCCAACTGCGCAGGATATCCACGGGTGGAGACAGAAAAATGGGATTGGGCGGCAGAACGGTTAATGGGAATTCCAGCTCATCGCTGCTGGCGGTCAGCTCACCGCGCTGCATGCGCACTGCCAGAGTCTGTGATCCGCTTTGGGTGATTTGCGAAACATAGCCAAGCTGATACTGATATCGGATTGGCTCCAGATAGACATCCAGATTGGGCAGTTCTTCTCTGCCGGTAAACAGGAAGAATTGACCGCCAGTGATCGCCGCCATTTGCTGCAGGGGCTGCACCTGGGGATTGTTGACCACGTCCGGTGTAGCCACCAACCAGACATTCACCTGTACGCCGAGCTGTGCGGCGCGTGCGGCCAGATTGGGCAGGGCCTCCTGTTCAGCCGCAGTTGGCACGGTGGTGATGTATAAAATCGAGCGCTTCATGCGCGGGTTTTTGTTGGGGTCGGTGGCCAGCTCCAGTGCCTGCGAAAAACTGATCACGCTGGGCTGCGATTCGCGCAGATTGGGTGCGAAGTCCTCAATGGCTTTGATCCATTGCTGCGGATCTTGCAGACGTACTGCCAGCAAACCGCTGTTGCTGGCGATGCTGAAATCGTCCGGCGTGACGGCGGGCTGCCTGGAAGCCCAATCACGCAGCGCTATACGGAGGCGGTCGAAGATGGTCGCACCGCCCACAAAATTTGCCAGAGAGGGGGCATTGTTGGCAGCCACAATGATCTGGACGCCCGGTTCAATGCGCTGCAGTTCTTCCAGTGGCAGTTCAACGCCGTTTTCCAGTACCCTGATCTCGTTCATATTCAGGTCTGGGATGCTGTTGCCGGCCGTGTCATAGGCTTCCAGGTAAAACTGGATGAGCGGGAATTGGCCGGTTTCCGGGTTGGAAGGCAGCAGCCACCATGCAGGTTGTTCGTCCTGGGCGGCGGCCGGGGCTGTGAAACCCAAGATCACCCCACCCATTGCCAGAAGAAGGAGGCAGAGTCTGCCGGTTTTTATCAGTCTTTGGTGTGTTCTTTTTAGCATGGCTTCCTTAATCTTTGCTACAAACCTCCCTTGGTTCAGGAGATTGTACATCAATTTATTATAACGCGGGTGAACTTTTGATGGGAATCGCGCAATAAGGTCTTCAAGGTAATCGCATTTGAGCGTTCAACGCTTGCCTCAGTCGAAAAGTAAGGGGGGTGATAAAAATTTACGCAGCAAATTTTTATCACCCCCCCATTCAGTTTTTTTTGCACATCGCGTCGTGATTGTGGGCGGCAAAAAAGAGCGGAACACCTGAAATTTTCGCTTTTATCGTTGGCCACTATTTCTAATGCGATTGCTAGAAGGTCTTTAGGAATGACCGTGAAGTATAGTAGATTTGGGGGTGTTTTTGGTACTCCGCGCCAAAAAGGGTGTACTAAAAAGTTGTTAGAGGGATAGCAAAAAGAGAGCCAACCTGTTAAGATAGCGGTTCCAACACCAAAATCAAACAGGAGGCTCACAA
>JAGVAB010000141.1 GCA_020060485.1 Anaerolineales bacterium
CGATCCCAAAGCAGGGCTTTTGCCTTCAGGTCTTCGTCCAAAACAGGTTTCAGGAAACTCCATGCGGCGCTCAAAATGCCGCCGAAAACTACCAATTGAGGGTTGAGTGCATTGATCATCGAGGCGATGCCGACGCCGAGATAATGTGCCACGCGGGTCAAGGCATCCTGGGCAACCTGGTCTCCGGATTTGGCTGCTTCAACAACCATGTTGACATCCAGCTTTTCCAGATCGCCGCCAGTCATGTCTTGCAAACTGCTTGTATGGCCGGCATTGATGGCTTGTTTGATGTAACGAAACAAGGCTTTCAGGCTCACTTGTGTTTCCCAGCAGCCGCGGTTACCACAGGCGCAAGGTTCGCCGCCCGGGTCCATGATGATGTGACCAAATTCTCCGGCCATGCCGGTCACGCCGCGCAGCAATCGATCACCACGCAGGATGCCGCCGCCAAGTCCTACCCCGGCGCTCAGATAGAGAACATCCACCGCGTTATGGGCAGAACCAAAATAATGTTCGCCCAGGGTGGCCATGTTGGCTTCGTTATCCACGAAGATGGGGACATTTTTGAAATATTTTTCCAGGAATTTACGTAAAGCGATATTGCGCCAACCCAGGTTGGGGGCGAAAAGGAGTTCGCCTTCGGTGAAATCCACCAAGCCTGGTACACCTAACGCAAGGCCGAGGAATCTTCCATCGCTGTGTTCCTTGCAATATTCCACCGCTTCCCGAATTTGTACCACCAGTTTCTCGAGAACAGTGTTGATCTCTTCATTTGGCTCAATTCTTTGGTGGGCCTGATAGATGGGTTTGGGCTCAAAATCGGTGGCAATGACCAGAATGAAATCCACACCTATTTCGGTGCCGATAATGTAGCCTGCCTGGGGGTTGATCGATAACATGACCCGCGGTCGTCCAACCCCGCTGGATTCAATCCCAATTTCGCGGACATATTGATCTTCGATCAGTTCATTTACCAAACTGGAAACAGTTGCTTTATTGAGACCGGTTTTCAAGGCGAGGTCTGCGCGCGAGATGGGGGATTCTTCCCGAATGTGATTCATGATTGCGGACAGGTTGATTTGCCGCAACAAGGTGTGATCCCCGGTTTGAAATCGTGATCTTTCAGACATCGATGGGTTAATCCCTTTCAACTGTCAGACCGCTATTTACCGCATTATCAATAATTTGGATTTGTAATTGTATGAGACGGGTTAGTTTGTTGCATCAATAAACTAATTATAGGAACTTTTTTATTCCTTGTCAATATTTAAATAAGCGATTTAACAAAACTCATCATGGAAAGAAACTGTGGCATATGCCCAAATATGAAAAACACCTGCTAGATCAGGCAGGTGTTTTTCTCACGCAGGGCGGGGAAGGATAGAAGTTCTACCCCATCAAGTGGTTCAGGATCAACCAGTCCAGTTCTTCGTAGTCGCGAGCTGCAATCAGTTCATTCACCTGTCCACGGTCGAGTGAACGGGAGAGAGCCACCAATTTCAAGAAAAGCTGGATGCTGTTGCGCAGGTGTTTGGTGGCAACTTCAGGCAGCTGGGTGCGAATGGCTTTCACATCCATGCCGACCACGCCCACTTCCCAGAAGCGGTTTTCATCCAGCACGCGCACCTGATTGAAAGCACGTCGTAAATTTACCGACCCCAGGGAGCGGTCTTGATCGAATTTGGGCCCGTTCTGGTCATTGAGATGCACACTCCACAATTTGTTGAACGCCATGGCAAAGCCGATCTCGTCAGCTGGGTCCAGACCGGCCAGGATCGAATGGGCTGACTCCATGAGCACCCCCACGCGTGACGGGTCATTGGCCTGCAAGCCGATGGCAAGGGCATGTCCCATGGTAGGAATGAACGCCAGGTCCATTGGTTCGTTTGGTTTGGGTTCAATGGCAATTCTTAGTTTGGGTGAATATTCCAAAATGGTATTGATGGCTTCGAGCAGTTGATGGGTGGCGCTAACCACATCCTTGGATTCGCGCAGATAGGTGCCTTCACGGGCCAGCCAAAGCACCATCAGGTCTGTGCCCAATTCACCAGCAATATCGGCTGCCTTTTTGGAACGGTCAATGGCATAGGCACGCGCCTTGGGATCATTGGCGGTATATGCGCCATCAATCGTCATGGGGTGCTCCCACAATCGCGGCGCTACAAATTCAGCGACCAGGCCATGATCACTCAGCTTGCGGCGCACTTGCTGAGCTTGCTGGCTGATTTGGGCAGGAGTAAGCATGTCCAGGTCTGGTACAGCATCATCATCATGGAACTGTACCTGGTCATACCCCAGTTCTCCATAAAGTTCCAGTTTTGTATCAAAACTCAATGCTGGACGAACATTTGGTCCAAAAGGATCAGCACCTTCATGGATATTCCAGGGGCCAAAAGAAAACTTGTATCCATACTTTTCCATAAATCACTCCTTTGTTAAATTAAGGCTGACGATCCAGCGGGCCAAGCCAGGATTGGGAGGCGGGATGCAAATGCCAGCCAGGCTCATCCAAACTCTGCGGCTGCCGCTCCCAACCATTTTTGATCCGCAATACAGTTTGTTCCCAGGTTCTCAATCCACTTAACGCATCGGCAGCCTCTACATTGCATGCGCCAACGGCACAGGCAAACATCATGGTGTTTTCAGGGGATTGTTCTTTCAGCAAGGCTGCAATGAAACCGGCGATGGCTGAATCACCTGCGCCCGTCGTTCCACCAAAGTGATCAATCTTAAAAATGGGGGACCAGATTTCCCGGTTGGCCCATTCTTCCAAATCTGCTGGCGCCGCCGCTCCCAATTGGGTCAGGCGCTGCCTCCCTGCCGTTCGCATGTAGATGCCATGCAAACCCAGCTTGAAGACCACGATCCCTGCTCCCCATAGCAATAATCGGCTGGCGAGTTCCCGAAGAGAGGACATCTGCAGATGGACGCCGTTTGTGGTGTGCGTCAGCCATTGATTTTCTGTGGGCTCATGCAGCAACACCAGCAATTCTTCGATACTTGGCAGAAAGATATCCACATGTGGCAATGCCTTGCGGAGAATGGCTGACCAGTTGGCCTGCCCTGCCGGTGATTGGGGCTCGACCATGACCATATCCAGTGAGGTGGTCACGCCGAGGGATTTGACTTTTTGGAATACTTCCATCAGGTTGCGCCCGTTATCTGCAAACATTTGTGCCATCAGGGGCGGGTAGCCAAAGTGGAACAGGCGGGTGTGGGCGATGGTTTCCAGTTTGAGATCGCGGGCGCAGAACGTATCATTTGCCCCGGAACAATGAAGGAAAGACCGGTCAACACTGGGCAGGCTCAAGACGACGCTGTAGGAGGTTGTTTCTCCCTGCGCCACGATGATCCCTTGCGCCAGGTTTTCGCTGCGCGAGCGGACAAGATCCAGAACGATGCTGCCAAAGGCATCATCGCCGACCTTGCCCATCAGTTGGGTTGGCACACCCAGATGGTGCAGGGCCAACCCGGTGTTGGATACCGGGCCGCCAGTCGAGACGATAGCCGGGCCGACCTGCACCAATTGACCCGGTGCTGGCACTGTGCTTCCGGCAGTGAAGGCAGGGATCAGATCGAGGCAAATGTGGCCTGCTACCACAACTTGGGAAGAGGAGGGTGTCATTTTGTCAACACAATTCCGTAAGATGCGATGGATGGTAGTAATGTAAACAGAATACAACATCCGATGATTTAAAGTCAAGTGACTTGAACGATATTGGCTTTTTAGCGATTTATGGATATTGTCAGGAATAGTAAGGCGGATTGCGATGGCATTCTGAGAGTCAAAAATTCAGATTGAAAGTTTCGCTCGACGAAATACTTGGAATGCTGTAGACAAGGTTTAAAGCGGATGGGAGGTTATTTACAAATGTGTGATCAGGTAGGAGCGTAGATTGGTCTTTTTGTTGTCTTTGTTCAGGCCGAGTTTCTTGCGAATGTTGGCACGGTGGTACTCAACTGTCTTGGCCGAGATGTAAAGTGTGTCAGCGATCTCTTTGCTGGTCCTGCCTTCTTTGATCAATGCTGCAATTTGCAATTCACGCGAGGAAAGCTCTTCCATCTTTGAGGGTCTTTTCTTGGTGATGGGATAGACGATCTCTTCAATCAGCCCTTCCACCATTTCGACATCAACGATATTGGCTTTGGTCTTGATATATTCCAGAGACGGTTTAACAAATTTCTCGACGTTCTGGATGATGGTTTCCTCGAATATTTCACGTTCTTCTTTTCTTTGCTGCAAAAGCTGGGTCATGGCTTTGTTGTTGTTTTCGAGGCTTTCAATCCTTTGCATCAGATCGCCTAGTTCCTGTTCAATCTTGTATTGAAAGGTGAAATCCCGCACGTATTCAAAGACGCCCATAACTTCATCGTTCTGGTCAAAAATGGGGACGGCGATGAGTTCCTGCCACCCTTTCTGGTTTCCAGAAAGGGTGTAACGCACCACGCCGCGTACCGGGATTTTTTCCTGCAGGGCGCGGATGGTTGGGCAGTTGTCACACGGTTCCGTGCGAGTGTGATAAACCTCAAAACATTTCTTGCCGATGATATCATCCGGGTTGGAATACCAGTATTGCATATAGGTATTGACATATCGGATATTGAGATCGCGGTCCAAGAGGCTGACCCCGTCCTGGATGCTGTTGAGGATATTGACCTGCAATTCCTCTGATTCGAAGACATCATCCTTTTCTGTGCCTGAAGCCAGGCGGATATTGGGGGTAAAAAGCCATTTCATGGAATTGTTCATGGCAAAAAACCTTTCAAATCCTGTTATCTGTACGACGACGTGGGGAATTTTCAAAATCAGTATACCATACACTAGTTAAAAAACACCAGGAACTCCCTAGGGTTAATATGATGTTTATACCGTATTGGAAAATGAAAGAAAACCATCTATCATAAATGTGAAAATGTATCCATCCATATATTTTTAGGAGATGAGATGATGACAGAAAAGAATGCTTTGTTCGAGCCTATTAAGATTGGTAAATTGACCGCCCAAAACCGTATCATGATCAATGCCATGGAGTGCTGCGACTCTGATGAATTTGGCAACCCGACTGAAAAGACGTATGAGCGGTATACCAATCTGTTCAAGGGCGGCGCAGGTTTGATCGACCTTGAGGCGATTACGGTATCGTATGACAGCCGCGGCAGAAAAATGCAGCTTGGCATCATGCCGCACAATGAAAAAGCGCTGGAAAAATTTGTTTCCGAAATGAAGAAAGTAAATGACAAGGTTCTGTTCATCTTCCAATTGACCCATTCCGGCGAGCTGAGTCATCCTGACTTTTCCCGGCGTGTATGCGTCAAGCCGCTGCCCGGTTTTGGCGGTGAAATTCTCACAGAAGAAGAAGTGGATGACATCCTCGAGAAATTTGTTCTGGCAGCCAAGATTTGTCACAATGTTGGCGGCGATGGTGTAGACCTCAAGTTGTCTCATGGCTACCTGGGCTCGCAGTTGCTGCGCCCCTATAATGACCGCCAGTGGAAGTATGGCGGCTCGTGGGAGAACCGCAGTCGTTTCGGATTTGAACTGACCGAGCGAGTTGTGCGTGAAGTCAATGACCCGAATTTCCTGGTGGGCTCCAAAGTCTCCGTATGGGAAGGCTTCCCCGGCGGTTGTGGTACGGCATCCCCCAGCAGTTCCGTCATGGACCTGACCGAATCCATCGCTTTGGTGAAGGGTCTTGAAGCACGCGGTGCGCATTATATCCTTCAGTCTGCTGGCAGCCCTTCTATCACCCTGGCGCTCTCGCAGCCGGACAAGGCCATCCCCGATGATGCTTACCTGCATCACACTTTCTCCAAGACATTAAGGGACAACCTCAAACCCGAAACCGTGGTCATTGGCTCTGCCTATTCTATTTTCCGGGATGGCAAGAACAATCTGCAGGCCGTAAAGCCCGAAGAAAGTACACTGCTGTACTGGGGCAACAAGAACATCCGTGAAGGCGTTTGCGACATGATTGCTCTTGGGCGTCAGTCCTTTGCCGACCCGTTCATTCCCGTCAAGTTAATTGAAGGCAGGGAAAATGAAATCAAATGGTGTACCGCTTGCGACAACTGCATTGAGCTGTTGATCCGCCAGCAGAATGTGGGCTGCACCACCTATAACAGGCCTTACACTGAAGCATTGCAGAAAATCCGCAAGGCGGAAGGCCAACTGAAGGCCAAGCGCACCTAGTTTTGTTTGAAAATTTTCCTTGATGGCGGCATCTTCTTAACCCCATCTGTGGAACCGCTGTGCAGTTATTCATTATTCCAGGCACAGCGGTTTCCTTATGATTAGTCAAACCGGACATTGCGCTTGTCGCAGAGTCCGGTTTGATTAATTTCAATAACTTCTTTCCAGAGTGAAATGCTTTCCAAAAGTCAAGATCATAGGAAAAATCCCAAAAAACGATTCATCTTCGGTGTGATCATCTGCTGCTCCAACACCCCGCTTGGCGGTGTTTTTTGCTGGCATTTGTGTTCCTGATGTTAACATCCGGTTAGCTCTGGTTTTTCCCCCTTGACCTATTTGCAGACGCGGTTATAATTCAACCATTGAATTTTGAAAGGCGGCTTGCTTCACTTAAAAAGGGACAGCCGCCTTTTGGATAACTTATGACAAACAGTGATGCAACTCAAAACCGGGATTTGATCCTCCTGGAACAAATCGAGAAAGACCCGGACGCAACCCAGGCTTCTTTGGCGGACCAATTGGGGGTGGCAGTTGGAACGGTCAACTGGCATTTGAAGCGGTTGATCGAAAAGGGTTATGTTAAAGTGCGGCGCGCCGAGCGCCGCAAATTGCTTTATATCATCACGCCCGAAGGGCTGGCTCTGCGGGCGCGGCTGACGGTGGATTATATCCAGACTTCGTTCCGCATGTACCGCCTGGTGCGGGAGCGGATGAATGAGGCACTGGAGGAAGTGCGCCGGGCGGGCTGGGAAGGTGTACGTCTGACCGGGCAGGGGGATGTGGCAGAGGTATGCCGCCTGACCTGCCTGGAGCAGGGCATGACCATTGTGGAAGACGGTGCAGCACCATTGCTGCGCATTGACGGGTTGAAGGTTTTCATTGAATGGCACGACAAGGAATAATAGTTGCCGGCCGCGGCACTGGTGTGGCGGCGAATTTTGAAACTGGAGAGGAACAGCGAGCAATGAGCGAATTCTGGCAGGAACGACGGGTGTGTGTGACCGGCGGGGACGGTTTTTTGGGGCAGGTGGTGGTGCGCAAACTGCGCGAGCGAGGGGCACAGCAGATCTACATTCCCATCTATCCGCAGATTGATCTGGTCAGGCCGGAGGATATTGACCGGGTGCTGGATGAGTCGCAAGCTGACCTGATCATTCATCTGGCTGCTCAGGTGGGCGGGATTGGCGCCAACCGCGAGCATCCGGCCGAGTTCTTCTATAACAACCTGATGATGGGCGTGCAGTTGATGCACAAGGCCTGGCAGCGCGGGGTGGACAAGTTCGTGGCGGTTGGCACGATCTGCGCGTACCCCAAGTTTACGCCCCTGCCTTTCAAGGAAGATGATCTGTGGAACGGCTATCCCGAAGAGACCAACGCACCTTATGGTTTGGCCAAGAAAATGTTGCTGGTGCAGGCACAGGCTTACCGCGACCAGTACGGATACAATGCCATCTTCTTGCTGCCAGTAAACCTGTATGGTCCAGGGGATAATTTCAACCCCAGTTCCTCGCATGTCATCCCGGCTCTGATCCGCAAGTTTGTGGAAGCCAGAGAGGCCGGCCTGGATGAGGTGGTGGTGTGGGGCGACGGCTCGCCGACGCGCGAGTTCCTGTATGTGGAAGATGCTGCCGAGGGCATCCTCAAAGCGGCTGAAAGCTATAACGATCCGGACCCGGTCAACCTTGGTTCAGGACAGGAAATTTCCATCAAGGATCTGGCTGAGAGGATCGCCCGCATGACAGGTTTTGCGGGGCGACTGGTGTGGGACACGACCAAGCCCAACGGTCAGCCGCGACGCTGCCTGGATACGACGCGTGCCTGGGAACGTTTTGGCTTCAGGGCACAAATGGATTTCGAGACTGGTTTGCAGAATACAATTGACTGGTTCCTGGCGAACCAGCGGCAAGTGTAAAGGCGGATGTGATTTTGATGCGCATGACCACAAAGCTGGAAAAGACTGAAATGCCCGTCACGATCCTGCAACCGGCCCGAGGGCTGGGAGCGCTGAATTTGCGCGACCTGTGGCTGTACCGCGAGCTGATCTACTTCATGACCTGGCGCGACTTGAAAGTGCGTTACAAGCAGACTTTGCTGGGGGCGAGTTGGGCGATCCTGCGGCCGTTGATGACGATGGTCGTCTTTAGTATCTTCTTTGGCGACCTGGCCCAGGTTCCTTCGGACGGCTTGCCGTACCCGATCTTTTCCTTCGCGGCCCTGGTGCCGTGGGGGTTGTTCTCGGATGCGGTCAGCGTGGCCGGGCGTTCGCTGGTGCAAAACCGGCACATGATCACCAAGGTCTATTTTCCACGGGTGATCCTGCCGCTCTCGTCCATTCTGGCCGGGGTGGTGGATTTCCTGATCGCCTTTGTGATCCTGGTGGGAATGATGATCTATTACAAGATCATGCCGACGGTATACATTTGGACATTGCCGCTGTTTCTGTTGCTGGCGCTAATCACCTCGACCGGGGTGGGCTTGTGGCTGGCGGCGCTGAATGTCCAGTACCGCGATGTGAATTACATGACACCCTTTCTAACCCAGTTCTGGCTGTTTGTGACGCCCATCGCCTACCCGGCCAGCATGGTGCCGGGCAAATGGCAGTTGGTCTATTCGTTGAATCCGATGGCGGGGGTGGTGGAAGGGTTTCGCTGGGCCTTGCTTGGTACGGAACAAGGTGCGCCGGGAATGAAGCTGGCCGTTTCCACTCTGGTGGCAGTGGCATTGCTGGTTTCGGGGATGGTTTACTTCCGGCGCATGGAACGCAATTTTGCAGACATGGTATAAGCGCACGGCTGGATACGGCCGGGATTTGATGGTTAACGTATGAGTGAATACGCGATTCGAGCAGAGAACATTGGCAAACGCTACCGCCTGGGAGAGACGGTGGGCAATTATAGCACCTTCCGGGAATCGGTTACGCAATGGCTGCGCCGTCCGCAGCAGGGTATTGGGCAGGATAACAAGGATGACTTGTGGGCACTGCGCAACCTGAACTTTGAAGTGCAACAGGGAGAAGTGCTGGGCATTATCGGGCGCAACGGCGCGGGCAAGAGCACCTTGCTTAAGGTGCTCTCGCGGGTGACCGAACCCACCGAGGGCTATGCCGAGATCCGCGGACGGGTTGGCTCGCTGCTGGAGGTGGGCACCGGGTTTCACCCGGAGTTGACCGGACGAGAGAATATCTTCCTGAACGGTGCGATTTTGGGGATGAAACGCTCCGAAATTGGCGCAAAATTTGACGAGATTGTCGATTTTTCTGAGGTGGAGCAGTTCATTGACACGCCGGTCAAACGCTATTCCAGCGGCATGTATCTGCGCCTGGCTTTTGCTGTGGCGGCTCATCTGGAGCCGGAGATCCTGGTGGTGGATGAGGTGTTGGCGGTGGGGGATGCCGAATTCCAGCGCAAGTGTATCGGCAAGATGAGCGACGTAGCCCAACAGGGACGCACGGTGCTGTTTGTGAGTCACAATATGTCGGCTATTTTGCGCCTGACTCAGGACACGATGGTCATTGAAAAAGGCAAGATGGTGCTGCGAGCACCTACGGCGCAGGCGGTCGATTTCTACTTGTCGCAGGGCTTTTCAGAAGCAGGCTCGCGGCACTGGGATGCGGATGAAGTGCCTGCTTCGGCCGGGCCTTTTCACCCGCAGGTGCTGCGGGTGTGCAATGCCCAGGGGCAGGAGACCAGCACGGTGCGCTCGGTGGAACCTTGCAGCATTGAGGTTGAGTATGAGCTGGATGAGCCCATTACCGGCTTGCGGGTGGGCCTGTATTTGATGAGCACCCGCGGTGAGTATATTTTGACCTCGTTTGACACTGATGACCCCGGTCGGTTTGAACAGATGACAATCCGCCCGGCAGGGCGCTATGTCAGTCGCTGCACCATCCCGGCGGACATATTAAATGAAGGTCGTTATGTGATTGGTATGAATGCCAGCTCGTTTCGCATCCGTAGTTATTTTTATGATGAGCGGGCGATGGCATTTAACGTTGACGCAGCCGGTGCACCCGGCACACACTGGCCTGAGCCGCGGCTTGGCCCGGTGCGCCCGCGGCTGGAATGGAAAATCGATACGGTGGAATGAACTATGACACTATCAGGGAAAGAAAGCGTCAAGAATATCCTGGGGTATCTCCCCTACACGGCTGAATTGTATTGGCTGGTGCGGCACAAGGACAAACCGCTGCAAACCCAATTCAATCTCAAGCAGCTCAATGCCCATCTGCCGCAACTGGTGAAGGAAGTACAGGCCATTCGGCAGGAGGGGAACATCAAAGGCAAGAAGGTCTTTCTGTTTGCCACCTTGCACTACTGGATTGAGCATGCCACCCTGTTGGGTTTGAGCCTGGCGGCGATGGGACACGATGTAACGGTGGGTTTCCTGCCCTACGCCAACTGGCAGAAGGAGATCAACCGGTTTGATCTGCGCCGGCAGAACCTGTATGCTCTGGAAGTGCTGGGTAAGGCTGCTGCGGTGCTGGAGGTTAAGTCATTGTTGAATGAGCACCCCCGCACCGATCTGGAGGAAGAGGTGCTGGCCTGCATTGAACAGGTTTCCATGTACGATGCCCAGTACACCTTGCAGGATGAGGATGTGGATCGGGATAACCCGGTTTTCAAGATGCGCACGGCGCGCAACGAAGCGGCTGCCCGTGCGGCGTTGACCTGGCTCAGCGAAGGCAAGCCGGATGCGGTCATTGTGCCCAATGGTACCATTCAGGAGCTGGGTATTGTTTACCGCATGGCGCGTCATCTGGGCATCCCGGCCACCACTTATGAATTTGGAGACCAGCGGCAGACGATCTGGCTGGCGCAGAATGGGGAGATTATGCGCCAGGAAACAGACAGCATGTGGGCCGTCCGCAAGCAGCAGCCGATCGATTCAGGTCAATTGAAGCGGGTGCAGGAGCTGTTCGGGGCGCGCCAGAAGGGTTCGGTGGCCGAGAATTTCACCCGCCTGTGGCAGAAATCCCCGGCTCAGGGCGGCCAGAAAGTGCGCCAGCAGCTTGGCCTGGATGAACGGCCTGTGGTGCTTCTGGCGACCAATGTGCTGGGTGACAGCCTGACCCTGGGGCGCGACCTGTTCACAAAGAGCATGGCGTCATGGATCATGCGCACAGTGCAGTATTTCAATGGCCGGCCGGATGTACAACTGGTGATCCGCGTCCATCCTGGTGAGGTGCTGACTCACGGCGTTTCGATGGTGGATGTGGTGCATGAGGTGCTGCCAACCCTGCCCGAGCATATTCATCTCATCCTGCCGGATGAGAAGGTTAATACGTATGATCTGATGGAAGCTGCCAGCCTGGGGCTGGTTTACACCACCACAGTGGGGCTGGAGATGGCGCTCAATGGATTGCCGGTGATCGTCAATGCCTACACCCATTACCGCGGGCGGGGCTTCACTCAGGACCCCAACTCGTGGGTGGAGTATTTCAAGCTGCTGGGCAAGATCCTGGAGAAACCACAGGATTACCGCCTGACAGAGGAGCAGATCACGCTGGCCTGGCAGTATGCCTATTACTGGTTCTTTGATTTTCCACGGCCTTTCCCCTGGCACCTGGTGCGCGTATGGGATGATTACAAAGAACGCTCTTTAAGAGAAGTTTTCAGTGCCGAAGGCCGCCAAAAGTTTGGCACCACCTTTGGCTATCTGACCGGAGAGTGCCTGGACTGGTCAAAGATTGAGCCTTCAAAATGAGCATGCAAGACGGAAAAATCAGGGAAGATGTGCGCCAGTTCTATGACCGTATCGGCTGGCAGATGGAAGCGGACGGCTTTTATCAGAATGCCCGGTATGAGGACCTGCGCCCGGTGGCGCGGGACTATGTCCACAACTGCCATATGCGTATCAAGCGGCATCTCAAACCGCAGGGACGCTTTTTGCTGGATGCAGGCTCCGGGCCGATCCAGTATCCTGAATATCTGACCTATTCAGAGGACTATCAATACCGGGTGTGCGTTGATCTGTCGATCGTCGCCCTGCAGGAAGCAGCCAAACGAACCGGAGCGCATGGCTTGTTCGTGGTAGCGGATGTCGCCAACCTGCCCTTTGAGGAAGATGTTTTTGACGGGGTGGTTTCGCTGCACACCATCCACCATGTGCCCGGCCCTGAAAAGGGAAAAGCTTACCGCGAATTGTATCGGGTGATGCTGCCTGGGAGCTGCGGGGTGGTGGTTAATGGTTGGACGGTTTCGCCGCTCATGGTGCGCAGCCAGTGGCTGGTGCATCTGATGGAAGGCATCGGTGGACGGCTGGCGGCGCGACGCGGCAAGAGCCAGCCAGATGTGAAGAAACAGCAGGCAGCCGTTCAAGCGGAAGCCAAGCCGACCGGCACTTTTATTCAGAAGCAGGACCCGGCCTGGCTGGAGAAGGAATTGCAGGGCATTCCATACGATATCCTGGTGTGGCGTTCGGTCAGCGTGCGCTGGATGCGGGCACTGATCCATCGCCAGTTGGGCGGGCGGATGTGGCTGCGCCTGTTATTCTGGCTGGAAGAGAGTTTTCCACATTTCTTTGGGCGCCAGGGGCAGTACCCGCTGGTGGTGATCCAAAAGGATGGATAAGATGAAAGAGTATTCCCAGTCGTTTGAGGTACTGCCGTTGGTAACAGAACGCTGGCATGACTTGGAAATCCTGTTTGAAAAATACGGTGCTCCAGGAGATTGTTGGTGTATGTGGTTCCGCTTGCCGAAGACGCAATTTGACGCACAGTCAGGTCAGGGAAACAAGAACGCCATGAAGGCATTGGTGGAAAGCGGCGTGGTGCCAGGTCTGATTGGATACGTAGATGGAACACCAGCAGGCTGGGTTTCGCTATCACTGCGTGAGGATTTTCCCCGACTGGAGAGATCCCGCATTATGAAGGCAATTGACGAACAGCCTGTTTGGTCGATCGTTTGCTTATTCATCGACAAAGCTTACCGCAAACAGGGTATTTCGCTGCGATTATTGCAGGCTGCAGTTGAATACGCTGTCAATCAGGGTGCAAAAATAGTAGAAGGATACCCGGTTGATCGTAAGGATGGTACTTGCCGCGATGCTGACATGTTCCATGGCGCGCAGTCGATCTTTGAGAAGGCCGGATTTGTGGAAGTGGCGCGTCGTTCGTCTACCCGGCCGGTCATGCGTTATACCGTGGATGCGTAAACATCCCTTAATTGAAAATCGTTCATTGGAGAGAAACCTATGGATTGGAGCAAACAAGTCATTCTGGTCACCGGCGGCACCGGTTCCTTTGGCAAGAAATTCGTTGAAACGATGCTGAACGAGTATCATCCCGCCAAGATCATCATTTTCAGCCGGGATGAGCTGAAACAGCATGAAATGCGCACTGCCGGTTTTGAACATCCATCGTTGCGTTATTTCATTGGCGACATTCGCGATGAACTGCGCTTGCGGCGTGCCCTGAACGGGGTCGACATCTGCGTACATGCGGCCGCTCTGAAGCAGGTGCCTGCCTGTGAATACAACCCGATGGAAGCAATCAAGACCAATATCCTGGGCAGCAGCAATGTGATCGATGCTGCTTTGGATGCGGGTGTAAAGAAGGTGCTGGCTTTGAGCACCGACAAGGCAGTCAACCCGATCAATCTGTATGGGGCCACCAAGCTGGCCGCAGAAAAACTGTTCGTGCAGAGCAATGCCTATGCCGGCGGCCGCGAAACCCGCTTTAGCTGCGTGCGGTATGGCAACGTGGTTGGCAGCCGGGGTAGCGTGGTGCCATTGTTCCTCAAGCAGCGCGAAAGCGGCACGGTGACCATTACCGATGAGCGCATGACCCGCTTCTGGATCTCGCTGGAGCAGGGTGTGCGCTTTGTGATCCGCTGTATCGAACAGATGCATGGCGGCGAGGTGTTTGTGCCCAAGATCCCCAGCATGACGGTTGCCGATCTGGCCAAGGCCGTTGCGCCGCAGGCCGAGATCAAGGCAATTGGCATCCGGCCTGGCGAAAAGCTGCATGAAGTGTTGATCTCGGAAGATGAAGCCCGCACCACAGTGGAACTGGATGATATGTTCGTGGTGCAGCCAGCTGAGGCTCTATGGTTTGGGCGCGAATGGGAAAAGATCGGCAAGACACTGCCGGATGATTTTCGCTTTGCCTCGAACAACAATACCGATTGGCTGGAAGTGGCACAGATCCAGAAGATCGTTGCTCCCATTGAAGCCGATTATTTGAATGGAAAACTTGGATGACACGCATCCTGGTGACGGGCGCCAGCGGCTTGCTGGGGTTGAATTTCGCCTTGCAATACCACCCGGCTCATCAGGTGATGGGTGTGGTGAATCAGCATGGACTGCGGCATATGCCTTTTACGGTGGTGAAGACCGACCTGAACAATCAGCGCATCCTTAAGCGGCTGCTGGTGGGAACGGCCCCGCAGTTGGTGATCCACGCCGCGGCGCTGGCCAACCTGGAAGCCTGTGAGAAAAACCCACAGCTGGCGCAGCAGGTTAATGCTGATCTGCCGGGTGAGCTGGCAAAGTTGACCCGCGAGCTGGGTATCAAGCTGGTACATATATCGACGGATGCAGTTTTTGACGGCGAACAGGGCATGTACGTGGAGACTGATACCCCCAATCCGCTCAGTGTGTATGCGCATAGTAAATATGAGGGCGAGCTGCAGGTCATGCAGGCCAACCCGGAGGCGATCGTGGCCCGGGTGAATTTCTTTGGCTGGAGTTTGACCGGCCAGCGCAGTCTGGCCGAGTTTTTTTTCAACAATCTCAAGGCGGGGAAACCGGTGAACGGTTTTACCGATGTGCTGTTCTGCCCGTTGCAGGTCAATCAACTGGCCGAGACGTTGATGGAAATGGCAGGCATGGATCTGCAGGGTTTGTATCATGTGGTCAGCGGCGAGAGTCTGAGCAAGTATGACTTTGGCTGCGCCATCGCAAACGAGTTTGGATTTGATCCAGGGCTGGTCAAGCCCATCTCGTGGCAGGATGGCGGACTGACCGCCCGGCGTTCGCCCAATTTGACCCTCAACGTGGACAAACTGGGCAGGGCTTTGGGCGTTCCGCTGCCGGGGGTGGCGGCGGGCATCCGCCGCTTCTATAAGCAGTTTCTGGATGGATATCCGGAGCGCTTGCAGGCGATGGCGATCTAGCAATTATCGTAACCGCTTTCGTGATTGCAGCTTGCGGTGGGTAACGACTGACCGTAGGGTTGCTACAATTATTTTCGCTGGGCAGCGTATTGTTTTCACTTTCGGGTAAACAGATTTTCTTGAGACTAATTCAGGAGGCTGGAAATGGAATTCAAAATTGGAGAGCGCTGGATTGGCGGAGATCATCCGACCTATTTCATTGCCGATATTGCTGCCAATCACGATGGAGACCTGGAACGTGCCAAGTTTCTGATCCGCCTGGCAAAGGAAGCGGGCGCTGATGCGGCCAAGTTCCAGAATTTCCGGGCGGCAAAGATCGTGTCCGATTTCGGCTTTAAGAAGTTTGGCTCACAGCTTTCGCACCAGGCCAAATGGAAGAAATCGGTGTTTGAAGTCTATGAAGGCGCGTCCGTATCCTTTGACTGGACGCCGGAGCTAAAAGCAGCCTGTGATGAGGTGGGCATTGACTATTTCTCGTCGCCGTATGATTTTGGGGCGGTGGATATGCTGGAACCCTATGTGCCCGCCTACAAGATTGGCTCCGGCGACATCAGTTGGCTGGAGGCTCTGGAGTATATGGCGCGCAAGGGAAAACCGGTGATCCTGGCGACTGGTGCGTCGCATATCGGCGAGGTGCAGCAGGCGGTACATGCGATCACAGCGATCAATCCTGAACTGGTGCTGATGCAGTGCAACACCAATTACACAGCCAGCCTGGAGAATTTTGACCATATTCACCTGCGCGTGCTGGAGACCTACAAGACCATGTTCCCGAATGTAGTGTTGGGACTTTCGGATCATACGTCTGGTCATGCCACCGTATTGGGGGCTGTGGCGCTGGGAGCGCGGGTGATAGAGAAGCATTTCACCGATGATACCAGCCGCGAAGGGCCTGACCACAAATTTGCCATGGACCCGGACACATGGGCAGCGATGGTGGAGAACACTCGCCAACTGGAACGGGCGCTGGGCTCGGCGGACAAGTTCGTGGCGGGCAACGAGGCCGATACTGTGGTCGTCCAGCGGCGCTGCCTGCGGGCGGCGTGCGAGATCAAGGCCGGTGAAGTGCTGACCCGCGAGATGATCGATGTGCTGCGGCCGCAGCAGCCGGGAGCGATTTTGCCGAATGAGATTGACATGGTGATCGGCGCCAAAGCGATCAGAGACATCCCCGTCGGGCATGAGCTGACATGGCTGATGCTGGGCGAGGCTTAAAGAGGCTTGATCGCACCGATGCGCGTGCTGTACTTCACCCGCGACTATACCCCGCATGACCATCGCTTTCTTTCGGCGCTGGCAAAGACGGAGCATCAGGTATTCTTCCTGCGCCTGGAGCGGCGCGGCCATCAGCAGGAAGACCGCCCGCTGCCGCCTGAGGTGGAGCAGATCGTGTGGCGCGGCGGGCAGAAACCGGCCAGGCGAAAGGATGGACTGGCTTTACTGGCCGACCTGAAAAGGGTCATCCGTCAGGTGCGGCCGGATGTGATCCATGCCGGGCCGATCCAGACGTGTGCTTTACTGGCTGCCTTGAGCGGCTTCCGGCCGTTGGTGAGCATGTCCTGGGGATCTGATCTGCTCAAGGATGCTGATCGCGACTGTGCCTGGCGCTGGGCGACCCGCTATGCTTTGAAACACAGCGCCGTGCTGGTCGGGGATTGCCGCGCCGTGCAGGAGAAAGCGGCACAGTTCGGCTTCCCTGTTGAGCAGGTGGTGCTGTTCCCTTGGGGAGTGGATCTGCAACAATTTGCTCCGGGGCAGGTGGAAAATGTCCGTCAGCGGCGCAATTGGCAGAAAAGTTTTGTGGTGCTTTCGCTGCGTTCATGGGAGCCGTTGTACGGTGTGGACAATGTGGTGCGGGCTTTTGCCCGGGCGGCGCAGGTTGAACCGGCCCTGCGGCTCTTGCTGCTGGGCAATGGCTCGCAGGCGCAGATCATCCGCCGGACAGTGATGCAGTACGAATTGCAGGAGCGGGTGGATTATGGCGGGCAGGTGAGCAACAAGGACCTGGCGCAGATATACCATGCCGCCGACCTGTATGTGAGTGCTTCACATAGCGACGGGTCATCTGTTTCGTTGATGGAAGCTCTGGGCTGCGGCCTGCCTGTGCTGGTCTCGGACATTCCCGGTAATCGGGAGTGGATCACCGATGGCCAGGAGGGCTGGCTGTTTCCCAATGGTGACGAGGAAGCCCTGGCAGAAGGCATGTTGCGGGCTGCCCGCCAGCCGGAAATATTGGATAATATGCGCATAGCCAGCAGGAGGTTGGCCGAAGAACGGGCCGACTGGAACAAGAATTTCCAGAAGCTGCTGGAAGCCTATGAACTGGCGCTCAAACTGGTGCGATAACGGATTGCAGATTGGCATGGAACAGAACAAAAACCTGAACCCGACTTCAAAGATCATCATGCTGGCGCTGGTTACCTTAATCGTGACCGGTTTGGTGTTGAGCGTGGTCTCTCCGGCGGTGCAGATGACCCCCGGGCGGGATTCGGGTATTTTCCTGTACAGTGGATGGCAGATGCTGGAAGGCAAGACCCTGTACAGCGAGGTATGGGATCACAAGCCACCCTTGATCTTCCATCTTCAAGCATTGGGCTTATGGCTGGACGGCGGATCTGTGTGGGGTGTGTGGGCGCTGCAATTGACCTTTGTCTTTGCGGCCTTTTTGCTTGCAGCTTTCTTGCTGCTGCAATTCAGCACCCCGTTTGCGGCTGGATGGGTGGTCATAGGCGGCATCTTCACCCTGTTCCATGTGCTGCATGGCGGCAATTACACCGAGGAGTATGCCTTGCCATTCCAGTTGGGGGCGGCATTCCTCATTTTCCAGGCGGAACGCAAGGGCTACAACTTCTGGCGCAGTTTTGGACTGGGTCTGCTTCTGGCGGGGGCTTTCCATCTGCGGCAGAATTTGATCGGAGTGGGGCTGGCGCTTGGAATAGTATTGGTGCTGCGGGCATTATTTTCCCGGAATGCCAAAGGTTTGCTGCCCCTGCTCCCAATGGCAGCCGGTTTTGGTCTGGTGGCAGGGTTGTGGGTGGTGATCTTTGTCGTTCAGGGTGCCCTGACTGATTACTGGCAGACTGCTTTTGTTTACAACTTCTATTATTCCAACCTCGGGTTGCTGGAATATTTGCAGGGCATGCAGGATGCCCTGGCTTTCATCCTGACCGTGCCGGGATTTGTGGCTGGCATGGTTGCCTGGCTGCTGGTGCTGGTGGCGCTGGTGCTGCATTTTGGAGCAGAGCTGGGCGGCTGGCTGCGCAGACCCTGGCCGGGGTGGGTCGGGCTGGGGCTTGGCGTCTGTCTGGGATTACTGGCTCTGCTGGGTGAATTGATTTCCCGGGACGGCCTGGGTCTTTTACAGATCAGCATGCTGGCAGCGGGTGCTTTTCTGGCGCTGGTCTCTGGATTGCATATCAGCGGATGGCTGGCGCACTGGCTTTCCAGCCCGTTGGAGCAACAAAGGCATCGATTTTCTTCCCCGCAGGCGGCTCTTCTGGCAGCGGTATGCCTGGTGTGGCTGCCTATTGAGGTGCTTTTCATCGGGCTTTCGGCGCGCAATTATGTGCATTATTTCATCAGTCTGGTGCCGGTAACGGTGGTCCTGATTGGTTTGATGCAGCAATGGTTGCTTTCTCTGCCCAGGGTTAAGGGCGTTTCTGTCTGGCCGGTGATGCTGGTGCTGCTGCTTGTGATCGTCTACAGGCCAGGAGAAGCTCTGGTGCGCGAGTTTGGCAAGGCGGGTTCAGACGCGCAAGTAGATGCCGCCGTACAGTATATTCAGGAGAAAACCACGGCGAAAGAACTGGTGCTGGTGTGGGGTGGCGAGCCGGTGGTGAATTTTCAATCCCGGCGCAGCATGCCCACCCGCTATAACTTCATGTATCCGTTCTATGTTGCTCATCCGGTAGTAGGCCGCATGTCGGCGGAATTGCTGGAAAGTATTCAGGTCAACCCGCCGGTCTTGATCGTGGATACGATGAACGAGGAACTGCCATTCATCCTGCCAAACAAGGATCTCATTGCGTGTGCTGCACCCGGAGCGGGACTGCCGGGCAGCATGCCCGAGGTTTTCGTGCATGTCTGCCAGAATTATGAATATGTGACAACGGTCGGGCCGGAGGAATGGCGCGTGTACCGGTTGACCAAGAACAGGTGAGTTGGATGGTTGCACAAGAACGAACTTCGCAGCATACAGTGGTTATCATTCAGGCCCGCATGGGGTCAAGCCGCTTGCCGGGCAAGGTATTAAAAGAAATTGACGGGCGTCCGATGCTGGACTGGGTGGTGACCCGCGCCAGACGGGCAGAGACGGTAGATGAGGTGGCAGTTGCCACGACCACGGATGCGGCCGACGACCCGATTGCAGCGTTTTGTGAAGCTCACGAAGTACCAGTTTACCGCGGCGATGTTTTCGATGTGCTGGACCGTTACTATCAGGCGGCGCTCGCGTTTCAGGCGGACATCGTCGTGCGTCTGACGGCGGACTGCCCGTTGATCGACCCGCAGGTGATCGATCTGACCGTGCAGCGCTTTTTACAGACCGGGGCGGACTTCGCCGCCAACCGACTGCCGCCGCCCTTCAAGCGCACTTACCCGATTGGCCTGGACACGGAAGTGTGCAGCTTTGCCGTTTTGCAACGGGCCTGGCAGGAAGCTGATCTGAAATACCAGCGCGAGCATGTCATGCCGTATCTGTATGACCAGGAAGGGCGCTTCAAGGTGGAAGTGGTTGACCACATGGAAGACCAGGGCGCACAGCGTTGGACGGTGGATACCCTGCAAGACCTGGAATTTGTGCGTCAGGTGGCGGTCCGTTTTGATGGACGGGATGATTTCGGCTGGCTGGATGTGCTGGCTTTGCTGGAGAAAGAACCCGCTTTGCAGGCGATCAATGCCGAGATCCATCACAAGACGATGGTAGATGTGGATGAACGGAACGGGAAGAAATAGAGTCATTGAAAGACATGAATCGCACCCTGATCATGTCGAAGGGTGCGGCGGAGAGAAACCTTCACGTGGCGGAGATTGCCACGCCCGGATTTCATCCTTGCTTGCAATGACATTAGAAGAGGAAGAATGACATTATTAACCCTGTTTACAGCACCCAAACCCTTTACGGACCCTTTCATTGCCACCTTGCAGCGCAATGCGATCGAGTCATGGACGCATCTCGGTGCCGAAGTTGAGGTGATCCTGATTGGTGATGAACCGGGGATGGCTGAAGCGGCGCAGGAATTTGGCATCAGGCACCTGCCGGAAGTGACCTGTAATGCGATGGGTACGCCGCTGGTCAGTTCCATATTTGATCTTGCCCGCCGGAACAGTGATTCTGCGCTGCTGGTGTACGTCAATGCGGATATTCTCTTTATGCCGGATATGATCGAAGCTGCGCACCGGGTAAACGAGCAGCCACAGAAATTTCTAATCGTTGGCCAGCGCTGGGACCTGGACGTGACCGAGCGGCTGGATTATTCCGATGGGTGGGAGGAGCGGCTACGATTGCGCATAGCCAAAGAAGGCCGGCTACATCCGCGCGGCGGCAGTGACTACTTCATCTTTCCGCGGGATTGCTTTGCAGCCATGCCGGATTTTGCCATCGGGCGCGCCGGTTGGGATAACTGGATGTTTTATGAAGCCCGCCGCCAGGGTTGGGCGCTGATTGATGCCACCCACGCCATTCAGATCGTGCACCAGAATCACGATTACCGCCATTTGCCAAAAGGACAGCCGCATTACCGTTTGCCAGAGACGCAGGAGAACATCCGCCTGGCAGGTGGCAAGCGGGCGATCTTTAACCTGCTGGACGCTGACCGTACCTTGCTGGATGGGCGCATCCAGCCCATGCCGCGCAGCGCAGAGAAGTTCTGGCGGGAAGCGGAGATCTTCCCGCTGGTGAAGCTTCATTCGCACTTTTTGGGGCAGGTTTTCTTCGCTGTGTTCCATCCGGTTTTGGCGTTCAAAGAGATCAAGGTCTGGCTGGTGCAGGCGTTCAAGGGCAGCCGGAAAAACAGGGAGTAAAAATATGCGCGTTGGACAAAACCCCGCAAAATTTGTGAAAAATGTGGCCCAGCCGGAACGCATTACGGTGGCGGTGTTGAACTATATCCCCTTCCTGAGCGGTTTCTATGCCGAGATGCTGGACGTATTGGATACCAGCCTGAGCAGTTTGCGGGAAAGCGCCGACCTGCCGTTTGACCTGCTGGTCTTTGACAATGGCAGTTGTGCCGAGGCGCGCCAGTATCTGCTGGATGAGCAAGAGGCCGGGCGCATCCAGTTTTTGCTGCTGGCGGACAAGAACCTGGGCAAAGGCGGCGCATGGAACATGATCCTGAGCGGCGCACCGGGTGAGATCATCGTCTATGCTGACAATGATGTGTTGTATTATCCTGGTTGGCTGTCACAATCCTTGAAGCTGCTGGAGACCTTCCCCAAAGCCGGTATGGTTACGGCCCGGCCTTTCCGCACCCGGCCAGAAGTTTACAGCCAGACCGTGGCCTGGGGTGAGGCACAGGCCGGGGTTGAGATTGCCAGAGGTAACTTCATCCCTTATGATGTTTTCCAGGAATTTGATTTGAGCCTGGGACAGAGCGAGGAAGATATCCGCCAGCATTATGACACCAGCCAGGATGTGCGCCTGACCTTTCAGGGGGTGGAGGCGCTGGCAGGTGCTTCCCACTGGCAGTTCATGGCGTATAAAAAAGTGCTGCAGGGCTTTCTGCCTTTCAGCATGGAGCGCCCGATGGGGCAGGTCAAGCAACTGGATGAGCGCATGAATCAGGAAGGCTATCTGCGTTTGATGCCCACCCGGCCGTATGTGATGAACATCAGCAATACCCTGCGCAATTTGCCAGGGGCGGGCAAGACGCACAAGGCCGGCCAGGTTGTGGAAAAGAAACGCCCGCTGCTGGATTTGCCGCCAGTCAAGCGCAGCCTGTTATTCTTTTACAACAAAATCTTTCATTGGTATTATGATCGATAGACCGGGTGTTTGACAGAAATGGTACAAGAGAGGATGACAGATTTTTCATGACGAAAAGACGCGTTTTCATCAGCGCCGATCACGGCCTGGCGATCGTTTATTTCTTGCAGAGCGATGTGGTGCCGGCCATGCTGGCCGCAGGCGTGGAAGTGGTGCTGTTGACGGATGATGGCTTAAAGGAACAGATTGAGGCACGCTTTGGCCAGCCGGGGTTGATCGTGGAAGGGCTGCGCCTGGAGAAAGCCAAAAAATATTATGAGACCGTTTCACCCACAGCCCAGTGGTGGCTGCATTTTCTGCGGCGGGTGGGTGGCTCGAAACGGATCAACGTTGAGGCGATGGACAGCAATATCTATCAGGTGGAATATGAGGCGACAGGCAAGCGCAAACTGGTGATGCCGTTCATGAAGCTGTTGGTGTGGTTGATGCGCCGATCAAAAGCCTTGCGGCAATTTGTTGTGCGCCAGCAAATGCGTTTTACGCCTGATCTGTATGGCGATTTGTTCGAGAAGTATCAGCCAGAACTGGTGGTCGCCAGTACGGCTGGATGGCGTTATGACCGTTACCTGCTGCGCCAGGCGGCACAGTTGGGCGTGCCTACTGCGGCAGTCATTGTGGGATGGGATAATTCCAGCAGTTATACTTTGCCCGGTGCGCCGATGGATTGGGTCAATTGCTGGTCTGAACTGCAAAAAGAAGAACTGGTTCTGGGTTCCGATTGGGATGCGCAGCGGGTGCATGTGGGCGGTATCCCCTCTTATGACGGTTACTTCCGCAAGGATTGGTTGATGACCCGTGAGGAATATTTCGCCCTGCACAAGCTCGACCTGCAGCGCAAGCTGATTGGCTATGCCAGCAGCTTCATCACTTTTTCTCCCAATTATCAGAATGTGGAAGCTCTGGCTGAGCTGGTGGCCGAAGATGAACTGGCTGAACCCTGCCAACTGCTCATCCGCTTGCACCCCAACCATTTCATGGAGGATGCGTTGTATGCCGGGGAACGCGAGAAGATCCGTGAGCTGGCTGCCCGCCTGGAGCATGTGCACCTGGTAGAACCGGTGCCGTTGGGCGGAGAGCTGGGCTATTATTCCGGGGAGGACATGCCCGAAAAAACTTCCATGATGGCCTACTCGGATGTGTTCACCACCGTGTATTCAACGATGGTGGTGGAGGCGGCAGTGCACGAGCAGCCCATTGTCAGCGTGTGTATTGATGCTCCGGGCGGATGGAATACCCCCGGCAAGTTCTCGCTGGCCCTGTCCGAGATTGGCAACTGGCCGACTCATTTGCGTTTTCGCCAGGCAGAGGCCGGTCAGGTGGCGATGGACAAAGCACAACTCAAGGCGGCCTTGAACCGCTATCTGGAAGAGCCGCATGCCGATCAGGCAGCGCGCCAGCAATTTGTGCGTGACGAAGTGACCTTCACCGATGCCAGTGCGGGCAAACGCACTGCGAAATTCTTGTTATCGGTGATGGGCAAGAAGGAAGTGTAGAGAAAAGAAACTGTAGTAACCACTTCAGTCGTTACTACAGTGAGGTTGAATTATTTTGGAGAGCAAAGATGAAATTCCTCATTGCGGGATTTGGATCGATTGGACGACGGCATTTGCGCAACCTGCTGGCACTGGGCCAGGAGGATATTGTCTTGTACCGTACACACCAAAGTACACTGGAAGATGATGAAATTGCGCACTTTCCGGTAGAGACAGACTTGCAAAAAGCGCTTGATCACCAGCCGGATGGGGTGATCATTGCCAATCCTACAGCGTTGCATCTGGATGTGGCCATTCCGGCTGCACAGGCGGGCTGTCACATATTAATGGAGAAGCCCATCTCGCACACTATGGAAGATGTTCCCGCGCTGGAAAAGGCCTTGCAGCAGGGCGGCGGCAGCCTGCTGATGGGGTACCAGTTCCGCTTTCATCCCGGTTTGCGGCAGGCAAAGCAACTGCTTGAGAATGGCGCAATTGGCGATCTGGTTTCTGTGCGTTCTCATTGGGGCGAGTATCTGCCCGATTGGCATCCCTGGGAGGATTACCGCCAGAGCTACAGCGCCCGCAAGGAACTGGGCGGCGGGGTGGTGCGCACCCTGTGCCATCCACTGGACTACCTGCGTTGGCTGGTGGGTGAAGTTGAGTCGGTGTGGGCTTTCAGCGGCAATCTGGGCGGCCTGGGCATCCATGTGGAGGATGTAGCCGAGATTGGCTTACAGTTTGATCGCGGGGTTTTGGGCAGCGTGCATCTGGACTTCCTGCAGCGGCCTGCTACGCATACCCTGGAGATGATCGGCAACCAAGGCACCTTGCGCTGGGACAACGCGGATGGCGGGGTGCGCCTGTATCGGGCTGCCCGCGAAGCCTGGGAGACCTTCCCTGCCCCGGAAGAATTTGAACGCAATCATCTCTTTTTGGCAGAGATGGAGAATTTCATCCAGATGATCGAAGGTAAGGCGCAGCCGGTATGTTCACTGGAGGACGGTAAGCGCGCCATGGAACTTGTCGTGGCAGTGTGCCAGTCGTCCTTGTATCATCACTGGGTGGAGTTTTAGGCCGGAGTGTGGGCATGAAAAAAATAATCAAATCCTTGTCCAGAGCTTCTCTCTTGTGGGTGATCCTGTACTTCACGGTCATGACGGTGGTCATGACCTGGCCGCTGGTAACTCGCATGGGCGATTCGATGGTGGGGCTGGTGGGGGACAACATCTATTTTGTGTGGATGATTGGCTGGTTCAAGAAAGCCTTGTTTGACCTGGGGGTCAATCCTTTCAATATCTGGTTCCTGAACTATCCGGAAGGCTGGAGTTTGGCCTATACCGAGATCACCCAGGCCAATCTGGCGATTGCCATGCCGTTTTACTTCATTGGCGGCGAGGTGTTTGCCTACAACATGGCGATGATCTTTACCTTTGTGCTGTCCGGCCTGGGCATGTATTTGTGGGTCAGGCAGCTCAGCGGGCGCTGGGACGCCGCCCTGCTGGCCGGGACAGTGTACGCCTTCATCCCTTATCACTTTGCCCACTTCCGCATCGGGCATCTCAACCTGTCGGGCATGCAGTGGTTTCCTTTCTATTTCATGGGTTTGTGGGATCTGCTCAAGCGCCAGGATTGGTCGTGGAAACCGGTGCTGCTGGGCGGTATTGCCCTGGGCCTGATCGCCAACACCTCACAATATTATTTCTATATGACGGCGCTGGTAAGCGTTTTTCTGGTGGTGATCTATTTGCTGAAAGAAAGAGAACGACTTAAGGATTGGGCGTTCTGGAAACGGCTGCTGGCGATGGGGCTGGTGGCCCTGCCGCTGGTGGTGTTTGCCGTCTTTCCATACGTTTCCTTGCTGAACGAAGGCGGCCTGACGGATCGCAGCATGGGCATTGTGCGCAAGTATTCGGCCAGCCCGCTGGACTTTCTGTTGCCTTCCACCGATCATTTCCTGTGGGGGGAATGGGTGTGGCGTAATTTCAACCGCGATCTGTGGATCGAAGCCACGCTGTATGTGGGGGCGGTCTCAGGTGTGCTGGCTGTGCTGGCCTGGTTGAAGCGCAAGGAGTTGAAACAGGAAGGCTTGCTGCGACTGCTGTTGTGGGGCACGCTGTTCTCGATCATTCTGGCGATGGGCACTGACCTGCACTGGAATGAAAATCCGGTGGAGCTTGCCCTGCCAGCAGGCTTGGCTGCCCGTCTGGGGAGGGAGAGCCTGCCGCTTGTCCTGCCGGGGTATTTTCTGTTCCTGTATTTTCCAATGTATGCCAAACTGCGGGCGTTGATGCGTTTTGGCGTGTTCGCCCTGGTTTTTGTCAGCACTGCGGCCGGCCTGGGGAGCGCCTGGCTGCTGGAGAAACTGCCGGAGAAACGCCGTCTGGCGGTATGGGTCTTGCTGCTGGTGCTGGTCTTTGTCGATCTCTATCCCGGCCCGTACCAGGACTTTTCCCAGGTGGAGCCGCGTCCGGCAGATGCCTGGCTGGCAGCCCAGCCCGGAGATGGCGCCTGGGCGCAGTTTCCGTTTGAATTACAGGAAGACCAGGAACATATCTACGGGCAACTGATCAATGGCAAGCCCTTTCTGGGCGGATTTTTCAATGCTTTTCCCCCCAGGCAGTACCGTGAGATCATGCCGGTGATGGAGACCTTTCCTTCGGCGGAAAGCGTGGCATTGTTAAAATCATTGGATATGACCTATGTACTGGTCAACCGCACGTATTACGACGATATCGAAGGTCTGCGCCGGGCCTGTGAAGAACTGGGCCTGGTATTGCTGACCGAAGCGGGAGACGACCTGATCTATGGCTTTGGCAGCCGGTAAAGGATAAGGATATACCATGAAAAAAGAGGATGTGGCATATCTTTCTTTTCTGGGGGCAGCCCTGATCGGGGTGGTGGTGCTGCGTTTCAGCATGCATTACGGCCCAGGCATCGGCGGTGATGCCACCATTTATATGACTTCTGCCCGGAATCTGCTGGACGGCAAAGGCTTTGGATTGATCGGGCCGCGCGGCGAGTTTCGCATCCTGCCCTATTTTGCGCCCTTTTTCTCGTTGGTGCTGGGTTTTCTGGGCTTGGTGGGGCTGCCAATGGAGGCGGCTGCCTTTTGGCTGAACAGCATGCTGTTTGGCGCGTTGATCTGGCTGGCATCCGCCGAGACCTGGCGGGTGACGGGTTCATTGGCCGCAACCTGGGCGGTGGCACTGCTGCTGGCGCTTTCTCCGGTTTTGGTGCCGGTCTTTTCCTGGGCCATGTCGGAGCCGTTGTCCATCTTTTTGGGCTTTGTCTGCCTGGGATTGAGCCTGGCATATCTGCGCCAATCGGAGCGGACCTGGCTGCTGGCAGCTGCGGCGGCATGTGGCGGGCTGGCATTCCTGACGCGCTATGCGGCCGGGGCGTACCTGGGGGCGGCGGCTTTGCTTCTGGTCGTGTTTAGCACAGAGAGCTGGGGTAAGCGTCTGGTCAAGGCTGCTATTTTTAGTCTGGTGGCTATTCTGCCCACCGCAGCCTGGATGGTCTACAATATCAGCCAGACCACAACTGTCTCCTCGCGCAGCGTGTTGACCGCGGCTGTCATGCTGGAACGGGTGCGGCTCTTTTGGCCGCAGATGGAAGAGGTGGTATTGTTCTGGCTTGTGCCCGATTCCTGGGTTCAGGCTCCGCCCTATCCGGCGACCCTCAACCATGTATTGAGCATTGGCTTTGTATTGGGGTTGGCAGTGTGGTCGCTGCTGATCCTGCGCCTGGCAGGAAAATCAAAGAATAGTGCAGAAGAACTCTACCGCTGGCAAATAGCATTGGCCTTGTTCAGCCTAGTCTATCTGGCGGGCATTGCCCTGGTCTATTTCACCACCTACCCGCCGATCACCATTGGCAGCAGGATGATGTCCCCGCTGCTGGCGGCGGTTTTGTGTCTGGTGGTGCTGCTGGTGGTGCAGACCTGGCGGCTGTGGCCGCAGATCAAATGGCTGAAGAACGGCTTGCTGGCAGTTCTGTTTGCATTTGGCGCATGGACTGGCGTGCGCAGCCTGCGCATTGTACAGCAAAATTATGCGCTGGGTTTGGGTTACAATTCGATCGCCTGGCAAACTTCGGATACCATGCAGGTGGTGCGTGAACTGCAGGCAGATACCTTGATGGTGACCAATGAGGAGACTGCTGTTTTACATCTGACCGGGAGGGCGTCCTACCCGCTGGCCGAGATCTTTGTTGACGAGCCGCAGGCGGCGTTTGGTCGATATGGGGACGGCGATTTGACAGACGACCCGGCCGAGACTCTCTTCCGCGGCGGCGAGGCCGTGCTGGTGGTCTTCGACAGTCTGCCCGCTCAGGTTTCCGGCCTGTATGGGGCGCGCAGCGAGGAGTGGGCGGCGGCGCTGGTGGATGGGCTGGAGGTTGTTTACCAAGGTGCGGATGGCGGTATTTATCGTTATCCAAAGGCGCCGTAGAGATTGCATGAAATGGCGAGGAAAAGTGGAAAGGTGAGCAGATTGCAGTGGATTGAAGAGATCGATGCGTTTCTGAACAGGCATCCCGGCTGGTTCTTTGCCTTGTTGGGTTTGTTAGCGCTGGGTGGAATCGGGCTGATGCTGGCTGTGACCCCGCATGGCATTGGTCTGGTAAATGACTCGGTGGGCTATGTGGCCGGGGCGCGCAATCTGCTGGCCGGAAATGGCTACAGCCGTTTGACCGGTGATGGCAGCCCGGTGCCCATCACCAATTTTCCGCCCATGTTCTCATTTGTGTTAGCCGGGATCGGCCTGACCGGGCTGGATGGCACTCCGGCAGCGCATGGTTTGAACGTGATCCTGATGGGGGTAAATGTCTTTCTGATCGGGCTTGCCGTGCGCCGGGCAACGCGCTCACAGGTTCTGGCGCTGCTGGGCGGACTGATTTTCCTGATCTCTGATCCGGTGATCCGTTCGCATTCTTTTGCCATGACCGAACCTTTGTATCTGACTGTGGTGTTTGGCATGTTGTTCTGTCTGGATGCCAGTTTGCGTACCCGCAAATGGGGCTGGCTGGCAGCCAGCGGTTTTGTGGCCAGTTTGGCCTTTTTGACCCGTTATGTGGGCATTTCCCTGTATGCCCTGGGAGTGGCGGCCTTGCTGGTGCTGCATCCTGAGCCGCAGGCGGGCAGGATGCTATGGTCCCGGCGCATTCGGGATCTGTTGATCTTTCTGGCAGCGGGGGTTCCCCTGGTGGCTGTCTGGCTGGGACGTAATTATTTTGCCTCCAGCAATCTGGGCAACCGGCAGTTGATCTACCATGCCATCCCGGCCGAGAAAGTGCGGTTTGGCCTGCTGAATTTTTGGGGCTGGCTGCTGCCGGAGAGCGGCGGCTTTGTGGAAAAGCTGCTGCCTTTTTGGGGAGGTTTGCTGGCGGTGATCTTGCTGGGGCTGGCAGCCGGAGCAGTGCTGGCCGGGCTGCGTGAATTACGCCGCATGCCTTCCGGTCTGGACGAAGGGACAGGCCGTTTTACCTGGCTGTTTGCTCTACAGGCGCTTTCTTACCTGGCGGTGTTGCTGCTTTCGATGATGTTTCTGGATGCCAGCCCGATCTTTGAAGACCGCACATTGGTGCTGGTGCAGACTCCGTTGATCGTGTTGGGGATGGCTGCTTTGCGCTGGTTGTGGCAGCGCAGGCTGAACTGGATGCGCTGGGCAGTGGCGCTGCTGACAATTTTGCTGCTTTTATTTCTGACCGAAGACAGCCTGGATGCCATGCGCGAATTGCGCTGGGATGGGCAGGGTTTTGCCCATTCGGCCATTCAGGAATCAAGGTTGATCGCCGCCGCCCAGGATTTGCCGGACGAGATGTTGTTATACAGCAATCGGGTGACGGCGTTGTATATTGTGGTTGGTCTGCCGGCTTATGTGCTGCCTTCGCCGATGAACCCGGCGACCAACTTGCCGCGCGAAGGCTATGAGCAGGACCTGGCAAACATCCACCAGCGGGTGCTGGAGGGCAAGGCCGCCATGGTTATCTTTAATTATCGCGGTTTGCAAGCAGACCCGGAAGACGCTGACTGGATGGAAGACCTGACAGTGGGCATGCCCTTGCTGGGTGAATATGATGATGGCGCCATTTTTGGCGTATTGGGCAAGAATTGATTTCGTATAGCCTGATAGATAAACGATGGACATAAAACGAGGAACGATGGGTACGATCTTTGACAAATTCGATTTGAACGGTAAGGTGGCGATTGTTACCGGCGGGGTGGGCTTGCTGGGCAAGGGTTTCTGCCGTACGCTGGGGCAGGCTGGGGCAAGCGTGGTGGTGGCTGACCTGGATCATTCCCAGGCACAGGAATTTGCTGTCAGCTTGCAAGCGGAAGGGCTACAGGCTCTGGGAGTTGGGGTGGACGTGACCAAACCCGAATCGGTGCAGGGCATGGTGGATGCCGCCCTGGAGGCATTTGGCCGGCTGGATGTTCTGGTGTGCAGTGCGGCCATGGATCCCAAGTTTGACGCTGCCAACCAGTCGCAGCAGACAAGCAATGCCTTTGAGGACTATCCTTTGAGCGCCTGGCAGCAGGCTCTGGATGTCAACCTGACCGGCATGTTCCTGAGCACACAGGCGGCCAGCCGGGTGATGCTGGCGCAAGGCAGCGGGACGATGATCCTGATCTGCTCGACTTATGGCCTGGTCGGCCCGGACCAGCGTTTGTACGAGCGCCCAGACGGCCCGCGGCAGTTCAAACCGGTGTTCTACACCGTGACCAAGTCTGGCGTGCTGGGGTTGACCAAATACCTGGCTACCTATTTTGCCGGGAAGGATATCCGCGTGAATGCGCTAACTCCCGGTGGCGTGTATAACCAGCATGACGAGGTCTTCACCGAGAAATATTCCGCCCGCACGGTGCTGGGACGCATGGCCAATATTGACGAAATGAATGGGGCGCTGCTCTTCCTGGCTTCGGAAGCTTCTTCATATATGACAGGCTCGAACCTGGTCATGGACGGCGGGTGGACGGCATGGTAAAACGCAGTGAGGTGCTGGCGGTTGTCCCGGCGCGCGGCGGCTCAAAGGGCATTCCGCGCAAGAACATCCGCGATTTTGCCGGGTACCCGCTGATCGCGTACAGCATCGCCGCCGGTTTGCAGGCGGAAATGGTGACCAGGGTGGTGGTTTCAACCGACGATGAGGAGATCGCCGCGGTGGCGCGCCAGTACGGCGCAGAAGTACCGTTCCTGCGGCCGGCAGAGTTCGCCCAGGACAGCACCCTTGACCTGCCGGTCTTTGCGCATGTGCTGCAAACCCTGGCGAAAACGGAGGGTTACCGTCCTGAGGTGGTGGTGCAGCTGCGGCCGACTTCGCCCTTCCGGCCGCCTTCGATGGTGGATGATGCCGTGCGTTTGCTGCTGGCGCACCCCGAAGCGGATTCGGTGCGCGGCGTGGTGCCGGCCGGGCAGAATCCGCACAAGATGTGGCGCATTGACTCGCAAAGCAGCAGGATGACATCTTTGCTGCAAGTGGAAGGCATTCCAGAACCGTACAATGCCCCGCGCCAGGCGCTGCCGCCTGTCTACTGGCAGACTGGTCATATTGACGCCATTCGTCCGGCGGCGATCCTTGAACAGCATTCGATGAGTGGACAGGTGATCTTGCCGCTTATGATTGACCCACTGTACACCGTTGACATTGATACGCCCGCAGATTGGGCACGTTATGAAGCGCAGGCGCGGCAAGGTGGGCTGGAAATAGTACGGCCAGGTCGCAGTGGGCGCAGTTTCCCCACCCAGGTGGAACTGGTTGTCTTTGATTTTGACGGGGTGATGACGGACGACAGGGTGTGGATCAATCAGGATGGAGTGGAGATGGTGGCTGCCCACCGTGGCGATGGTGCGGGCATCAAAATGCTGCGCCAGACCGGGGTGAAAACCATGGTGCTTTCTACTGAGGCCAACCCGGTGGTGGCTGCCCGCTGTGATAAATTGAAAATGCCTGTCCTGCAAGGAATTGAGGATAAGGGAACAGTTCTAGAGCAGTACCTGGTTGATTACCACATTGATCCAAAGAACGTGATCTATGTGGGCAATGATGTCAATGATCTGCCCTGTTTCCCGGTGGCCGGTTATGCGGTGGCTGTGGCGGACGCAGTGGCGGAAGTCAGAAGCGCGGCTGATCTGGTGCTCACCCGCAAGGGAGGCCAGGGGGCTGTGCGTGAAATATGTGAGATGATCCTGCGAGAAAGAGCCGAAAGGAGCTAACCCAAATGGCAAAGACCATTCAGATAGGCAATCGCATTGTTGGTGAAGGATACCCGACCTATATTGTTGCAGAAATTGGCATCAACCACAATGGCGATATGGAAGTTACCAAGGAGTTGATCCGCCGCGCCAAGAAAGCCGGTGTGGATGCAATCAAATTGCAGAAACGCACGCCGGAATTATGCGTGCCGCCCGAACAGCGCGACCAGATGCGCGACACACCGTGGGGTTATATCAGCTACATGGATTACCGCTACAAGGTCGAATTTGGCAGAGCCGAGTATGAGGAAATTGACCGGTATTGCAGGGAGGTGGGTATTGACTGGTTTGTCTCGGTATGGGACGAAGAAGCGGTGGATTTCATGGAAGCCTTTGACCCGCTGTGTTACAAAACCCCGTCTGCTTCGTTGACCGACCTGCCCTTGCTGCGCAAATTGCGTGCCACTGGCCGGCCGATCATCATCTCCACTGGAATGTCCACTATGGACGAGATGCAAAAAGCGGTGGACGTGGTCGGTTTGGACAACATGCTGATGTGTCACTCAACCAGTGCATACCCCTGCCCGCCGGAGGAATTGAACCTGCGCATGCTGGAAACGCTCAAGAGGACGTTTGATTGCCCGATTGGGTATTCCGGGCATGAAGTGGGTTTGATCACAACAGTGGTGGCGGTTTCGATGGGCGCCTGTATGGTTGAACGGCATTACACTCTCGATCGGGCCATGTGGGGCAGTGATCAAGCCGCTTCGGTGGAGCCGGAAGGGTTTCAGCGGCTGGTGAAGTATATCCGCGTGACCGAAGCCGCCCTGGGTGACGGGGTAAAACGCGTGTATGACAGCGAGCTGGCCGGGTTGCGCAAACTCCGTAGAGTTCGGGGTGATCTGGAAGTCTGATGCCCTCGATTTTGGATCGCAAAGATGCACTTTTACGGCGGTGGGCGCACCGCGCAGCCAACCGGCGGCTGCAAACGATGGCCTTGCGGGTGCGTGAACACGCGCCGGCGGGTGAAGGCGTGCTGCCGGTGGTCTTCTTCAATGCCTCAACCCGCCTGGAGAACACCAGCCAGAATGCCGCTTTCTCCTTGCTGGCGAGTTGGAGTTTGCGCCTTTCCGGTACGCCAGTGGTGCATTTTGTGTGTGGGGCGGGCATGACCCGCTGCGTGTTGGGCACCAATCGCGACGACCTGGCTGCCGAGCCGCCCTGCCGCAGATGCATTTCCCAATCGGTACGCACCTTCAATGGGGCGAAGGCCGAGTGGTGCATTTACCAGGTTGACGAAGGTTTGCAGGCGGCACTGGCAGGATTGCGCCTGGCTGAGCTGGTGACATTGGTGTATCAGGATGTGCCGCTGGGCGAACTGGTATTGTCTTCTCTGCGCTGGACGTTGCGCCGCCACCATTTGCAGGATGATGAGCCAACGCGCTTCCTGTGCCGCCAGTTTCTGGTCTCTGCCTGGGCCATTGCCTGCAAGTTTTCGGCCTTGCTGGACAAGGTCAAACCTCAGGCGGTGGTGGTATTCAATGGCATGTTCTTCCCCGAAGCCACAGCCCGTCATCTGGCGCAGCAGCGCGGCATCCGGGTCATTACACACGAGGTTGGCTTTCGGCCATTATCAGGGTTCTTTACCACCGGCGAGGCGACGGCTTCGCCCATTGACCTGCCGCCAGACTTTACCCTGACCCCGGCTCAGGAAAACGAGCTGGATGCTTATCTGGGCCAGCGTTTCCAGGGCAATTTTCAGATGGCCGGAATACGCTTCTGGCCGGAGATGAAAGGTATGCCGTCCGAGTTTTGGCAAAAGGCAAGCAATTTCCGCCAGATCGTGCCGGTGTTCACCAACGTGGTCTTTGACACCAGCCAGACGCATGCCAATGTCATCTTCCCGCATATGTTTGCCTGGCTGGATGTGGTGCTGGAAGTCATCAAAGCTCACCCTGAAACCCTGTTTGTCTTGCGTGCCCACCCGGATGAAACCCGCCCGGGCAAGGAGAGCCGGGAGAGTGTAGCCCAGTGGGTGCAGCAAAACCAGGTTGATCGACTTGCCAATGTCCATTATCTGGATGCTGACCAGTATATCAATTCCTATGAATTGATCCAGGCATCAAAATTCAGCATGGTGTACAACTCGACCATTGGTCTGGAGGCTGCCATTCTGGGCAGTACGGTGCTGTGCGGCGGCAAATCGCGCTTCACCCAGGATGCAATTGCCGTCCTGCCCGATTCGGCGGCGACTTTCCGGCAAAAGCTGGAAGAACTTCTGGAAGCAGAGATGCTGGATACGCCGCCCGAATACCGCCAGAATGCCAGGCGCTTCTTCTATTATCAGGTCTTTCACCGGGCGCTGCCTTTTGATGATTTTCTGGAAGAGGACAAATATTGGAAGGGTTATGTGCGTTTGAAGAAATTTGACTGGTCAGCGCTGCTGCCTGAGAAATCGGAAACCATGCAGGTGATCGTGAACGGCATTTTGCATGATGAACCGTTCGCCATGCCTTGAACATGTAAAAAGGCTTATGAAACCAACTTGCTCCATCATCATTCGTGCCTATAACGAAGAAAAACACATTGGCCGCTTGTTGACCGGCATCATGCAGCAAACGCTGAAAGATGTGCAGATCATCCTGGTTGATTCGGGCTCATCCGATGCCACAGTGGGGATCGCTTCGCGCTTTCCGGTGGAGGTGGTGCATATCCGTCCGGAGGAATTCACTTTTGGGCGTTCGCTAAACCTGGGCATTGCCAGAGCGGAGGCAGACCTGGTGGTGATGGCCAGCGCTCATGTGTACCCGGTGTACCCGGACTGGCTGGAAAAATTGATTGCTCCCTTTGTGGATGCCAATGTGGCCCTGGCCTATGGCAAGCAACGCGGGGCAGAGACAAGCCATTTCTCGGAACATCAGATCTTCCAGCACTGGTACCCGGATGTGCACAAGCCGCGCCAGGACTATCCCTTTTGCAATAATGCCAACTCGGCCATCCGGCGGGCGCTGTGGGAAGAGCATCCCTATGAAGAGGCGCTGCCAGCTTTGGAAGACCTGGCCTGGGCCAAATGGGTACAGGCCCAGGGTTATGATATTTCCTATGTGCCGGAGGCCGAGATCATCCATGTGCATCAGGAGACCTGGCAGTCGGTCTATAACCGCTACCGGCGTGAAGGTATGGCTTTCAAGCAAATCTACCCCGATGCGCATTTTCAGGCAGCAGACCGCCGGCGCTATTTTGTACAGAACGTGATCAGTGACTGGAAGGCGGCCCGCGGTCAGGGACTGTTGAGCAAGGTCTGGAAAGAAGTGGTAATGTTCCGCTGGCAGCAGTTCAACGGTACCTATCAGGGTTATAAAACCGGCACCCTCACCTGGAAGCTGCGTGAAACCTTTTATTATCCGCACAGCGAAAGTGAGGGCGGTCGTTTGGGCAGGCGAACGGTAGAACCCATCCGTTATGAAGATTTGAGCGGCCATTCATCAGAGACAAAAGAATGAAGAGGTTGAAATGAAAGAGGTTAAAACCGTCATTGCCCTGGTGCCCATGCGTCATCATTCCCAGCGTGTGCCCGGCAAGAATTATCGGCTGATGGCCGGAAAGCCGCTTTTCCATCATATCCTGAACACCCTGCAGGATGTGCCTGAGGTGACGCATATTATGGTAGACACCGACAGCCCGGAGGTTGTAGAGGGAGTGGCCCGCTTTTTCCCCGGCGTGACCGTGCTGGAACGGCCAGAGCATTTGCGGGCGGATGATGTTCCGATGAATGAGGTGCTGCTGCATGACACTGCACAGGTGGCGGGCGACCTGTATTTGCAGACCCATTCCACCAATCCGCTGTTAAGAGCAGCTACCATCTCGAAGGGCATCCAGCAGCTTCTGGCAAGTTACCCGGCGCATGATTCGCTATTCGGTGTGACCCGCCGGCATGTGCGCATTTGGGACGAGTTGACCCGGCCGATCAACCACAACCCGGCCATCCTGCTGCAAACCCAGGACCTGCCGCCGTTCTTCGAAGATAATTCTTGCCTGTACATTTTTGAGCGCGAGAACCTGGCGCGCCGGCGCAACCGGTTGGGCGAGCGCCCGCTGATGTTCGAGATCCCGGCCGAGGAAGCCATGGATATCGACAATGAGACTGATTTCAAGATCGTTGAACTGATGATGCACTTGCGTTTGGAAGGGAAGCTTTAAATTGCAGGCTCAGGGCTTGTCACTCAACGAAGAACCTCCGCTGGTATAATCTTCTGGCGATTTGAGATAACGCAAACAGACAATGGTGAACACATGACCTTTCGCATTTTATTAACCGCACCTTATATGATCCCTTTTGTGGATCGATTCAAACCTGTGCTGGAGCATTATGGGCTGGAAGTGATCGTGCCCGAAGTGAACGAGCGCATGGAGGCAGAAGAGATTCTGGCCTATGCTGGTCAGTTCGATGGGACGATTTGTGGGGATGACCGCTATACCGCGGATGTGATCGAAGCCTGCCTGCCGCGCTTGAAAGTCATTTCCAAGTGGGGCACGGGCATCGATTCAATTGACCGGCAGGCGGCTGCCCGGCTTGGGGTGATGATTGGTAATACGCCCAATGCTTTCACCCTGCCGGTGGCAGACACGGTCATGGGATATATCCTGGCTTTTGCCCGCCAGCAGCCGTGGATGGACCGCCAAATTCGTGCTGGTGAATGGAAGAAGATCCCCGGTCGTTCCTTGAGCGAATGTACCCTGGGCGTGATTGGGGTGGGCAATATCGGCAGCGCGGTCATCCGCCGGGCGAGAGTCTTTGGCATGAAACTGTTGGGCAACGATATTGTGCCGCTGCGCCCCGACTTTGTGCTGGAGATGGGCGTGGAAGAGGTCAAACTGGATGACTTGCTGGCAAGAGCGGATTTTGTTAGCGTGAACTGCGACCTGAACCCAACCAGTCAGCATTTGATCAGCACCCAAACCCTGCAGAAGATGAAGCCCGGGGCGGTGTTGATCAACACCGCCCGCGGACCGATCGTGGACGAACCGGCCCTGATCAAGGCGCTGCAGGAAGGCCGGATCGCCGGGGCAGCGCTGGACGTGTTCGAAGAGGAGCCGCTGCCAGCCGATTCGCCATTATTCAAGATGGATCAGGTGATGCTGGGTTCGCATAATTCCAATTCCAGCCCATTGGCCTGGGAACGAGTGCACTGGAATACGATCCGGAATTTGTTGATCGGTTTGAAGATCAATTGTGATGACCTGGAACAATTCAAATCTCTTTAAGGATGACGCAGATGGATGAACGAAAAAGAGTAATGTTGATCACAGGCGCGGCTGGCGGGGTTGGCAAAGCCACGCTCAAGGTGTTTGCCGAGGCAGGTTGGCGGGTGATTGGCGTTGACCGGCGGCCATTTGATGCCAAATTCCCGAATGACGGTCTTTTTATTCAGGCAGATATTGCCAAACCGGATGAGGTCAGCGCAGCCTTCGCCAAGGTGCAGGCATTTACCCCGGTTCTGGACGCAGTGATCAATAATGCAGCCATGCAGGTCTGCAAACCGATCCTGGAGACATCAATTGAAGAATGGGATATGGTCATGGCTGCCAATTTACGGGCGGTATTCCTGTGGGCCAAGTTTACCCATCCTCTGCTGGTGGCTGCCGGGGGCGGGGCTTTTGTGAATGTGTCTTCGGTGCATGCAGTGGCCACGTCGAAGGGGGTTGCCAGCTATGCGGCCAGCAAGGGCGGCATCCTGGCGATGACGCGCTCCATGGCGATCGAGTTTGCCTGCGACAATATTCGTACCAATGCCATCCTGCCGGGGGCAGTCAACACGCCGATGCTGACCGATCATCTTAACCAGGAGCGGCTGGAGAATCTGGCACGGCGCACGGTCAATGGCCGGGTGGGCGAACCGGAAGAGATCGCCCATGCCATTTATTTCCTGGCAGACAACAAGCAGTCTTCGTTTATGACCGGCCAGGCGATCATCGTGGATGGTGGGGCGACTTGCCTGTTGAGCACCGAGGGTTAATGAGCGAAATCCGCGAAAAAGTGAAGAGTCTCATTCCGCAGCCGCTGCTGGCGGTGATGCGCGAGACGCGCGACGGCCTGAAGCGGGCTAGCGAATGGCCTGGGGTAACTTTCCACCCCTGGCGGCGGGACAGCATTGCACGACTGGCGTCCTTGAAGGACAGCCGGCGCGGCGAACGCTGCTTTGTGATTGGCAACGGCCCCAGCCTTAAGCAGACCGACCTGAGCCGCTTGCGTAATGAAAATACGATTGGGATGAACCGCATTTACCTGATGTTCCCCGACCTGGGATTCGAAACCTCCTATCTGGTGACGGTCAATGACCTGGTGATCGAGCAGTGCGCCGGAGATTTGCAGAACCTGGACATGCCGCGCTTTGTCTCCTGGCGCTCGCGTCAGTGGCTGCGGCCCGACCCCAACCTGTATTTTCTGCACACCACCTACACCGGGCCGAAGTTCGCCAAAGACGTGACTGGCAGATTGTGGGAGGGAGCCACGGTGACCTATGTCTCGCTGCAACTGGCTTATCACCTGGGCTTCAGTGAGGTGATCCTGATCGGCGTGGACCACAGCTTTACTTCCAAAGGCAAGCCCAATACCACAGTCGTTTCGCAGGGCGATGACCCCAATCACTTCGACCCTGGTTATTTTGGCAAGGGCTTCCGCTGGCAGTTGCCCGATCTGGATACCTCGGAAGTGGCATACCAGCGCGCCCGGCTGGCTTTTGAAGCCGATGGGCGCAGGATCATGGATGCCACGGTAGGCGGCAAGTTGCAGGTTTTCCCCAAAGTGGACTATGCTTCCCTGTTTGAGCAGGAGCGGGAAGGTTAGTTATGGCTTCGCTGCCACGCGTCAGCATTGTGACCCCTTCTTTCAATCAGGCAGCCTTTCTGGAGGAGACGATCCAGTCGGTGCTTGGCCAGGATTACCCTGACCTGGAATACATGGTGATTGATGGCGGTTCAACGGATGGCAGCCTGGAGATCATTGAGAAATATGCCGAGCGGCTGGCGTATTGGGTGTCGGAAAAGGACAACGGCCAGGCAGATGCGATCAACAAGGGACTTGCACGCACCAGCGGCGAGATCGTGGCCTGGCTCAACTCAGATGACACGTATCTGCCTGGGGCGATCCAGGCCGCGGTGGCAGCCTTGCAAGCCTGCCCGGAATGCGGCCTGGTGTATGGCGATGTGCTGGCGGTGGATGGGCAGGGAAAGCCGCAAAACCTGATCCGTTACGGGGACTGGGGGCTGGACGGCCTGCTGCAGTTCAGGATCATTGGCCAGCCGGCGGTCTTTATGCGCCGTTCCATTCTGGCGCAGGCGGGCGAGCTGGATACCCGATTTGATTACCTGCTGGATCACCATCTCTGGCTGCGTATAGCCAAACTCGCGCCCATCCAATACGTACCGCAGACCTGGGCCACAGCCCGCTTTCATGAGGCTTCCAAGAACGTGGCCCTGGCAGAGCGATTCTGCACGGATGCGGATGCCGTGCTTGCCTGGGTGCAGAGCCAGCCGGAACTGGCCCAACGATGTGCCAGGCTGGGCAAGCAGGCGCAAGCCGGTTTGGCCCTGTTCAAGGCTTATTATCTGTCCACCGGGCAGCTTGCCTGGCCTGCCTTGCGGGAGTATGGACGGGCTTTCCTGGCTGTGCCCGGAATGGCTTTGCAGGAATGGCGGCGGATTCTTTGGACGATGGCAACATTGCTGGGACTGGACCGCATTCAGGGACTGGCCCGGTATTTGAAGCGCGGTAAAGCGGTAGAATAGTGACATTGGAGTTTCAATTAAAATTTAGAGAGATTGCCGCGCCCTGTCCAATCAGCGATAAGACCGTACCCTGAGGTTGTCAAAGGGTACGGCGCTGGCGAAGTCTCATCGTGAGAGGGCTTGCAATGACGGAATGATAGATAGAGGTTCTATGTTCAATCGATGGCCTGAAAAAATAAGCAAGGCAGCCGAATATTTCTTCACCCCTTTCATGTACCCGGGCCAGTTTGGCAAGCTGACAGGCTTGACCCTGCGCAACCGTCCCCTGGTGCGCGAGCTGGTGCATCTGACCGCCCACCGTAAGTGGTTCGAGACGGTCAACCCGGCTGTGGTAATTGATGTGGGCGGGTATATTGGCGCGTTTGCCCTGGCGATGCGCACCATGCTGCCTGAAACCTGGATCTATACCTTTGAGCCTTTGCCGGATAATTTTGCCAAATTACAGCACAACATGGCCGGGGATGCGCGCTTCACGGCTTTTCAAACCGCTCTGGGAGACCGGCAGGGCACGACTGACTTCTGGCGCTGCGATTTTGTAGCCTCCTCCTCAGTGCTGCCGATGGAAGACTTGCACAAGGAAGCCTTCCCGGCCACGGCCTGCAGCACCAAGGTGACCGTGCCCATCGCCCGGCTGGACGATCATCTGGCTGAGATGCATCTGAAACAGCCGGTGCTGATGAAACTGGATGTGCAGGGCTTTGAGGCCCAGGCCCTGGCCGGGGCAGGGGAGACGCTGCAGCAGGTGGATTATATTCTGACTGAGGTCTCACACCAGCCTTTATATGAAGGCCAGGTGGGTTTTGATGAATTGTACGCGTTGATGAAATCGCATGGCTTTACCTATTCCGGCGGTTTTGATTCGCTGATCTCGCCAGTGGATGGCAGCATTCTGCAATCGGATGCACTTTTCATTCGCAAGGCTTGAGGAACAGACATGACAAGCGGAGAAGGTTTCTCAGGGCAGACAAAAACAGCGGCCTGGCTGTGCAGCCTGGTGCTGGCGGTGGTGTTTGGCCTGGGGTTGGCAGTGCGCCTGTACCGGGCAAGCATGCCCCCGCTGGACTTCCACGCCACGCGCCAACTGCGGTCGGCGATCATTGCCCGCGCGGTGTATTATCAGCTGGACCGCAAGGCCGACCCGGCCTTGCGCCAGGAAGCGATTAACCTGGCCGGGCTTGAAATCTATGAGCCGCCCATTCTGGAGAACATCGTCGGCGGGTTGTACTGGCTGGCCAGCTCGGAACAGTTGTGGCTGGCGCGGCTGGTGAATGCTCTCTTCTGGGCTATCGGCGGGGCAGCGATCTACTTCATCGGCAGGCGTTTTGCCGGGTTCTGGGCGCTGGCGGTCGTTCTGGCGTTCTATCTCTTCCTGCCCTTCAGCGTGACTGCCACACGCTCTTTTCAGCCAGACCCGTGGATGGTGATGTGGGTCCTGTTGACTGCCTGGGCTGCCCTGCGCTGGTCGGAGACGCTGACCTGGAAATGGGCTATTCTGACCGGCCTGGCTGGGGGAATGACCCTGCTGGTCAAAACCTTTGCCGCCTTTTTTGTTGGGCCGATCCTGGCGGCAGTGGTGATCCAAAGTCTGGATTGGCGGCGTTTCTGGCGCAGCGGGCAAGCCTGGGCTATGGCGGGCATCTGCCTGTTGCCGACGTTCGTTTATCTGCTGCTTAATTCACAGCGTTCTTCAGATTTCTTTTCGTTCTGGGTGGTGGCCCTGTCCGGCATGGTGCTGACCAGCAAGTTCTACACCTCCTGGCTGGCGATGATACGGGGGTTGATGAGCCTGGGAACTGTCATGGCGGCGCTGCTGGGGTTGTGCATTGCTGAAAAACGGTTCAGGGCGCTGCTGCTGGGTGGCTGGATTGGCTACGTGCTGTTTGGGCTGGTTTTCCCGTATCAGTACACCACCCATGAATATTATCATTTGATGCTGGTGCCGCTGACGGCCTTGTCGCTGCTGCCGGTGCTGCAGGCTGTGTTTGATCTGTTGAGCCGCCAGCACCTGGTGTGGCGGCTGGGCGCCTTGGGGCTGGTGTTGTTTGCCTCGGCCTATGCCTTGTGGACGGCGCGCTCGGTGATCTACGTGCAGGATTACTCGCTGGAACCGGCAAGCTGGCAGCGGGTGGGCGAGGATATTCCCACCGGGCATGCCTTCATCGCCCTGACCGGGGATTACGGCATGCGCCTGCGCTATTATGGCTGGCGCTCGATGAGCGCGGCCTGGCCGTCCGGTGCGGATTTGAATCTGTTCTCACTGGCCGGAAATGATGCGATGGATGTGGAGACTTACTTTGAAGAGGCCACCCGCGGCAAGGATTTCTTTGTGGTCACGGCGTTGGGCGAGTTTGATGCTCAGCCGGCCTTGAAAGAGTTGTTGTACGATGGGTACCCGCTGCTGGTGGAAGGCAACGGGTATTTGATCTTTGATTTGCGGGAATAGTGATATCATCGCGAAGGGCGTTAGCCCGACGCGGCAATCTGCAACACCGTTTCGGCTTCGACAAGTTCAGCCTGCGCTAACACTGCACCCTGAGCTTGTCGAAGGGTGCAGTGTGCGGAGTCACATTGGCTTTGGGAATAGAAAAGAAAGGCATAATGGACGAATTTGTAACAGGTTATCGAAAATTGGATTTCTATCCAGATTATCCGGAAAGTAATTATCCTACAAGAGCAGATTGTGAAGGTTTCAAGTATATGTCAATGGTGCAGTTATGCAATCTTGTCGAAGTAAATGGACAAAGCCGAAGGTCAGCTCATAATGCCTTTGGTGGCGATAACGGAGATATTCCAGTTATTAGTGATCGTCAGGCTTATTGGTGGTATGGTGAAGGCCATCGAAGAAAGAAATTTGTACTAATTGCTGCTGTGGAAGGGTATTTCCAGGAAGCAGGAATTGATTGGAAGCAAAGTGGCGGACAGGTTAGAAACCTGTCCTTACAAAAACATGGGCAATGACAGAAGATGGTTATTTAGAGATAACACATGAATGACAACCACACGGTCTTTGGTGAAAAGAAATGGCTGTTCTGGCTTTCGGTGGTAGTGATCTTCGCCGTTGGGCTGGTCATCCGTTTCTATGATTTGGATGATGCCCCGCTGGACTTTCACCCCACGCGCCAGCTTCATTCGGCCCTGATGGCGCGCGGCATGTATTATCAGAACCTGCCGGACGTACCAGCCTGGCAGCGGGAACTGGCCGTGCAGCAGTGGAAGCAGGAGGGCCTGATCGAGCCGCCCATCATGGAGCGTTTGACGGCTTTGACGTATGCCATCACGGGCGAAGTCAACCTGGCTTACGCCAGAGTGTCTGCCATCTTCTTCTGGACTCTGGGCGGGATCGGCTTGCTGCTGCTGTTGAAGGATTTGGTCGGCGCAGACGGGGCGGTGATCGGCCTGGCGTATTACATGATCCTGCCCTATGCAGCGTTGGCCAGCCGCTCTTTTCAACCGGACCCGCTGCTGACCGCCGGCATTGTGTGGGGTTGGTGGGGCATGCTGCGCTGGCACCGCCAGCCAACTTGGAAGTGGACGGTCATCGCCGGATTGCTGGCCGGGCTGGCAATCTTCATCAAATCGACGGCAGTCTTCTTCATTGGCCCAGCCTGGGTGGGATTGATCCTGGCCGAGATGGGCATCAAGCAAGCTATTCGCAGCAAGCAGGTGTGGGCGCTGGCTGGTCTTACCGTGCTGCCCTATGCCTTGTTCCATATTTATGGGGTGTACATTGTCGGCCTGCTGGGCGGGCAGTTCAGCCTGCGATTCTTCCCCAATCTGTGGATCGATCCGGTTACCTATCTGCGCTGGAAAGGCATGATTGCCAGCACGCTGGTCTTTGAATGGTTCCTGGCTGCATTGTTGGGCATCTTCCTGATCCGCGGGAAAGGACCGCGCACCCTCTTCATTGCGGTGTGGTTCGGGTATTTTGTGTATGGCATGACCTTCTCACATCATATCTCCACTCATGACTATTACCAACTGCCCTTTGTTCCGGCGGTGGCGGTGGGTCTGGCGGCTGCGGCCCAGGTGGTGGTCAACCGTTTGCAAGCACCCAAAGCGGTGCTGTATCCTGTGTTGATCGGTGCGACTTTGTTGTGGGTCACGCTGAATGCCTGGGATGTGCGCGTGGCGCTCAAACGCGATGATTACCGGGGCGATGCAGCCTTTTGGAGCATGCTGGGTGAAAAACTAGAGGGCAAGTCTGTGGTTTCGATCACTCCGGATTACGGCTACCGTCTTGCCTACTGGGGCTGGACGCCCTCGCAAAACTGGCTGTCTTCCGGCGATTTTAATTACCGCGCCCTGGCCGGGCAGGAATTTGACATGGAGAAGATGTTCAGGGAAGAAGTGGCCGGTAAAGACGTTTTTCTGGTGACTATGTTTGGCGAACTGGACCGGCAGCCCAAGATCAAGGGTTTGCTCTACGAAAACTATCCGCTGCTGGAAGAAGACGAAGAATTCGTGATATTCGATCTGCGGAATCCATTGCCTGAAGCTCAGGTAGAGGAATAATTCTGAAAGGCAAGGTCTCCGGCTGGCACAGAAGTTGTTTTACTGCCTGAGACCAGGAAAGCAGTATGCTGGTATCGATCATTACACCATCTTTTAATCAAGCAAAGTTTCTGGAGAAAACCATCCAGTCCGTTTTGGGGCAGGACTATCCGGAAATTGAATACATCATTATTGACGGCGCATCCACGGATGGCAGCCAGGAGATCATCCACAAGTATGCAGAGCATCTGGCGCACTGGGTGTCCGAGCCGGACCTGGGGCAAACGGACGCCATCAACAAGGGCTTTGCGTTGGCAAAAGGCGAGGTGCTGGCCTGGCTGAATTCGGATGACACCCTGGAACCGCACGCCGTGTCCGAAGCGGTAGCCTGGTTGCAGGATCACCCGGAAGTCGGCATGGTGTATGGGGACGGCAATTTCATTGATGCCCAGGGTAAAGTGATTGGCAAGTTCCCTTCGGCGCAGACGGATTATGGCCGCCTGATGCAGGGCTATGTGCATATCTGCCAGCAGGCGGCCTTCTTTCGCACTGGTTTGTGGAAACAGGTCGGGCCGCTGGATCCCTCGTTCTATTTTGCGATGGATTATGACCTGTGGGTGCGCCTGGCGAAGATCGCCCCGCTGGTGTATGTGCCCCGTTTGTGGGCCAATTTCCGCCTGCACGGGGATGCCAAGACCATCTCGGCCGATGACCGCTGCTGGCCGGAGATGCTGAAAGTACACCGCCGCGAGGGCGGTTCCTGGTTCTCGGCGATCCATGCCAAGTATCTGCTGCGCACGCTGCTGGCGCCAGTCATCACACGTAGACGGCGCAGGATGTTTGAGGAATAAACGGGATCAGTTGATCGGGGATCAGGCAATCAGGAAGGCAACTTCCTGATTGTTTTGAATTAAATAGATTTGCTTTTTAGGGTGTCAGGGAAGATAATAGTGTCATGGGTGACAGTAAATTTCAATCAATGTGACGAGATCAAGCAATATGACAAAGCAAAAAAAAGATAAACCTGCCTCAGCAAAAAAGACGCTTCTTGTAATTTCCATATTGGTGCTTCTTCTTTGTTGTTTACCAATGTTTTTATTATGGTATCTACCCTTCGATCCCAAATCACCTCCACCAACTGAATTGGGAAGCGAACCTGAATTTGATGCCCTTTTTGAAAATGACAAATGGTCATACTTGTTTATTGAAGGTAATCAGATCATTCAGACTGATATCAAGGGTGATGATGAGCGAATAGCTTTTGATATTGTTGAAGCAACCCAAAATACTACCTCAAGATTAGAACGTAGTGTTGCGATTTCTCATGACAGGAAATTGATGATTGTTTATTATAAAAACAAAAGAAACGAAATAGAGGTAAATCATTTAATTGTCAATTTGTTGTCTGATGAGATCATTCATATCCCAAAAGAAATAGATGGTTATAGTTCTGCTGGTGCAGCATATTGGTTAGGTCCTGATGTTTTCCTGTTATCAATATCTAAACTTCGTGAAGACGGAGAGGGCTCTGAACTTTCTTCATTTGTAGAAGCATTTGCACGCTTTGATATTAATGATATGGCAAATCCTCAAATACTGACTTTTGATCAATGCAGATCAACTCGAGTTTATGATTATGAAAATAGGGTTCTATTGCTTACTGATCCATGTGGTCCTGGTAACCAGGATGTTAGAGCAATCGATATTGATGGATTAAGATTGGCAAATGCACGGGAGAGTGAAATCTATAAGATGTGTAGTTACTCAAAGTGGCGCGAAAATGAAATTTGTCCGCAACATCCCAAAACTGCACCCGGGACAACATTGGAGACTGAAAGTGTGACAGGAGAATACCACGACCCAATGTTGCTTGAATTTAATAGATGGTATAACGAAAATAGTGGTAGATCCAAAATTTATTTGGACGATAGAATCGTTAGGATAACAGATGCTGGCTTAAGATACCATCCTTTTTGGGATTCGAGTATGGAGATGTTTATTTGGCAGGAATGGAATAACATGTATCAGATGGATGTTGATGGGCACTATCGATTATGGCATGAAGGTGACTATTTGGGGAAAATACCCAAGAATTGATAATGAAAAATCGAATGAATTAGCCTCCCTTGTGCTTTTATCCTCGCAAATCGAGGTTGTTTGAGTGATGCATGCTTAGGTATGGAATTGAAGGATATTGTTCCTTGTATTGGTTATTTTCCGGTAAATCAACAAAGAATGTGTAAAAGGAGTTTTCAATGATCGATACGCCCAGGCTATTGATTCGCCCATTTCAGGAGCAGGATGGACATGCTTTATTTGAATATCTTTCAGACCCATCTGTCTATCGTTTCGAACCGGGTGAGCCTGTTTCGTTAGATCAAGCCAAAGAGCTGGCGGCGGAAAGGTCAAAGGGCACTGATTTCTGGGCGGTGATTTTAAAAAGTAACCAGGCACTGACAGGGCATTTGTATTTCAAACAGACAGAACCCGAAAAATTTAGGACCTGGGAGCTAGGGTATATCTTTAACCCGGCATATCATCACAATGGGTATGCCGCAGAATCGGCCCGCGCGCTGATTCAGTATGGTTTCGAGCATTTTGGGATTCACCGGATCGTTGCATACTGCAATCCCGAAAATACGGCGTCGTGGAAATTGTTGGAGCGGATTGGTATGCCAGGGAAATTAATCGGTTTAATTATGAGCTTGGACAGTAAATAGCCGCAACAGTTAAATAACAAAAACGGCCCAACACCAGATCCACCTGACCGAATTCGGCCCAAGGGAGCGGCAGGCATTTGGTAGAAAATGTGATTTTCTGATTGTTTGCTTGTCAAAATTGGGACAGCAACACAAACCGTTATAATTGGCTCGATGTATAAAACCAATCTACTCGTAAAACAGGTTAAGCCATGTCACCTCAAGCAATTTCGTATATAACCATCCTCACTGCCGCTACAATCATATCAATCACATTGTCCTTGTATGCCTGGAAGCAAAGGCAGACGACAGGCGCCAAACTGTTTTCTTTGATGATGCTGTCTCTATTTGTATGGAGTCTGACCTATCTTGTACAAATTCTCTCCCCCGATCTCGCTTCACAGGCTTTTTGGAACAAAACAACCTATTTCGGTATTGTGTCAACGCCAATTTTCTGGTTCCTGTTCGCCCTGGAATACACTGAGCGCAAGAGCTGGATCACCCGCAAGCGCCTGATGGCTCTTTTTGTTTTCCCGGTGATCACCATCCTGATGATCTGGAGCAATGATTTCCATCATCTGTTCTGGTCAACCGACGGGAAACTCGTTCAGGAAGGTGGTGTACTGCTCAGGAGCGCCCAGAACGGGGTCTGGTTCTGGATGCATACAATTTATTCCTATTTTTTCATCGTGGCCGGGACGGTCATGGTTGTGCGTGCCTTGTTACACTGGCCTTCACAATATCGCGGGCAAATGAGTTGGATCTTGCTGGCCGTCTTTGCACCCTGGATATTCAACATTATTCAAATTTTCCAATTGCTGCCCATTGTCATTGATTTGACTCCGTTTGCATTCACAATAACCGGGGTAGGCATGGTATTTGCCCTGTTCAGACATCGCCTGCTGGATCTGGCGCCTGTTGCGCGCGAAGTCATTCTTGAAGGGATGCATGACGGCATTATCGTTCTTGACCCTGTCGACCGTATCGTTGAGACAAACAAAGCTGTACACCATATCCTGAATGTCCCTGAGAACCAGGCACTGATTGGTAAAAAACTTGCGGAAGCGATTATCCAGTGGCCAATACTGGTCAGGGAAAGCGAAATGGCCACAGAAACAGAGGTTGAAGTCACGCTTGGCTCAGGAGCTGACCAACGCTGGGTTGGGTTGAGCAGTTTGCCGCTGAGAGACAAACAGAAGAACGCGGTTGGGCGTTTGATCATCATCCGCGATATTACTCCTCGCAAAAGAGCTGAGGAGCAGGTGCGCAAACTTTCTCGGGCAGTTGAGGCAAGTCCAACCTCTATCGTCATCACAGGGCTAGATGGAAACATTCAGTATGTGAATCCAAAATTTTCACAGGTGACTGGTTACACTTTTGACGAAGCATTCGGCAAAAATCCAAACATTCTCAAAACCGGGCAAACGCCTGTTGGCACGCACAGCGACCTGTGGAAAACAATTTCTGCAGGGCGTGAATGGCGTGGTGAATTTTGCAACCGGAAAAAGAATGGAGAACTGTATTGGGAAATGGCATCGATTTCTCCGATCCATGATGAGGATGGGAAGATCACCCATTATGTGGCTGTTAAAGAAGACATCACTGAACAGAAGCGCGCCCAGGACGCGCTCTTAATCGCTTACGATCAGGCACTGGAAGCCAGCCGTGCGAAAAGCCAGTTGCTCGCCAGGGTGAGCCACGAATTGCGTACTCCCCTGGGAGGCATTCTGGGCTACGCCGAACTACTCCGGGACGGTGAGTTGGGAGAGGTCAAAGAAATTCAGAAAGAAGCATTAAAAAGCATATTGGAAAATTCCAGGTATTTAACGGCAATGGTCAATGAATTGCTCGATGAAGCCCAGATTCAAGCCAACACGACCATCCTCAAGGAAAAAATCTTTTCTCCAGTCACACTCCTGGAACAGGCAGTTTCGGGTTTGGATATTATGGCAGAGAAAAAAGGGCTGGGCTTTTTCACACACATTGATCCAAACTTGCCTGAGCATTTGTTTGGCGATGAGCAGCGCTTGCGTCAAATTTTGATCAACCTGATTGGGAATGCCATCAAGTTCACCGAAAAAGGGGAAGTGTGGGTCAGGTTGGAGCGTCACGCTCCAAAGCATTGGGCAATGGAGGTAAGGGACACTGGCATGGGCATCCCGGATGAAGCGCAAGCATCTATTTTTGAACCCTTCCAACAAGGTCAGAACGCGATCACCAGTGAGAATCGCGGGATTGGATTGGGGTTAGCCATTACCAAACAATTGGTAGAATTGATGGGTGGACGCATCAATCTCGACAGCCAAACAGGGCAAGGAAGTCGTTTCACTGTGCTGCTTCCTGTTAAATTGCCTCCACAAGAAAGCTAAAGGGACATGATGGAAAAGCCGCTTGTTTTGATTGTCGAAGACGACCCAGCGCAGAACCAGATCTTCAATATATCGCTGAGAAATGATTTTGTTGTGGAAACTTTTCTGGATGGGGATTCTGCCGCCGCCCGGCTGGAGGAAGTGATCCCTGCGCTGGTCTTGCTGGACTTGAATCTGCCCGGCAAATCCGGGCGTGAACTGCTTTCCCAAATCCGTGGGGATAAACGTTTCGCAACCAGCCGCGTCATTTTGACCACAGCAGATGATCAGCAAGCAGACTTGCTCGACAAGGATGCTGACCTGGTCCTGCTGAAACCGATCAGTCCCGGCCAATTAAAGGAGCTGGCGCTGCGGCTTGTTCCGGGATATCCAAATGGTGAGGCGAAATGATGGTGAGCAAGGAAGGAGTTTGAGGGGGTAACAGGAAATAGCGGATCAGGGATCAGGAAGTTGTATTCCTGATTGCTTACATTGACAGAATTTGACTTTTGGGCATCACGTGGGACAATGTTTGCAGTCAGACTTTTTTGTATTAGAAAATGGGGACGAGATGAAAGATCGTTCGCTTATGTTTAGTTTCTGTTGTATGCTGATCCTCGCCAGCTTGCTGAGTGGATGCAGCGCGGCTGGAAAGCTGCCCTGCCCGGAGCCGGGCGATGTGATCGCTGTCCCTAACCCGGAGGAAGGGCTTGCAGCTTTTACCCTGCAAAACGACACCTGCATGAGCATTTGTCAGTTGTTTGTCTCGCCGGACCACTGCGAGTACGTGGGCGGGGAGAACTGGGTTGCAGGACATCCCTTGCGCAGTGAAGAGTCAGTCACCATGTACATCCCGCCGGGGAAATACTTCACCTGGGTGGAATACTGCACCGAAGAGTTCCGCGCCGATGAGCACCTGAAAGTTAATGCGGACACCGTTCATTCTTTCATCAACTCCACCAAAGGCAATACCCCGCCCTGCAAGACCTCGCTGACCGTGATCAATAATGCTGATGTGCCGATCTGCCAACTGCGGATAGGTATCTTGGAGAGTGTCTACACCGGCTATAATTGGCTCGGTGAGGAATATATTCAGCCTGGCGAGTCACTTGTGCTTACTTTGAGACCTGACACGTATTTCCTCCGCGCCGAGGGCTGCGACGGCGATTGGCTGCGCTCGGAGACAGATGTGCAGATCTCAGGTGAGCAGTCCTGGAAGGTGCCGGAAGATTAAGATGGTTGGATTAGAAGACTTGTTGGATGAGGAAGTTGTGGAGAAAATGGTATGAGCATCGGTGAAGCGTTTAACAGGTCAATCGAATATTATGATGATTGGATGATGAAAGCCTTGCCAAATTATGGCGACATTTTTGGCACTGCGCTGGATTTGCTGACTTTTGCGCCAGGGGAATGCAATCAGGTATTGGACCTGGGCGCCGGGACAGGCCTGTTTTCAAAGCATGTCCTGGAGAAATACCCGAAGGCGAATTTTGTGCTCTATGATCTGGCAGACAAGATGTTAGACGTGGCGCGGAAACGGTTCGAAAATCATGCACAGCAATTCAGGTATGTGGTGGGCGATTATCGAAAGCTGGAAGAAGGAGCGGTTGTTGACCTGGTGATCTCCAGTTTATCCATCCATCATCTGGGAGATCAGGAAAAGCGTGCGTTATTTGGCAATATCTACAGGTTGCTGCGCAAAGGGGGCATCTTTATCAATATCGATCAAATTCGCGGCGAGACACCCTGGTTGCGGGAGCTGTACTGGAATCATTGGTTAGCGCAGGTCAGAGCATCCGGCGCTTCAGAAGAACGCATACAGGAGAGTATTGACCGGCGGACCGCTTTTGATAAAGATGCGCTGCTGGCAGACCAATTGCAATGGCTGAAAAACAGCGGCTTTGGGAACGTGGATTGTGTGTACAAGAACTTTTTTGTGGGTGTTTTTCTGGCGATCAAGGAATAAGCGTGTCCCCATACAGGGGTGCAGGATTTGATTTTTCAGGGCATCAGGGAGGATAATTCATCTATGGATAATATCGAATCTTTTCAAGAAGTGGTCTTCAAAACAAAAAGCCGATGGTTAATAACGATTTTTGGATTACTTGTTATGATCGTTGGCGTTGGGTATATTTGGGGTGAGATCGTTTATTTATTCGCAGGACATCCAGACAATATTCCCTACAACCCTGTTTTTGAATGGATGTTTGAAAATGATATTCGCCTGTCGAAATTTCAATATCGCCTGATATGTCATTTTCCTTTCTGGATATTTTTTTGTGTTTTTAATCTGTTTCGCTCCGTCAACCATGTATTCTTTACGAATTTAATTGTTAGAGTTGAGGGAGTAGTGTATTCAGATTTGGTTTTTCGTATCAATGTAAGATGGGAAGATGTGGAAAGAATTGAAAAGAGTCGCCATTTTTTCCGGGCTACCGAACGAATTTATTTGAGAAAAAATGAAGATATCGAAAATATGCCATGTTTTCTTTCTCGCTTACGTGCGAGAGGACCAGAATATATTGCCATAGATAGTTTCGGAAAAAGTGCTTCGGGGATCAGTGCAAGCGAGCTGGTAAATCAATACATGAGTAAATACGATACGGTTTCGTTGGAGTATACTGATTCTGCATGAACAAAAACAACGCCCAGATTCTATTTACTTTCACCCTGCTCCTCGCAGCCTTTGCTCTGGCCGCCTGCGATGCGGCCTCGCCTGCGTTGCAGACAACCCCGACGAGTGAAGCAACACCTAAGCGGGAGGTAGCTCCAATTGCAAGCCCAACACTCTCACCAACGATAACGTTGACGCCTACTATTACCGCAACTTTTTCGCCAGAGCAAATCACCGAAACAGCAATTCGTGCTCAAATAATCAAAGTAGATCAAACACATCAGCATTATATGAATATTGAGGTCCCGGCAACGCTTGAAGCAAGAAACGCCAAATGCAAAGACGGTTTTGTTATGGAAATGTATCTGGATGTAATCTGGTTATCAAATGACCAATGGACATTGTTTACTTGCTCTCCTAAAGCAGAGGATCGGGGGAAACGATGGACCCCTGGAGTTGTGGATTTTGGCAAGAGGTATACACAAATAATAAAAACTGATCTGTCAACAACCTGGACGATTCAGCACGACACTTTTGACTATTCAAAAATCGATAGACCAAATGCTTTGATGATGCCATTATTGTGGACAGCAGATGGAAAATACTTGTATCTTTATCCAAGTTATTATCCCGGTCCTGATGGTGGTGGTCAATCGGAGTATTTTCGATCTCATATAAATGATTTGTACCGGATAAACCTGGAAACTGGGGAGTTTAAACCGTTTCTCAAGAGTAATCAATTTGGTGATCTTGCTTTTTCTCCTGATGATCAGTTGCTCGCATATTCAGATCAAGTTGAGCCAGATGTTATTCATATTAGAAATGTGGAAAGTGAAACTGATCTGCAAGTAAAACTTAATGAAGATATTGTTGCATCTGGGGGATTTACGTGGAATTCTGACAGTACGAAGGTTGTCATTTTTGTTGGGTATGGCAAAGAAGAAGTAGGTGATGACCCTCGAGAAGATTTATCTGGAATAGGAATATATGTCCTGATGCCTCAGAATATGCATGCTCAGAAAGTTCTGGTAAAGGATCCTCGATTATTCATTCCTGACCGGTGTGCTGATAATGACTTTTGGGTAGATGAAAGCACAATGTGTTTATATTCAGTAAACTCGAATCTTGATAGTTGGAACAAGATATATACTTTCAATATCAGGACTGGAACAGTTGAATTTTTGCGGCCGTTTCCGTAAGTATGGATAAATAGTAGGTTGGGTCGCTGACCCAACTTGTAATCGAAAACCCGCCACATTGCAGCACATGCAATTGGATAGAGGCTTGGCGGGTGTATTAACCTAATTCTCCAGATATTTCATTTCAAGTCAAGTGTGTGGTTGAGCAATCTTTTTTGCCCCCTCGCCATCCTCGCAAACATGAGCGCCCCCAGCAGGGCCATCAGACCGCCGGCGTACCAGATGGCGGCGGGGGCCAGGTTGTCGTTGAGCAGTCCGCCCATCACCGGGCCGATGGCCCGGGCAATTTCCACGGTGACCCAGAAGGCGCCCAGATAACGGCCGTGCATTTCGGGCGGTGCAAAATTGGCGACCGTGGCGGTGGCGGTGGGGGCGATCATCAGTTCGCCAATGGTCATGACCACAATGCTGGCCGCAAAGCTCAGAAAGTTGCTGCCAAAAGCGATGCTGCCGACCCCAACCATGTAAAACAGCGCACCAATGGTCAGGGTGGTGAGGGTGGACCGCTTGCGGGTGATGCGGGTCATTCCGATCTGGAAGAAGACCACCATGCCGGCGTTGATCGCCATCAGAAAGCCGTACTGGCTTTCGCTGACCCCGAAGTTCTCTTTCGCATAGACAGCGAGCAGGGTGAAGACCAGGATGGAAGCCATGCGGGTCAGGGTGAAGGCGCCGGCAAACTTCATAAAGCGCCGGTCTTTGAGCACCGGCCCCAGAAGGCCGGGTTTCTTCAGCAGGGGTCCGGTTTCCTGTTTTTGTTCAGACACAGCCTGGACAGGGCTTTCTTTCAGGGTGAGAAAGAGCACCAGGCTGAAAAGCAGCAGAACCACGGCAGCGATGTGAAAGGTGGTGTCGTAAGAGGTGACTGCCAGAAAGCCGCCGATGGATGGGCCGATGGCGATGCCGGCATTGTTGGCCATGCGAATGAGGGAATAGGCTTCCAGGCGGTCATCGGGGGGCATCAGGTCTGCCACCAGGGCATCGGCGGCAATGCGGTAGAGGTGGGAAATGCCGCCGCGCAGGGCCATGAGGATGGCGAAATAGGGCAGGGCATTGGCCCGGCTGAAGAGGTAAAAGCTGACGCCGTTAAAGAGCAAACTGAACACCATCACCGATTTGCGCCCAAAGCGGTCCGAGAGCTGCCCGACGAAAGAGGAGGTCAGCAGGCTGCATACGGACGAGACGGTGATCAGGCTGGCCACAGTGGCCAGCGGCACGTCCAGCGTCTGACGGATGTAAATGGTCAGGAAAGGCCAGACCATGCTGGTGCCGATGGTGCTGACCAGCATGCCAAAGAAAAGCAGCCAGAATTGGCTGGGATATTTGTGATACAGGAGACGGAGTTTTGCAGTGATTTCCATAGGTTAGATGACCTCCGGCTGCGCTTGCTGCGTATGGCTGCGTCTGAGTGTAAAGAATGAGATAGCGCCCATCAGGGCCATGACCATGCCGCCATGCCAGATGAAGACCGGAGCCAGGTTGTCGTTGAGGAAACCGCCCATCACCGGACCGATGCCCTGTCCAACGCCCTGGGTCAAGCTGTACATGCCCATATAACGGCCGCGCATGTGAGCCGGCGCCAAATTGGCGATGAGGGTGGTTGTGGTCGGCACCAGGATCAATTCTCCGGCGGTCATGATGACCATGCTGACCATGAAATGCCAGAAATTGGTGCCAAGCGCCACGCTGCCAATGCCTGCACCGTAGAGTAATGCGCCAATTGCCATCATCGAAAGGGGGGCTTTCTTTTTGGTCCATTGGGTCGTGCCATATTGCAGAAAGACCACCATCAGGGCGTTGATGGCCACAATAAAGCCAAACCGGCTTTCGGGCATGCCAAAATTGGTTTTGCTGTACACAGCCAGCAGAACGAACATTTGCACCGCGCCCATCATTACCAGGGTGAAGCCGGTGCAGATGTGCATAAAATATTTGTCGGAGAAGATGGCGGCATATTCCTCGAAATCCGCACGGATGCTGCTGGTTTGAATGGTGCTTGTGTCCAGTGTTTCCCGCACCCGAAAGGCAACGATCAAACTGAAGATCAGCATACAGGCGGCGCCGATGACGAAGGTAACGGTGTAGGAGGTGGCAGCCAGAAAACCACCCACCATTGGCCCGATGGCGACGCCCACATTGTTGATCATGCGCATTAAGGAATACCCATCAGCGCGTTTTTCTTTGGGCAGCAGGTCGGCAAGCATGGCGTCTGCGCCGATGTGATACAGAGGCTGCGCGAACCCGCTGAAGGCCATCAACACGATGAAGAAGGTCAGGGAACCGCCAAAGGCCATGACGATATAGGCCAGGCCGCTGGCGCCCACGCTCAGAACCATGGCTTTCTTGCGCCCAAAGCGGTCAATCAACGGCCCGGCCAGCAGGGAAGACAGCAGGTTGCAAACTGATCTGACTGTCAACAGGGCGGTGGCGGTGGTCAGGGCGATGTTCAGATTCTGGGTCAGGAAGATCGTCAGAAAAGGCCAGATCATTGAATTCCCGCTGGTGCTGATCAACATGCCCCAGAAGAGAATCCAGAATTGGCGCGGATATTGGGCTTGCAAAGCGCGATAACGCTGGATCAACTTAAAGACCTCAATGTTGGATTGTCTGCGACGGCAATTGTAACATGATCGCCCTATTTGGTTATGGAGTGGTTAGGAATAACATACTACTCTTGCTATGACCAGGTTGTTGGAGATGTGTCTTTTGGAACAATTGTGAAGCATGGTTGATATGGGGGTGTTTTTCACGGCAGTTTCCAGAGAGCTTTGGAGATCATTGTGAATGCCGGTGGGTTTCATGTTAGAATCAAGCCGTCAATTTCAATTACATGATGAGGTGGTGAAGAATGTCAGAAGAACACGTCCTGGTTGCAGTTGCCTGGCCGTATGCCAACGCCGAGATCCATGCAGGGAATCTAACGGGCGCTTATTTGCCGGCGGATATCTTTGCCCGTTATCAGCGCTTGCGGGGCCGCAAGGTTTTGATGGTTTCAGGATCTGATTCGCACGGCACTCCCATTACTGTTCGGGCAGATGCAGAAGGTACAACGGCCGAGAATGTGTATCGCCGTTTTCATCAGGGCTTTCTGGAGCTTTTCCTGAAAGCCGGCCTGACGTATGACTTGTTCACCAGCACGCATTGTGAGAATCATTTCCATGTGGCCCAAAATGTATTCACAGCCCTGAAAGAGAATGGCTATCTGTACACGGACACGCAGGAGCAGTGGTATGCGCCCAGCCAGGAACGCTTTTTACCAGACCGCTATGTGGAAGGTACCTGTTATATCTGCGGTTATGACGGGGCGCGCAGTGACCAGTGCGATCAATGCGGCAGCATGCTGGAAGCGGGCAAGCTGCTCAATCCGCGATCCAAGGTGGATGGCAGCACGCCGGAACTGCGCGAGACCGAACATTATTTTCTCGACCTCGGCATCCTACAGCCGGAGGTGGTGAAGTTCCTGCAAGAGCGTGAATCCTACTGGCGGCCGAATGTGATGCGCCAGTCGCTGGGCCAGATCGAAGCTGAGAGTTTGCGCGGCCGGCCAATCACCCGTGATCTGGAATGGGGCATCCCGGTTCCGCTGGAAGGCTGGGAAGGGAAATGCCTGTATGTGTGGTTTGAAGCTGTGATTGGCTACCTCTCGGCTTCACTGGAGTGGAGCCAATTGAACGGCCAACCGGAAGCCTGGCGTGAGTGGTGGAAGAGCCCGGAATCGCGCACCTATTATTTCATTGGCAAGGATAATATTCCTTTCCACGCCATCATCTGGCCGGCGGAATTGCTGGGTATGCGCTCCAGATTTGATGAGTTGATCGGCTCACAGCCGGCGGCAGATTTTGTGCTGCCCCATGATGTGCCGGCCAATGAGTTCATGAACCTGGAGGGCAAGAAGATTTCCGGCAGCCGCAACTGGGCGGTGTATGGTCTGGACTTTTTGACCCGCTATGACCCGGATGCCCTGCGTTACTATTTGACGGTGGCTATGCCGGAGAGCAAGGACACCGACTGGGACTGGGCGAGTTTCCAGTCGCGCAATAATGACGAACTGGTGGCTACCTGGGGCAATCTGGCAAACCGGGTGCTTTCCTTTGCGCACAAGCATTGGGAGGGCCGTGTGCCTGAACCGGGTGAGCTGCACATGGATGATATGGCTTTGATCCAGACCATCGATGATGGCTTTGAATCCGTGGGGCAGGAATTGGAAGCGGTACACCTGCGGGCCGCTCTGGCGGAAGCCATGCGGCTGGCGGCAGAAGTGAACAAATACCTTGATCAGACCGCGCCCTGGAAGATGATCAAAACCGATCGGGAGGCTGCGGGTCGTGCGGTATATACCGCTTTGCGGGCGATCGATTCGTTGAAGGTGATGTTTGCGCCCTTCCTGCCATTCAGCTCGGAAAAGCTGCACACCTATTTGGGATATACCACACCTTTGTTTGGCGAGCAGAGCCTGCAAACCATTCAAGACAGTCTGGGTGAGCATATCGCATTGCGCTACCATCCAGAGAAGGCCAGCGGGCGCTGGGCGGCGAGCGAGCTTGCACCTGGCGGAACACTGATCCAGCCAGAGCCGTTGTTCCGCAAGCTGGATGCCAGTATTGTCGATGACGAGCGCGGCAGGCTGGGTTAGTCCGTTTGAGAAAATCGTTCTTTTTGAACCTCTCACACCACAGCGGTGTGGGAGGTGGTGATTAAATTGGTGAACGAATGAATTATGGCAAGACACATTTGATCGCCTGTGCCACGGTTTGGGAGGAAGTGCAGTCCTTCTTGCCGGAAGGGCTCACCTGCCAGGATGTTGACCTCGGTTTGCACATCCACCCAGCCAAACTGCGCGTGGAACTGCAGCGGTTGATCGATGAGGTTGACCAGGAGCGGGAGACCATTCTGCTCGGCTTTGGCCTGTGCTCGAACGCCGTGGTTGGCCTGCGCAGTGAGCGGCAGACCCTGGTGCTGCCGCGGGTTCATGATTGTGTACCTTTGTTCCTGGGGTCACGGGCGGCGTACCAGGAACAAGCGGAACAGGAGCTGGGGACGTATTACCTGACCAAGGGCTTTATTGAAGGTGTGGACGAGAACAGCATCCTGTCGTTCGAACGGTTGGACGCAAAGTATGGTCGGGAGAAGGCCGATAGGATACTGGAGGCCATGCTGAAAAATTATAAACGCCTGGCCTTGATCAACACTGGCAATTACCGGATGGAGCATTACCGTCAGGTGGCCTGTCAGGCGGCCCAGCGCCTAAACCTGCGCTTCGAAGAAATCCCTGGTTCAAATACCATGATCCGCAAGCTGATCTTTGGCCCATGGGATGAGGACATCCTGGTCATCCCGCCAAATACGCCTGTTCCAGAAGAGCCTTTTTACGATTAACTTCAGATATGGATGCCATGTAGTGACGACTTCAGTCGTTCTGGCTAGCCTTGGTTACAACAACGAATGCATTACATCAAGTGTGTTTTCATAACCAAAAATATGGGTGAACAAACTGCAAAAAGCAACCCTTGTCAACGGGCTGCTTTTTATATCGCGTTCATTTCTTCTGCCAGGGGACTTGATGCAGATTGAGCAGGTCGGTTAATGATTTGTGCGAGGCTGTCTTCTTGCGCCCGGCTTTGCTGGCGGTCATGGCCAGGTCGGCGATTTCATAGGCCGCGTTGGGTTTGCCCAGTTTGCGCGCATTTTCGGCGCGGGCTTTGAGCAAGGCGCCATCATTCATCAGCCAGTGCGAGATTACTTCGAGAATCTTCAAGGGGTCTTGCGCCAGGTCTCCGGCCTGATTCTCGATCACGTATTGCATGTTGCCGGTTTCCTGGCCGGCGATGAAGTCGACCAGCATCAAAGGCAAACCACTGGCCAGAGACTCGGTGGTGATCAGCCCGCCAGCTTTACAGATGATGGCATCCGCGGCGCACAGCATGGCCGGAATGTCTTCGGTGAACTCATAGACGTGGGCAGGGATGTGCCAATCCATTTGCTGCAATTGGGTATACAGTTCCTTGTCATTGCCGGCCACAGCCACTACCTGCAGCGGCCGGCCAAAATGGTTAAGAACAGAGATGGCATCCACCAGACCCTCCACACGGCGGCTGCCAATGGCCAAAAATGTGGGCAGATCGGGGTTCCAACCCAGGGTGTTGCGGATCTGCGCCTTTGACCGGGTTTCATTGGTGATGTTGGGATGCACAGGGATACCAGTAATGTAGACCTTCTCGGGAGCCATGCCGTTTTCCAGAGCCAGCGCTTTCAATTCTGGAGTGGTTACGGTTAACACGTCGGCGGCATGATTGAACCACAAACTGTGCACGCTCACCAGATCGGTGATGACGGTGATCAGGGGGATGGGCAGTTTCTCCAGGGTAATGACCGCTGAAAGCGGCGCCTGATAAAGGGGATAGGTGGTGATAACTGCATCCGGTTGAATCTTCATCAAAATATCCCGCATCACTTCGTATAGCAAAACGGTGGCTGTGCTGTCCACAATCGCAGTCGGGATGGGAGCATCCATGGCTTCATACCCAAGTTGATAGATCTTGGGGATGTGCTGGATGATCTTGTCATAGTCAGTTTGGCTTTCGCGCAGGAAGGCCGGAGTGCGGCGGTCGTTAAGGGGGTTGAGCATTTCAACCGTGCAGTTATCGGCATATTTGTCTTGCAGGGCCGAGAGGATGGCTTTGGCAGCACTGCGGTGTCCAAAGCCGGCATCGGCAGACAGGATCAAAACTTTCTTTTTTTGATTGGTTGGTACAGGTGTGTCTGTCATATACTCATTCACCAAACAGAATGAAAGGATACAGGTTAATCATTTGATCATTTGCTATTCTCGTTTTCTTAAACCATTATAAAACCTGAGTATTAAGTTTTTGTAAAAACCTGGTCAAGGTTTTGCGGCAATCTTGCACCAGCAATCCATGCAGGCAGGCTGGCCTCTTGTTTCGAAAACAGGTCGTTCTGGATTTGATATTATCTTGTATAATATACATAATAAACTCAGAGACGAATGTGATATCACCGGATCGATCAATAACAATGGTTATTTATGCAAATCACATTAATTCACCGCTATAGTTCATGTTAAATATCATACAGGAAATTTCATCATCTTAATCGGGTGTTCATATCAATTAGGCATTTGCTTAGTTGATATATTTTATTTTTGCCATAGAAAAGGAGAGAAAAATGCGCACGAAAAAAATCTTCAATCTGGTTTCCTTTCTTGTAATCCTGGCACTATTTCTCGCGGCTTGCAGTCCTAAGCCCCCAGAAACGGTTGCCCCTCCCGCTGCCGAGGCTCCAGCAGATTCCGCACCTGTTGCTGCAGCCGATCCAATGGAAGAATTGATTGCTGCTGCAAAGGCAGAAGGCACCCTGACAGTCATCGCGCTTCCGCACGACTGGTGTAATTATGGGGAAGCCATTGAAGGATTCAAAGCAAAATATGGTATTAAAGTGAATGAACTTAACCCTGATGCGGGTTCTGCAGATGAAATTGAAGCCATCAAAGCCAATAAGGATAACACCGGCCCGCAAGCCCCCGACGTTATAGATGTGGGTTATGGTTTTGGCCCGCAACTGATTGCCGAAAATTTAGTGCAGCCTTACAAAGTCTCCACCTGGGATTCCATCCCGGCAGATTCTAAAGACCCCGATGGCTATTGGTACGGTGACTACTACGGCGTGATGGCTTTTGAGGTCAATAAGGATGTTGTCACGAACGTTCCGCAAGATTGGTCAGATTTACTGAAACCCGAATACAAGGGACAATTTGCCCTGTCAGGTGACCCGCGTGCCTCGGCGCAGGCACAGATGAGCATCTTTGCTGCAGCGCTATACAATGGTGGGTCGTTAGAGAATGTCCAGCCGGGTCTTGATTTCTTTAAAGAGGTTAATGCGGTTGGAAATTTCGTGCCTGTCATTGCCAAGCAGGCAACTGTTGCAAAGGGTGAGACCCCAGTCATCCTGCGGTGGGATTACAGTGCGTTGTCGGACAGGGATGCCCTGGATGGAAATCCGGAAATTGAAGTAGTTTATCCCAAGAGTGGCTCAATTGCCGGTATCTATATTCAGGCCATTTCGGCTTATGCCCCGCATCCTAATGCTGCAAAACTCTGGATGGAGTACCTTTACAGCGATGAAGGCCAGCTTGTATGGCTTAAGGGCTACTGTCACCCGATCCGTTTTAATGACATGCAGGCACGTGGTGCAATCCCTGCGGACCTGGCTGCAAAATTGCCAGAATTTGATGGGCCCGTTGCTTTCCCGACCATTGACCAGATCAATGATGCCAAGCAGGTTATTGCTGATAACTGGATGTCTGTCGTAGGTGCAGATGTCAAGTAAGAGCAATATGGGATTGAATCAAAAGAGGGACGCGCGTAAAGCGCGTCCCTCCCACTCAACCTGGGTCAACTGGCTTGGGGTGATTCCCTTCTTCTTGTTCACGTTTCTGTTCATTCTTTTGCCATCGTTAAAAATCTTGTCCGGCGCTTTCCGTTCGAATGATGGCAAATTAACGCTAATGAATTTTGTCAGTCTGTTTGAATCATCCATCATTAGCGCTTATTGGGTGACCATCAAAATTAGTCTGGCGACCGCTGTTGGCGGGGGGATTTTGGGTTTCTTAATGGCATATGCCATAACTGGTGGCAGATTACCACGAGCGGTGCGAAACACACTGTTGACATTTTCGGGAGTAGCATCAAATTTTGCTGGCGTTCCACTGGCATTTGCCTTTATCGCCACACTAGGGCGCACAGGCCTGGTTACTTTGCTGTTAAAGAATCTCCTGAGGATTGATCTTTATGATCAGGGATTTAATCTCTATAGTTTCTGGGGATTGTCTTTGACCTATATGTTTTTCCAATTCCCGTTGATGGTGTTGGTGATCACCCCTGCCCTGGATGGGCTTAAGAAAGAATGGGGTGAGGCAGCAGAAAATCTTGGCGCATCACAAAGTGTGTATTGGCGAAGGGTGGCGCTGCCCATTCTTACTCCCTCAATTCTTGGTACGATGATCCTGTTGTTTGGTAATTCCTTCGGCGCTTATGCCACAGCTTATTCGCTGACCGGCGGTTTCATTAATCTCATTACCATTGTGATTGGTTCACAAATCAAAGGGGATATTCTTTACAATCCTGGTTTGGGTTATGCGCTTGCAGTCGGCATGGTCGTTGTGATGTCTGTGATGATGGTAATTTATTATTCCTTGCGACGCAGAAGCGAAAGGTGGCTGCCAAAATGAAACGCAAGTCTTTTTGGTCATGGATATGGATCCTTATTGGATCGATCTATTTTATCCTGCCCCTCTATTCTACTTTTGAGTTTTCATTGCGCGCCAAGAAAGGCGTGTTAACTTTTTTGGCGTATGAACGTGTTTTTAATGATGCCAATTTTTGGGAAACGATGAAATTTTCTCTCATCATCGCGGTTTTCACCATTTTTTTCAGCATTTTGCTCATCGTTCCCACTGCTTACTGGATTCGATTGCGTTTGCCGCAGCTTCGTCCCATCATCGAATTTGTTTCCATGCTCCCGTTTGTTGTACCAGCGATTGTGCTTGTATTTGGATCGATTCGTGTATTCAGTGGTTCACCCTTTTTTCTCACAAATACCTACTTCGGAACCTATGTTTTACTAACTGCGGGGTATGTGGTACTGGCGCTGCCTTTCGTGTTTCGTTCCATAGACACTGGCCTGGCGGCAATTGATGTGCGCTCTCTCACCGAGGCTGCTCAGAGCCTTGGCGCAAACTGGGCTACGATCATGTTCAAGATCATTTTCCCAAACTTGAAGGTCGCCATTTTGAGCAGTGCTTTTTTGACACTGGCAACGGTGATTGGGGAATACACAATTGCAAGTTTCTTGGTAGGCATTAAAGCTTTTGGCCCATACATGTCCATGATAGGGCAGAACAAGACTTATGAATCTTCTTCGTTGGCGATCATTAGCTTTTTGATCACCTGGAGTTTCTTGGGTCTTATCCAGATATTGAACCGTGGCAAAACCAGCAGCAGTCCGTTGGCGGGTGCACGCTAGCAGCCCGAATGATTCTCTACCCTCAATAGAATGGTGAACTATGGCATTTTTAACTTTAACTGATATTTCCAAATCCTTTGGTGCATCGATTGCCGTGGAGGATTTTAACCTTGACGTGGAAAAAGGAGAATTTGTCTCTTTCCTCGGCCCATCAGGATGTGGCAAGACCACCACCTTAAGAATGATTGCTGGTTTTGAACTGCCCACCAAAGGGGTCATCACGCTTGATGAAGAAGATATTACATTCAAGTCACCTAATCAACGAAATGTAGGAATGGTCTTTCAATCCTACGCGTTGTTCCCAAACCTGACCATTGGCCAAAATATTGGTTTCGGTTTACAAGTACGCAAGCTTGCAAAACAAGAAATCAAAGATAAAGTGGATGAGATGCTTGCTCTTGTGCACCTTGAAAAGCATATTGATAAGTATCCTTACCAGCTTTCTGGAGGACAACAGCAAAGGATTGCATTGGCACGCGCCCTGGCGATCAGTCCCAGGGTATTGCTCCTTGATGAACCGCTTTCTGCGCTGGATGCAAAAATCCGCGTGGAACTTCGCCTGGAGATCCGCCGGATTCAACAAACAATGGGCATCACCACCATTTATGTGACTCATGATCAGGAAGAAGCCTTGTTAATTTCAGACCGGGTGGTGGTTATGAGCCAGGGGCGCATGGAACAGGTTGGAACCCCTGCCAGGATTTACAACTACCCATCAACAGAATTTGTTGCCCAATTTGTCGGGCAGTTAAATCTTTTACCGGTGGATAATGTTGACCTGGAGAATGGTACCTGCACGCTGGCAGGTCAACCTGTGAAATTTGAACATTCTTCTGAAAGAAGCATAAATGAGAAGCCAAGGTTGGCAATTCGTCCAGAGGAATTGCAGATAGGTTCAGGTGAGGGGCGAAATTCTTTGACTGGTTGCGTTGAAACCGTTCTGTTCCTTGGGGCTGTGGTCCGCTTACGCGTGGATGTGGGTGGTGTTCTCCTCTCAGCGGATTTCTTTAATGAGCGCACCAGAACTTTGCCGCGTGCGGGTGACAACGTCGTCATCAGTTTCCCGGAATATTCGTGCTGGCTGGTTTGATTTCGCAAGAGTTTTTCGATAGTCGCGTTGTTGCTGTACATGATTGCCTTTGACGCAGGTAATATATATGCAATATATTTATGGATAGCACGAGCCCTCATTCCGAGGGCTCGTATAGGAAAAACAATCTCATGACCAGACACCAGGCTTTAAAGGAAACGAATCCTTGCTGGAAAAAAGGGTGACGGCCTGGCCTTAATGAGAGGGTTTGTTTCTTGATCAATAGTTTATTGTTTGCCCCGGTGTTGGGACTGTCTTTTGCAAGCAGGTTATTCAGCCGGCATAAGAGAGCAAATAGTGGACATGGTAAAATAGTATTTCATGCTACCGTGGATTGGGACGTGATTGCAAAGGGGAGAAAAGAGGGTCACTGATGGGCAAATTGCGAGATATTTTCAAGAGGAAACCGAACAAGTTCGTGCGTTTGATTCTTGAGCAGACCAGCCTGACTGTCGAAGGTTTGGAACTGTTGAACGCATACCTGAAAAAACGTGATTCAGTGATTGCCAAACGCATTTCCATGACTGAGAAAAAAGCAGATGAAGTACGCCGCATCCTGATTGAAGAGTTGATGACCACATTTGTAACGCCATTTGACCGGGAAGATATCTTCAGCCTGTCGCGAGCGATAGATGATGTTCTGGATTATGCCAATACCACGGTTGATGAAATGGAAATTCTCAAGGTCAAGCCGACTTTGTTCATGCGCCGGATGGCTTCCTTGCTGCACGAAGCAGCCATTGAACTGCAATTGGCTACGAAACGCCTGCAGGACAAGCACCCTTCCACGGCTGCCAATCACGTCCAGCGGGCCAAGGCGCTGGAGAACAGAGTAGAAGCTGTTTACCGGGAGGCACTGGCGGATTTGTTCCGCGGGCCAAAGGATGTGGATGATGTCATGACCATCCTGAAGGTCAGGGAAATCTACCGTCATTTGAGCAATGCGGCCGATATGGAGGACCAGGCGGCAAATGTTGTGGCTGATATCATCATGAAGTTGACCTGAACTTGAGGGAATGATGACAGCTCTTTATATCCTGATTGGCCTGGCAATTGTATATGGTATTTTGAATGGGGTGAATGATTCGGGCAATGTGGTTGCCACCATCATTTCTTCCCGTTCCATGTCGCCGCGCCTGGCAGTGGCCATGGCGGCTGTTGCTGAATTCATTGGGCCATTTTTGTTTGGTGTGGCGGTTGCCAAAGCGATTGGTGAGGGGCTGGTTTCACCGCAGGTGATGACCCTGCCAGTGATCATCGCGGCGCTGATCGGAGCCATCTCGTGGAATATTTTCACCTGGATGGTGAGCATTCCCAGCAGCTCTTCCCATGCCCTGATCGGAGGCATTCTGGGAGCAGTCATGGTTGGTGTTGGATGGGAGCATGTGGTCCCCTCTGGACTGGTCAAAGTGCTGGCTGCTTTGTTTGTTTCACCTGTCGCTGGTCTTGGAGTAGGGTTTTTGTTTTCCAAGCTGGTTTATTTCCTGGCACGGAATGCCAGCTTGCGTATCAACTGGTTTTTCAAGAATACCCAGGTGCTCACCGGACTGGGATTGGCTTTGAGCCATGGGGCCAATGATGCCCAGAAAACCATGGGCATCATTGGTTTGGGTTTGGTCTCTTCGGGGGTGCTGTCTTCATTCAGTGTGCCCACCTGGGTCATCGCCATCAGCGCTGGAGCTATTGCGTTGGGCACGGCCACGGGCGGGTATCGGTTGATCCGCACCCTGGGGGGGAAGTTTTACAAGATCCGTCCGGTGAACGGTTTTTGTGCACAGATCGGGTCGGCAGTCGTCGTGTTGGGAGCGGCTTTGCTGGGCGGCCCGGTCAGCACCACCCAGGTGGTCAGTTCTACCATTGTGGGGGTTGGGGCTGCAGAACGGATGAGCAAAGTCCGCTGGGGTGTGCTGGGGAATATTGCTATCGCCTGGCTGTTGACCATACCAATCAGCGGGATCATTTCAGCTCTGGTTTATTTCCTGCTGCGTTCAATCTTTTGAATCTAATTTGGGCATTGTTTTTGATGGATTGGTGACTGGCGTTCAGGATGCTTTTTTCCCATAGATTCACGCAGAAAACAAATTTGACCGTATTGCTGGCTTATGATATGATGCACAGCAGAGGTTACTGGTATGACAGACGAAATATTTGAAGAATTCGAAGAGTTGATTTCTGATGAGGAACCGCAAATTGCGGAACCTTTGGAAGCGCCCAAACTAAAACGCGAATGGCGTCAAATTTGGGAGAACCTGGTGCGTCTGGGCCTGGGCGAGACTGCGCTCAGGTTAGGGACGGGTATTCTGTCGATCACCCTGGTTTTGTGTGTAGTGTGGGTGATGCGCCATTTCTACCTGGATGAGGAAGTTGCTTTTTCGTCGCCGGCCATGGTGGGGAATGTGCAGGCGGCTGCCATGCCGACCCCGGAACCACCGCCGATGCTGCCGGATATCAAGATGCCTTATGGCGGGGCATTCAATGATGGGGTGGCGCGTCTGGCACAGCTTGACACTTTGCTGCCGGCCAAACCGCGGCTCGAGGTCTCGCAGTATGAGGTCCAGAAAGGCGATTCGATCTTTGAGATTGCCAAGAAATTCAATCTGCGGCCAGAGACGATCTTGTGGGGAAACTATTATATTCTGGCTGATGATGTCCACCGGTTACAGCCCGGGCAGGTATTGAATATTCTGCCAGTGGATGGCGTGTATCATGAATGGCATGCTGGAGATGGTTTGAACGGTGTGTCTGAGTATTACGGGGTTTCACCAGACAGCGTTGTAGACTTTCCAGGTAATGATCTGAGCCGGGAGATGATCGGTGATTACAGCAATCCCAATATTGAACCGGGAAAATGGCTGGTCATTCCGGACGGCAGACGCGAATATATTTCGTGGAGTGCACCGCGCATTACGCGTGACAATCCGGCGGTTGCCAGTACCTTTGGTCCGGGCTTCTGCGGTGAGATCATGGAAGGCCCAGTGGGCAGCGGCACTTTTTCCTGGCCAACCGTGGAGCGTTATCTTTCCGGTTATGATTACTCGCCGGAAACGAATCATTACGGGATCGATATTGCCGGCAGGACTGGTTATGCCCTGTTTGCCACAGACTCGGGGGTGGTGGTTTACTCTGGCTGGAATGATTGGGGTTACGGGAATACCGTGGTGATCGATCATGGTAACGGCTGGCAATCCCTGTATGCCCATCTGGATTCGATGAATGTGGCCTGCGGCTCTTTTGTTTATCAGGGCGATGTGATCGGTGCTTTGGGCAATACAGGTAGATCCAGCGGGGCTCACCTGCATTTTGAATTACGCAGTGACCTGTACGGCAAAGTCAATCCCTGGAATTTTCTGCGGTAAGGGAGGACGATCTTGGCTGAGTGTGGAAAAGCCGGTGCAGATAGCCAGTCATGGTATGCTGCCTTGCGAGAGAATGGATACCGTTTGACCGATGCCCGCAAGGCAGTGGTAGATGTGGTGGCCAACAGTGCATGCGTCCTGCGTCCGGCAGAGGTTTTCGACTTTGCCCGTCATGTATATCCACATCTGGGGCTGGTTACCGTTTACCGCACCCTGGAGAAACTGGAAGAGCTGGGTTTGATCCAGCGGGTGCACCGGGACGAGGATTGCCAGGCGTTTGTGCCCACCCGCACCGGTCATCACCATCTTTTGCTATGCAAGCTGTGCGGCAACTATGTCTATTTTGAAGGCACAGATCTGGAAATCCTTTTCTCGAAGGTTGAGGAAGAAACCGGGTTTGTGACCCAGGAACACTGGATGCAGCTTTTTGGCGTTTGCCCGCAGTGCCAGGTGCAAGGCAGGGAATAAGCGGACTCTGGTCAATAAGGGGTGGTGGTGAGTTCGCGGATGCGATAGACGATGAGTGTTCCAACCACGCCTGGATTTCCCACTGTCAGATCAAGATTACAAACCACATCATATTCTCCGGCTGCTTGCGGCGCGGTGAATTGCAGGGTTTGCTGGCTTTGGGCAGGCAGCCTGAATTCCACCAGGGTGTTTTGCCAGTCATCCTGGTCAAATGGCAGAGTCACCGGACGGGCCATCAGGATCCAGTGTCGCTGCTGATGGGTGTCATTCTGGGCTTGGAGGGTGATCGTTTCACCAGCCGGAACGCGCCACTGCAAGGGAGTGAAACCATCTTCATGGAAGGTGATCTCGATCTCCCTGCTGACCTGGTCGTAATTGCCGGGGGTGCAGCCAGCCGCCAGCAGCATACAAAGAAACAGGCCCAGATAAATCTTCAAGGGTTGGTTTCGTTTCATCACAAGAGCCAGATTAAAACGTCCACCGTTATCAACGGTGGACGTTTCAGGGATTATTGCTCGAATTTTGCCTGGGGCTGGTCCATACTGACCACTTGCTGCTCCCAGCGGTGCCATGCACCATGGTGTTTCTCAAGAATGGCTTTTCCCTGACCAGGCGATTCCAGACCGGCCAGTTCGAGATCGGCATCCACCATGACTTTGACCAGGTCCTTGAAGAAAACACGCGGTTCCCAACCCAGAATGGATGTGGCTTTACTGGCGTCAGCCAGCAGGTAGTCAACCTCGTTAGGACGGAAGTAGCGCGGATCGATCTTGACATATTCCTGCCAGTCCATGTTGACATAGCCAAAGGCTTCGTCCAGAAATTCGCGCACAGAATGGGCTTCGCCGGTGCCAATGACGATGTCCAGGGGCTGGTTGTGCTGCAACATCTTCCACATGGCGGCTACATAATCGGGGGCGTAGCCCCAGTCTCGCTTGGCGTCCAAGTTGCCCAGGTAAAGGTGTTTCTGGTTGCCGGCGATGATGTTTGCCAAAGCGCGGGTGATCTTGCGGGTCACGAAGGTTTCGCCGCGGCGGGGGGATTCGTGGTTAAAGAGGATGCCGTTGCTGGCAAACAGGCCATAGCCCTCGCGATACTGGCGTGTAACCCAATACGCATACAGCTTGGCGGCAGCATAGGGGCTTTGCGGATGGAAAGGTGTAGCTTCACTCTGGGGTGGAGCGGCAGCACCGAACATCTCGCTGGAGGAAGCCTGGTAAAAACGGGCTTTGGATTTGGATTTGTGCAGCGCATCGAGAATGCGGGTGGTGCCCAGACCGGTTACATCCCCGGTATATTCGGGCATGTCAAAGCTGACGCGCACATGGCTTTGTGCTGCCAGGTGGTAGATCTCGTCTGGCTGGGTATCGTAGATGATATCCAGCAAGGAACCGGAAGCTGCCACATCACCGTAATGCAGGAAAAGGCGGTCCTTCTCTTTGACTTTATGCGGGTCATGGTAGATATGGTCAATGCGGCGGGTGTTGAACGTGCTGGCGCGGCGGATCAAGCCGTGTACTTCGTACCCCTGAGATAACAGCAACTCGGCCAGATAAGAACCGTCCTGACCGGTGATGCCGGTGATGATCGCTTTTTTCAAAATGTACCTCCGGTTTTTTCTTTGGGTGATTGCAGCTCAAGAGAAGAATACTGCTTTCATCAATCTGAAACTATCAACAGGAAGCCTGCCTGATAATGAAAGATTTGAAATCTAAGTATAATCATGCGTTTGCCGAATGTCAAATACATTAAGACTCACTCGTAAGCTTTTGGTCCAGGGGGGATACGCCCCCGTACAATTACTCTTTCACGCGATTCCCGGAGAGCTAAAATGCCTGTTTTGGCTGGTTGTAGATTCTCTGGTAGAATCGGGGGAACACACACAAAAAAAGACTTCAAGTAGAGGTCTGCATTAAGGAGCAGATTTGAGATCCAGAGGTTCATTATCATTTTTACGTTGGGCGTCGCTGATCCTGATCTTCGCAGCGGCAGCATTTACTGGTTATCAACTTGTGCGTTTCAGTCGGCTGCGGTCTTCGTTTGCGCCTGGAATGCGCATAGCTGATGTTCCGGTGGGCGGCCTCACCCAGCAAGCGGCAGCCGAAAGGCTGGTACAGGCTTATGGCGTACCGATTGAATTGCGCTACGGGGATGCGGTCATTCAGGCAAGACCACAGGTGTTGGGTTTTGAGCTTAACCTGGAAGTGATGCTGGCCGCTGCTGATTTACAGCGTATCGACCAGCCGTTTTGGGGGGCTTTTTGGGATTATTTGTGGAACCAAATGCCCGTACCGCAATCCGTACCGCTTTCTGCAAAGATTGACGAAAACCGTTTGCGCTCTTATTTGCAAAGCGAGATCGCACCGAGGTATGACGTTCCGCCAACAGCCTCCATGCCGGTGCCGGGTTCTGCTGAATTTCAGCCAGGCATACCGGGCACTGCCCTGGATGTGGATCGGGCGGTGGTCTTGATCGAAGACGCCTTGCGATCACCAAATTCGCGGGTGGTTAACCTGTCCTATTCCCGGATATCTCCCCAACGGCCGGCTTTTCAAAACATGGAAGTTTTGATCAAACAAATTCTGGATGTTTCGGGGTTTGACGGGTTGACCGAAGTGTACTTGCTGGATCTGCAGACAGAGCAGGAGCTCAACTTTGCTTACCAGTTAGGTGCGGATATTCCCCCGGGTGTGGCTTTTACAGCGGCCAGCACGATGAAGGTGCCCATCATGGTTTCCACATACCGGAGGGTGGACGATCCGGCCTCTGAAACGATCACCCGTATGCTGGAACTGATGATCGAGCGCTCGGAGAATGACCCTGCTGACCGCCTGATGGAATTGATGTTGGGCGGTAATCTGGGGCCGCTGGAATTGACCAAAGACTTACGTGCCTTGGGATTGGAAAATACTTTCCTGGCTGGCTATTTTTACCCTGGTGCGCCCTTGCTGGTGCGCAACGAGACCCCTGCCAACCGGCGGACTGATATTTCGACCAACCCGGATATTTATAATCAAACCACGGCAGCCGAAATGGGCATGCTGCTGAATGATATTTACCAGTGCGCCCAAACGGGCGGTGGAACATTTGCGGCTGTCTGGCCGGGTGAGATCACAGCCTCTGAATGCCAGAGAATGATTGACCATCTGGTATTGAATGATACCCCCATGCTGCTGCGGGCCGGATTACCGGAAGGCACGCGCATTGCCCATAAACACGGCTGGATCCAGGAATCAGACGGTCTGCTGCACTCAATGGCCAATGTGGCCATTATCTACACTCCCGGCGGTAATTACATTCTGACCATCTTCATGTACCAATCCCGGCAACTGGTTTTCGATCCGGTCAATGTGCTGGTGGCAGATATCTCACGGGCGGTTTACAACTACTATAATCTTCCGCAGTGATTCAGGTTCGAGTGAACGAAACAGAGGCAGTCCCAACCGGGCTGCCTCTGATGCAATCTCCCAGGTTCATGATGAAAAAAGATGGAAAGGGAGATCACAAATTGTGACCCTTGTCCTGCATCATGGGTAATATGGTGCAGGGTCTTGTCCTGGCAAGAAGGATGCATAATTCTTTGACGGACTTTTGAAAAACCCCTTGCAATACATCGGATTGCGATGTATGATAATGCATAGATATTCGATGTATTGCAGGAGGATCAAATGAACATGAAGGGTAGTTTGTCGCTGCTGATTTTACAAACTCTTTCTACCGGCCCCAAGCATGGCTATAATATTGCCCAGCAAATCAAACACCGATCCAACGGTGTGTTGGATTTCAAAGAGGGCAGCCTGTACCCGGCATTGCATACACTGGAACAGGCGGGAGTATTGGAAGGTTATTCCGGAGAAGAAAATGGGCGTACCCGGCGGTATTACCAGCTCACAAAGCGCGGAAAACTCGAGCTTAACAAACAACTTCAGGAGTGGAATGAGTTTGTGCTGGCTGTCAAACTGGTGATGGGGGAGGAAGCAAGATGAAAAAAACGCCTGCCCCAGAAACTTTCGAACAGTGGCTGCAAGCCGCAACGAACAAATTGCCCGCACATATTTGTTCTGTGCTTCATGTTGAGTTCGAGAGTCACTTTCAAGATGCCTGTGAAGCGCATTTAGCCAGCGGAGAGGAGCCCCATGAGGCCCGGCACAATGCTCTGGCAGAGTTAGGCTACCCGATGACCATAAACGAACAATTGCTCGTTGCGCATGTGTCCAAAGGGCAATCGCTGGCAACCATCATTGCCTGTGCAGGGTACATTGCCATTTTGCTGCTCTTCTCGAATATTGCGGCGGCAATTGGCGGTTTGGCAAGTTACGTTATCCAGGATGTATTTAGCACCTTCGTGCTGATTTTCATCCTGACAGTTTTCGTTCGGTTGATTGGATTCAATATTGGTAAACTTTTTCTACCGGCTCGTTTGATGATCATCTCCCTGATACTGGGCACGATTGTTCGCATGGGGCATTATTTGATCTTCAACCGCTTGCCCTTCATTGGGCTGGCAGAAGGTGTTGTTTGGGAAACCAGTACAGAGCTGGGGGTGATCCTGGATATTGGGTTTCTCCTGGCCGAATTGCTCGCAGCGATTGCTTCAGGTTGGCTGGGCTGGCGCTTGTACCAGATGGAGAAGGGTTTATATGGTCTGCTTCGCCCAATTGGTGTCCTGTTTATGCTGGTATGTCTGTTTGCTGGAGGCCTGGTCATTGCGCTCCTGGCGGGTAACCTGGCCGCGGCAAGCATATTCACGTTTCTTGGATATGTGTCCGTCACCATATTGCTGGCCGTATTGGTACTCGTATTTTTCCGGGCTTCGTTTCGTCAAACAGTCATCCATTCAGCTATGTTTGAGCAACCATGAAAAAGAAAATCATTCGCACGGTTTTGATAACCTTGATTGGCATTGTCAGCATTCTTGTTTTATTATTTGGCTATATTGTCGGTGCTGCTCTTTGGGGACGAAATGCCATCCAGATTGGCGAGCAAACACGCCACTACCGGGTTCATGTCCCCGCATCATATTCGGGAAACGAGCCTGTGCCGCTTTTGCTGGTTTTTCATATGCTTACCGCCAGCGGCAGGACAGCCGAGTGGCTGACCGGCTTCAATCAAACCGCAGAAGAGCAGGGTTTTATCGTTGTTTACCCTGATGGATACAAAGCCACCTGGGCCGAAGGCAGCAATCTTTACGCTGCCGACCAGGAGGACATAGATGATGTGGCTTTCATTTCTGCTCTAATTGATGAACTTGCTGCCCGATATGTTATTGACAGGGAGAAGGTGTATGTCACGGGGTTTTCCAGCGGCGGGTTCATGGCCCAACGGTTGGGATGTGAGTTGGGCAGCAAGGTTTCTGCCATTGCCTCGGTTGGGGCAACGATAACAAATAATGTTCTCCAGGACTGTGCGCCGCAAAAGCCCATGCCAGTTTTGGTGATCCACGGATTGGAAGATATAGACGTCCCACTGAATGGCAATATGGATTACGCCTCAGTGCCGGAAACAGTTCACTTCTGGAGCCAACACAACCATTGCAATATGCTGCCATTAACAGTTGACGAACCTGATAGTATGAATGATGGCACACAGGTAAAGCGAACAGTCTACGACGATTGTGAGGATGATGTACAGGTTGTTCTATATTCCATTATTGGCGGCGGGCATGCCTGGCCGGGAGGGAGCAATTCTGTCCAATTATGGGGATTGTCGGGCAGAATCAGCGAAGAGATGGATGCCAGTGTTGTGATTTGGGAATTCTTTGAAGAAGGCCAGTAAACAACGGCTTTCTGTAAGGGGCGGCCCAAAAGGAATCGGCAAACCCCAGAGACATCAATTTTTTGATAGGCAAAAATCTATTTTTGAGGATGACGTGAATAGGCCAATGAAAACGGGACAAACCCGCATGGTATATTGGGCCCGGCTGCTGGGCGCCGGTGTGCTTTCCTTTTACTTGCTTTTCCTGATCGGCTTTGCCTGGATGAGTGCAAGTGCCATGACCCGTCCCGCCTGGCATCCGGTTTGTTGCGATACGCCTGAAGTATTTGATGCCGCGTATGAAGATATCACGCTGATGACAGAAGATGGACTGCAATTGCCAGGCTGGTATATCCCTTCCCGAAATGGTGCGGCAGTCATTTTGCTACACGGTTATGGAGGAGATCGCGGCGGCACACTGGCACATGCCCGGATGCTCTACCGTCATGGTTATGGCGTGTTGCTGTATGACCAACGGGCAAGCGGGGAAAGCGGGGGGGACGTGCGCTCGTGGGGCTGGCGTGATGTGGCGGATGTGGAAGCGGCGATACGCTTTCTCAGCGATCGACCAGATCTGGATTCGCCGCTCTTTGGCGTGTTGGGTTGTTCCACTGGTGCAGAGATTGCGATTGGGGCTGGCGCACAATATGACGAGATTGGTGCGGTGATTGCGGATGCGCCATATTACGCAACCGCTCGAGACGCCTGGCCGCCTTATGAATTCAAAGACTTGCTGGGCTGGCCAGTTTATCCCCTTTTCATTACCTTCATCGAATGGCAGAGCGGCGAATCTGCGCCCCTCTCGTTGAGTAAGGCTGTCGGGCAAATTGCCCCTCGCCCATTGCTGCTGATCGCAGCCGGTGAAAATGACTATGAACAATATCGTGCAGAAGGTTATTACAAAAAGGCATCTCCCCCCAAAGATTATTGGATCGTGGAAGGTGCAACGCATTGCAGCGGCCCAATCACACAGCCATCGCTTTATGAAGAGAAGATCATTTCATTTTTCAACCAGGCCTTGATCGCGCCGCAATCCATGGAGATGGTTGATACCCTAACAGCTCAATAGATGCAGCTTAATGCCAGCACAAGGGCTGCCTCGTAGATGGTTGATAAACAGGCAGTCTCAGGTCTCCAGCAGGGCTGTTGCCAGCCGGGGGATCAATTGCTCTTCGGAGAGCTGCATCGCGGCACACAGCTCTTGCTGCATTGCAGACAGCGCCGGCAGGCAGTCCAGGATCTTTTGACTATCCTGGGTATAACGCTGCTGGAGTTTGGCAATGCGCACATCCACGGGTACGACCCGGTTACTTTCAACGATCTTGTCACAGAAATAGACGACCTTCTCTTCCAGGCTGGCTGGCCTGGAGGCTGGGTCGGTAATGGAAAACAGGAGATGGCTTTGGGCGATCCCAGCCAATTGCGGATAGCCCCATTCATTAAGCAGCTTTGCGGCAAATTCTCCATGATTCAAGCCTGATGATTGCCCGCGCAGGGTATTGATCTTGCCCAGGTCGTGGAGCAGGCCGCCGCGATGCGCCAGGACAGGGTCGACAGTGTGCCCGGCAGCGCGCAGCCAGAGCGCCATCTGATAGGCGCAGGCGGCCACCGTTTGCACATGCTGGATCAGGTTGAAGGTGGCATCCTGCTGGCGCAGCCAGAGCAGACATTCGGCGACAGTGGGCAGTTCCAGAGACTGCAAGGCGAGCGGCAGGTCTGCCATGTGGTTGATCTCGGCGCTGTGCAACGGCGTCAGGCTGGTGCAGCCATGATCGTGCGGGTTGAACCATATCGCCCGCCAGCCGGCATGGCAAGGGCCGAGGACATCATTCAGATACCCATCACCAATCATGACCAATTCGGAAGGCGTGGCTGCCAGTTTGGATTCGATGGCTCTGAAGTAATCCAGATGGGGTTTGGCGGCATCCAGATCGCGGGAAGTGAAAATCTGATCGAAGTAATGGTCAAGCTCAACACGCTTCAAGGCTTGACGCACTTTTTGGGCAGTGGATACGCCGGCGTTGGTGGCCACTGCCAGGCTGAATTGACTGGAAAGCTGTGCCAGCGTTTGGTGAATACCAGGCACTGCCGCAACTTGCGGCCAGTCAGCCATGCTGCCGGTACACTGCGGGTTGTCCATCATAAGGGTGTCGCCCCAATCAAAGACCAGAGTAGTGATAGGTGATGACACGGAAAGGTGTCGTTTAAAAAGGCCCATAGCCGATGGCGATACTTAACCAGAGAAAGAAAATGGAAATTGGGATGACCACCGCCCATAGCCTGAGGGTCCAGCGCATCCATTTGCCATAGCTGATGGCGGCTAGTCCCAGGGCGATGAGCAGCACCGGGTTGGTGGGGTAGGCCATGTTGGAAAATCCGTCTCCAAAACAATAGGCCAGCACGGTTACCTGGCGGGTAACGCCCACCAGATCAGCCAGTGGCAGGAGGATGGGCATCATCAAGACTGCCTTGGCCCCGGCCGAGCCGATGAAGAGTTCGATGAAAAGCGCCAATAGGTAAATGATGAGTACTGCCAACAGCGGGCTGGCGCCGGCCAGGGGCTGCGAGGCGCTGTTCAGGATGGTGTCCATGACGCCGCCGGTGGTAACAATGTGTTTGATACTGCCAGCCATCATGATCAGTGGAACCGCAGGGGCAACGCCGCCGATGCCTTCCAGCAGGGCGCGGCGCAGGGCTTGGCCGCGCGTTCCGGCCAGGATGCCGGCGCCCAACCCGCCCAGGAAGAAAAGGACACCCACCAAAGGCAGGGCATAGTCCGTCAGAAAGGAAATGAAGGAACTGCCCACCAGGGTGAAAACAATCAGGATCACAAAACACAAAAACCAGATGGTCGCCCCGGTCAGTTTGTCCTGGTCTGTCCGCAGGGTGTCCAGGTCAAGCTGGCGGTATTTGACCCGTTCGGCCTGATCGCTGTCGAAGATCAGCGAGGATTCAGGCTGGCGGTCAATGCGCTTCGCGTATCTGAGCAGGAAGATGACCAGCACGGCATAAATGGTGATAAAGATCGGAATGCGAAAGGCGAAACCGGAGAAAGGCGGCAACCCCGCCAGTTTTTGGGCAACGCCGATGGTGAAGGGGTTGGTGAGGGCAGCCGAGAAGCCCATGTTGGTTGCCAGGATGCTCATCCCCAGGCCGATAAGGGCATCCCAGCCGAGGTAATAGGCCAGGGCAATCATCAATGGTACCAGGGGCACGATTTCCTCAAAGATGCCAAAGAAAGCGCCCATCAACATGAAAAAGAGGGAGATCATCATCAGCAGTAAATATTTTTTGCCGCCGAATTTTTTCACGATCGCCGACAGGGCGGCATGCAGGATGCCGCTTTTTTCAAGCACTGCGAAGGAAGCACCTACCAGAACGATGAAGACGATGATGACGATCAATACCAGACCGTCCGGCCCGGCCAGGGCTTCGAAGGGTGCGGTCAGCCAGCGCCAGACGGGATAATCCGGCCGGGGGGTGTAGGCAAAGCTGCCAGGTTCGATCATTTGGCGGCCTTCAGTGATTGTTCTTTGATATTGACCAGCGGGAATGGTTCGGGTTAGAATGCCTGCAATGAGCATGAGGAATGCTAGAATGTAAACGGATTGAAAAAATGCTTTCTTGCTGATTTGGGCACCTGCTTTGGTTTCCATGCCTGTCTCCTGGATCGGATGGGATTTTGATAACTATGTCTGACCTGGGGTTGAACACAAGATCATTATCCGGGTGAAAGCAACGGGCAGACACAAGACAAGTTTACATCATCTGCGAAACCCAGGCAATCGAAACCCCGGCAATAACCTGGTCATTTTTGGAGGATTATGAGTCTATCCATGCATCCCACCTGGCTTGAGGTGGATCATTCGGCAATTGCGCATAATACGCGGTATGTGCTTGAAGTGAGCAAGGTGCCATTAATGGCGGTGGTCAAGACCAATGCCTATGGATTTGGGGCGGAGGACGTGGCGCGCACTGCGCTCAAAGCAGGTGCAAGCTGGCTGGCCGTGGCGCGCTGCGGTGAGGCATTCGCCTTGCGGGCGGCCGGGATCACGGCGCCCATTCTGGTGCTGGGTATGGCTACCGCCAGTGAGGTGGATGCGGCCCTGGATCAGCAGATCACCCTGACCTTGTATGGGGCTGAGATTGCCGAAATTTACGCCGGCCGTGCTGCGGCTGCCGGGCGGGATTTGCAGGTGCATTTGAAGATCGATACCGGTATGGGGCGGCTGGGGGTGATGGCAGAAGACGCTGTCGCACTGGCAGACTATGTACGATCCCTGGGCGGTATCACGATTCGTGGTGCGTATAGCCATTTATCGATGGTGGAGGATGAGGCCAACGATCCCCTGACCCCGCTTCAATTGCAGCGCTTTTCATCAGCACTGGCAGGGTTGAACGCGGCGGGCATCTTCCCCGAGTGGGTGCACTGCTCCAATTCAGCCTCTTTGCTGTCGCAGCCGCAGTCGCGTTTTAATCTGGTGCGCGGCGGGTCCATTTTGTTGGGCGTAAACCCATTTTATTACTGCCCAGCCCCCGATGAGCTGCAACGCACGCTGAGCTGGAAAGCGCAGTTGGCTTCTTGCCGCCAATTACCCGCAGGCTGGGGCGTAGGTTATGGACAGACCTACCGGGCAGCATCAGATGAATGGGTGGGAGTATTACCGGTGGGTTACGGGGATGGATTCCGGCGTGTGCCGGGCAACGAGGTATTGATCCGCGGCAAACGGACGCCAGTTGTGGGGACGGTGTGTACGGATATGTGCATGGTGCGTTTGACTGAGCCGCTGCCGGTAGGCGAAGAAGTTGTGCTGATCGGCCGGCAGGGCGATGAAGCGATCTGGATCGAAGATATCTCCAAACGCTGGCGCATTTCCTATGCTGATGTAACCTCGACAATCAGTGGACGCGTTCCCCGAGTTGTGGTGTAGGGTATAATGATGTGGTCTCGAGAGATGAGACAGGAGGTTATGATGTTTACCAAATTTGAAAAAAGAACCAGGATTCTCGCTGGTTTGATCGTTTTGATTGCAGTACTTTCCCTGGCGGCTTGTGCACCTGCCAAGCCCAAGGAAGACCCCAATCTGGTGTACACCCAGGCGGCGGAGACCGTCTCGGCGCAGTTGACCCTGACCCAGGCTGCGCAGCCGCCTGCGACCCAGACCCCTGAGCCGAGTGCCACCCCGTTGCCGCCGACTGCCACAGTTGAGTTGGTAGTGCCCACCTTGACCCCCCTGGCATTACAGCAAACCAACACCCCGGCTCCCACGGCCACCCAGATCAGGGTGGGAGGTGATGGCGCCACCTGGGCGTATAATTCACCGCCTGACGGTAAGGTGTTTACACCGGGAGAAAATTTTCAATTGGCTTTCGGTCTGTTGAATACCGGTTCCACCTCCTGGACACAGGAATACAAACTGATATGGAGCGGCGGTACCCAGGTTTCGAGCACAACTTCGGTATCTCATGACCCGGACGGTGGCAAGAAACTGACAGTGCCGCCTGGGGAAAAGGGTGAATTCATTGTTGCAGCAACCGCGCCACAGGCGCCAGGCTCTTACAAGACCACCTGGTTTTTCAAAAGCCCGTCAGGCGCATTTATCTATGAAGTGTACTTCCCGTTTAAAGTCGAGTAACTGTCTGCCGTTGTAATCCATCTCAAAAGTGAGTTCAGGTGCTATGAAATCAGAACAAGAAACCTCTGCCGCTTGGCTTGACCGTCCGCTTGCTTCTTTGCTGCCACGCTGGAACGTGGAAACCCTGCTGATCATTCTGGTGCTGGTGATGACTGTATTCAGCCGGTTCTATATGCTGGATGCACGGGTGATGAGCCATGACGAGGTCAACCATGTGGTGCCGTCGTGGGAACTCTTCCGCGGCAACGGTTACCGCCATGATCCCGTGACCCACGGTCCATTGCAATTTCACTTGATCGCCCTTTCCTATTTCATGTTTGGCGATAATGATTTTACCGCCCGTGTCCCGGCCGCCCTGTTCAGTGTTGCGGCTGTGGCTTTCATTCTGTTTGCCTATCGCCGATATCTGGGGCGTACAGGAGCTTTGATCGGCGGTTTCTTGTTCATGATCTCGCCCTATATGCTCTTTTATGGTCGTTACACCCGCAATGAAGGTTTGATTGAATTGTTGGGTGTGGTGATGTTGTATGCTGTGCTGCGTTACCTGGACAAGGGAGAAAAATCAGCTCTCTTGCTGTTAACTGCTGCGACCACTCTCAACTACATTTCCAAAGAAACTGCATACATCTATTCAGCTTCACTGCTGATCTTCCTGGCTGTTTTGGTGCTGGAGGAACTGGCCCGCGTCAAATGGGAAAATGTTGCCATGCGAAACCGCTTCCTTTTATTGATGGTTTTGGCGCTATCCCTGGTTGGTTTGGCGATCGGCTTTGCAGCCTGGCATGCATCGCTGCCGGATATTGTTCCCGCAGCAACTTCCGGAGAATTGGGAACTGTTGTTACACCGACACACTGGACGGAACTGGTGGCCATTGGCTGCCTGGGACTGGCTTTGATCGCGGTGTTTCTGGCGATCTTGATGCTGGTGCGCGGCCTGGGCTGGCAAGAGATCCGCCAGCAGCGTTCCTTTGACCTGCTGATTCTGCAGGGCACCCTGGTGCTGCCCCTGCTGGCGGCTTTCCCGGTCAAGATGGTAGGCTGGAATCCGCTGGATTATTCGGCGAGCGGCTTGCTGCGCACTGGCGTTTTTCTGGTGTTGTTCACAGCCATTGCGGCCGGGGTGGGCTTATGGTGGAAGCCGCGGGTTTGGCTGCAGAACTTTGCTTTGTTCTATGGGGCTTTCACCGTGTTTTACACTACGTTTTTCACACACGGGATGGGCTTTTTCACCGGCATGGTGGGGTCTCTTGGCTATTGGCTTTCACAGCAAGCGGTGGAACGCGGCAGCCAGCCTTTGTATTATTATGCTCTGATCCAGATACCAGTGTATGAATTTTTGGCCCTGGCAGGGGCTGTGCTGGCAGTGTATTTCGGCATCCGCTATGGCAGATTTGCCACTTATGCAGGCGACTCCCCGGCCAGCATCGAGGCCAGGGAAGGCGTTCCTCTGGGCGAGAACGATGAACGGCAGACCAAAATCCCGACCCTGGCTTTGCTGGTTTTCTGGTCGGTGATCAGCCTGATTGCCTACAGCGTGGCTGGTGAGCGCATGCCCTGGTTAACAGTACACATTGCACTGCCTCTGCTGCTGACCTCAGCCTGGGGTCTGGGTTATCTGGTGGACAGGACGCCCTGGAAGAAAGTTGCCACCACACACGGTTTGATCGCCCTGGCTTTGCTGCCGGTGATGATTGTCAGTCTCCTGATGGCTGCCGGTAGTTTGTTGGGCACCCAGCCACCATTCCGCGGCAACACCCAGTTTGATTTGGAGAACACTGCTACCTTCCTGATGGCTTTGTTTGGATTTTTGGCCAGCAGCGGCGGGATCGTCTATCTGGTGTTGAAAGAAGGTGATCGCAGCCGCATCAATCAGGTGGAAGTGGCTGCATTTGGGGTTGTGCTGCTGGGCCTGATCCTGGGAGCGGTGTTTGTTGACTCGCTGGCTTTGGTCTTTGCAGGCCTGGCGGTTCTGGTGGTTCTGGCGCAATTCATTTATGTGATGGTGCAGACAGACCTCTTTGCCCAGGGCAGCAGTTTTGCCGGACTGGTCTTTTTTGCTCTGCTGACGGTATTGACAATCCGCACCTCTTATCGGGCGAATTTCATCAATTATGATAATGCCAAGGAGTTTCTGGTATATGCCCACGCTGCCAGCGGCCCTAAACAGGTGCTGGCTCAGGTGGAGGAGATTTCCCGCAGGACGACGGGTGGTTTGGATATTCAGGTGGCGTATGATAACGATGCCCTGTATCCCTATTGGTGGTATTTCCGCAATTATCCCAACAAGATGTGGTATCAGGAAAACCCGACGCGTGAATTGCAGGATGCGCCGCTGATCATTGCCGGTGAGTCCACCTCATCCAAACTGGAACCGATCGTCAAGAACAACTACATCGCTTTTGATTACATGCGCTTGTGGTGGCCCATGCAGGACTATTTTGGTTTGACCTGGGAACGTATTGGACAATTTCTGAGGGACCCCAGCTTAAGAGAAGCTGTTTTTCAAATCTGGTTGAACCGCGATTACACACGCTATGCGCAGATCAAAGGTAGAAACGATCTGACTCTGGAGAACTGGCAGCCTGGCAGCCGCATGAAATTCTATGTGCGCAAGGATGTCGCTGCTCAGATCTGGGAATACGGGGCTGCGCCTGTTGCCAGCCTGGAGCTTGAAACAGACCCGTATGAAGCTGGTTATTTCGACCTGGCCTCCGATTTTAATATTCAGGGTCTGGCAGGCAATGCAGATGCCTTACAGGCGCCGCGCGGCATGGCGGTTGCTCCCGATGGATCCCTGTATGTAGCTGATTCCCGTAATCACCGCATTGCACATTATGCTGCCAATGGCAGCTTGCTTAATAGCTGGGGAGGGTTTGCAGACAACTCTTCGGGAAATGCACCGGGTGGAATGTTCAATGAGCCCTGGGGGGTGGCGGTGGCGCCAGACGGGTCTGTGTATGTGGCTGATACCTGGAATCACCGTATTCAAAAATTTACCGCAGATGGAAATTTCGTGACCACCTGGGGTAAATTTGGACAGGCAGAAAGCGAACTCACTTACTGGGGACCGCGGGATGTGGCAGTGGATGGCGAAGGCCGGGTGTATATCACTGATACCGGCAACAAGCGGGTGCTGGTCTTTGATGCGAACGGCACCTATCTCTCCCAGTTTGGGGGCGCCGGGTTCGAACTTGGATTCCTGGATGAGCCGGTGGGCATCGCCGTTGGGCCGGATGGCAAAGTGTTTGTGGCAGATACCTGGAACCAGCGGGTGCAGGTCTTTGCACCAGACCCAATCGTTACAGATCGGCTGGTCTACCGGGCGGTGATGAGTTTTGAGATTGCTGGCTGGTATGGGCAATCCCTGGAGAACAAACCCTATCTGGCTGTCAGTGCCAATGGGAATGTGTATGTAACCGATCCAGAAGGTTACCGGGTGATTGAATTCAACAATGAGGGCCAGTATCTCCGCTCTTGGGGTACCTACAGTGTTGCTCCGGATGGCTTTGGACTGGCTTCCGGGGTTGCCGTGGCCAGCGATGGCAGGGTGTGGGTGAGTGACGCGGGCAACAATCGTTTGCTGCGGTACACCCTGCCTTGATGTGTTTTCCACACGTATACAAAAAAGTCCTTGCCAAACCGGCAAGGACTTTTTCTAACCAAATTGTTCACTGAGCGTGTACTCCCTGGCACCGCCTCCAGGGCAAGTGTGCCCCCTTGCGGAGTTGAGTGCCGGTTTGCTGCACCATGGATACTGCTGTACTAATCTTGCTTCAGTCGCGCTTGTGTTTGCGCTTGTCATCGTCCTTGATGAAAGCGCCCAGGAAGAAGCTCACCACGCTGACCACCAAAGCTCCGAAAAATGCGGGCCAGAAACCAGCCACAGTGAACCCGACGCCAAAGCGGGCGCCGATCTCCCCTGCCAGGTAGAACAGCAGGGTATTGATCAGCAAACTGCCCAGACCCAGTGTCAGGATGATAAAGGGACAGCCAGCAACGACCAGAATGGGTTTGAGAATGGCATTGACCAGGCCAAAGATGAGCGCCAGCCAGAGAAATGATAACCAGTTTGGATTCTGGGGAACGATACCGTTGATCAAGGCTACAGCAGCATACAGGGCAACTGCGTCAATGACCAACCTGAGGATAAATTTCTTCATGGGTTTCCTTTCCGGAGTATTATCGAATACTCCTTGCTATTTTAATCTACGGAAATTGATCGCACCAGTCGCGTCTCACACGTATTTTTCCATCCAGATCAGGGTATTTTGCTGAATAAAGCCGGCATTCTCCAGAGCAGGAGCGGCCACACCAACCGGGAGATTTACAGATAATGGCCGGATGGTGCTGAGTTCTTCCCTGGCCGTGGTCAGTAGTGCCAGAACAGCATCATCATCTTCCTGACCAAGGGGTACGGCCAGCCATAAATTGTCTGCATAAAGATGGGTGGGTTCCCAGGAAAGTATGCCTTGCAGGCTGCCCTGACGGAACGCTGCCCAATGGCGCACAAGTGCGCCGGTGGCCAGATTGACAAATTTTTGCCAAAGGCCGGGACCAAGGCGGTGCTGGTTGTAAAGCAGATTCCAGTTCACTTCAGGCGGATACAAGGTTTGCAGCCACTCCGCCTGGCTACTCCAGTTGTGTGCCGGACGGGGGAGGATCTTAAGGCCGCCATCGGGTTGTATTTTGGGAATAACCTTTAAAGGGTCGCAAACCCAGGTGGTACGCCGGGCGCGTTCCTGAAAGCCCTGCGAAAGGTACAGGTGATACGCGACTGGTGCTGAGTCGCGCACCTGCAAGCAGGCTAGTTTGACACCCTGTTCCCGAATATGGTGCAAGGCGCGGCGGGTTAGTTCATGGCCAATGCCCCGGCCGCGGTAGTCGGGGTGAACGGCCACATTGGCGATCAGATAGCGCCAGGAGTTGGCATGGAGAATGGGGATGAGGCTGACATTCCCAATGAGGCGCTGGTCTTCCTCCCACACATAGCCAAACAAGGGGTAGGTGGCCTGTTCGTTGGGGCCCGGCAGCCAGCGCAGGTGATCGTTGCTGCGCGCCGCACGGCGGATATTGCGCAAGTAGGCATGTCCGTCTGGATCCATTTGGCTGCCAAAGCACAGCTCGATCAAGTCGGCTGTTTCCAGAAGGTCGCGCTGTACATCCAGGCGGCGAATATGGGAACTAAACTGGAGGGAAATCGCGGTCACAACCCTATTTTACCCGGATTGTGCATGTGTGGTACGATTCTGGCGACACCGAAGCCTGCACCGGGAATCAGTATTTGAGAGGTTTGTTTTGAAAACGGTCGAATCATTGTTGAGCATGATTATTTTCTTGACGCTTGTATTTGTCACTGGCTGCACCGGGAAGCAAGCTGCACCTCAATCTGTCCAGCAGACAATGGAACTGGAAAGCGGCAAGACGCTTTCCCTGAATATCCGTTCCGGCAGTGTGCATATCAGTGCAGGAGAATCAGGGGTGGTCGAGATTTCCGGTCTGACGCCGGAAGGCATTCGCCTGGAAGAGCGGCCTGACGGAATTGAGCTCGTGGTGGAAAGCCAGGGCGGCATATCCCGCTCAATACAAACAGAATTGAAAATTCGCATCCCCGTTGGAGTGGCGCTTGAGATCACATCTTATGCTGCCGATGTGACCATGGAAGATATCGCTGGCCAGGTGAAAGTGATGTCTGTGGCGGGTAAGGTGACTGCACAAAGATTGAGAGGGGATATTCTGCTGAAATCTGGCCGGGGTGATGTGTTGGCTGAGGACTGCCAGGGGGATGTGCGGGTGCTGGGGGAACATGGACTCCTGCAGCTTGTCAACTTGCATGGCAAGGTGTCCTCTGCCACGATTATGGGCACAATAGATTTTACAGGATCGATACTGGAAGGCGATGATGTTTTTTTGGAAACCGATCATGGTCCGGTGAATGTCACGGTGCTGGAGCCGCTGGGGATGCGGGTGAAAGCCTGGACTGCCAGCGGAGATGTAGCCTGCATGATTGCCGGCCTGCAACAGACAGTGGACGGTTGTGCTGGCACAGCCGGAACAACGGCGGATGGAAACCTGGCCATCAAGACCGTCAGCGGAGAAATCCGCATCAAAAAACTGCCCTAATGTTGTGTCAAACATAAAAGGTTCACTTTGCAAAACCAACTTTGTATAATTTCAGAACAAATTTGACACAGTACTAGACCAAAGTTGCCCAAAGACGAAAGACCATCCAGGCGGGTGGTCTTTCGTCTTTCACATAGGTGAGAAAATACTTGTGAATTAATTCATCAATGTATTGACTCTGCATATTGAATATGCTACAATGCACATTAGTGATAAATATCCCCTATATAATTCACTATTGTGAAAAACAGCTCTGATTTGCTGATGTGGATGAACACAAAAACATGACCCTTCCCGGAATGATGCGAGGCATTTTCTATCTTGGTCCTGAGAAGCTGGAATTGCGGCAAGTTCCCATTCCGGCACCGCAGGCCGGGGAACTGTTGGTCAAAGTGGTAACGGCCACGACCTGCGGGACTGATTTGAAGACCTACCGTCGCGGGCACCCTAAATTTCCACCCCCTTTTCTCTTTGGACATGAATTTGCCGGCGATGTGGCGGCAGTCGGCGAGGATGTTGACAATTTCAAACCGGGTATGCGGATAACGGCCAATGTTTTTGCGCCTTGCGGACTTTGTTTCTATTGCCTGAAAGGGCAGGACAATCTATGTGAAGCACTGCATTACAATTTTGGGGCATTTGCCGAATACATGATCATTCCGGCTTCGATTGTGCGATCCAATACCTTTCTCCTGCCAGATGATCTCTCGTATGCCCACGCTGCTTTGCTGGAGCCGCTGGTTTCTGTGGTGCATGGACAGCGCAGGATAGCGATCCAGCCAGGCGAGAAGGTGGCCATCATTGGCGCGGGGGGAGCGATCAGCCTGCTGCATTTGCAGATGGCGCAGCTGGCTGGAGCGGCGAAGGTCATGGGAATTGGTCACAGTGACTCGCGGCTGGAGACTTTTGCCCAACTGGGTGCCAGCGAGGTGATCAACGCCAGACATGAACCAGCCCTGGAGCGGGTGTTGGAGTTGACATTTGGCAGAGGCGCAGACGTGGTCATCGAATGCGCTGGAACGAAGGAAGCCTGGGAAAGCGCAGTACACATGGTGCGCAAGGGCGGACGGGTGTTATGGTTTGGCGGTTTGCCCGCCGGAACAACTGTGCAACTGGACGCAGCCATGATCCACTATGGAGAGATCACCTTGATCGGCGTGCATGGCGGCACCTTGCAGGATGCACAGGAAGCCTATCGCTTGCTGGTATCTGGAGAAGTTGACCCAGGACCATTGATCAGTGGAGAATATCCACTTGAAGAGATTGAAGATGCGTTTCAGCAGATGATCGCCGGAACTGCGATTAAGTTGGTGATCCGTCCTTGAGCAAAGGCGGCGCATTAGCGACAAGAATATCATTACCGGTAAACGACAATTGATGAAAAGCAATTATGGTATGCATCCCTGCGGGTATGCGGCTGTTGAAATTTGTTAATGACTGGTGAAAACAGGAGGTTGTTATTCATGGAATTAACCCCACGCGAAAGAGTCAAAGCAGTCCTGAACCACAAAGAACCTGACCGGGTGCCGATCTCATTAGGCGGGTCGGCCAACCACCTGACCGAGGAGCGTTTTGCATTGCTGCGCGACCATTTCGGGTTTCAGGAAATTCCGAGGCGCACATTGGTTGGTTTCTACACCACCCCCGATTACAACCCATTGCTGGATTGTTTGGGTACGGATATGCGTTTCATCCACATTCGTCCACCACATAGCTATATCCCGAATTCAATGACAGGGGATTTCCAGCCTTTTGTAGATGAATGGGGATTGACCCATGAACTTGTTTCAGGATATTACAACCTGGGCGGGGCGCCGCTGGCCGGCGATTTGAGCATTGAGAGCATTGAAAAATTTCCCTGGCCTGATCCGTATGATCCAGCCCGGCTGGAGGGTTTGAAAGAAGAAGTTGAACACCTGTACAACAATACACCCTATGCCATCGTTGCCCACCGGCCTGTGTATGGCAATGTTTGGGAGTTTTCCCGCTGGATGGTGGGCATGGAAAATGCCCTGCTGCTGACCGCACTCGATAAAAAGATGTTTGATTATTTGATTGGCAAGCTGAGTGAAGTGCTGGATGGTTTTTATGACGCCTTTCTGGGTGTGGTCGGGCCTTATATTGAAATGGTGGAATTGGCGGAAGACCTGGGTACCAATAACGGCCCCATGTTCTCGCCGCAAATTTATGCAAAGATCATCAAACCGCGCCACAAGAAAACGATTGAGCTGATCAAGCGGCATGCGCCCCAGGCGAAAGTGATGCTGCATTGTGATGGCGCCATTCGTAAATTCATCCCGGATATCATCGATGCCGGCTTTGAAGTGCTCAATCCCATCGAAGCGCACCTGCCTGGCATGGACCCGAAAGAATTGAAAGCAGAATTTGGCAATGATCTGACCTTTATGGGCGGGGTGGATGTCAAGCAGGTATTGACCACCGGCACTGAAGCAGAGATCAGGACAGAAATCCGCAGACGGATCGAGGAGATGGGTGAAGGCGGCGGATACATTCTGGCTCCGGCGCACAATTTTGGCAATGATATCCCGCTGGAAAATATGTTGTTGTTCTTTGAAGCGGGCAAGGAATTGGGAAAATACCCTTTATAGGTTAATACACAGGAACAGGATTGGATCATGATACTGGAAAGTTTGCGCGAAGAAGTGCTGGAAGCGGCGCGGAGCTTGAAGAAATTCGGCCTGGTGTGGATGGCAGGTGGAACCGTTTGCGCACGCGATGCGGAAAGCGGGGCGATTGTGGTCACGCCCAGCGGTATGCCGTATGAGAATCTGACCCCGGCCGATATGGTGGTAACCGACGCCGGGTTGAATCTGATTGAGGGGAATCTGCGTCCCTCGGTGGCGCTGAATCTGTGGGTGAAGATTTTGAAGGAGCGGCCGGATATGCATGCCGTGGTGCATACCCATTCTCCGTATGCCACATCTTTTTCTGTAGCCAATCAGCCGGTACCGGTGGTTACAGAGACCATGGCAGACTGGTTTGGGCAGCCGGTGCGGGTGTCGAAATATTATCATGTCGAAGCCCCGGAATTTCTCAGCGCACCATTGGAAGCTCTGGGGGATGGCTTTGCAGTTTTGCTGGGCCGGCATGGCCCTATCACTATTGGGAAAACCATTGCAGACGCGCTTGAACGGGCGGTGACATTGGAAGAATCGGCCCAGATCTATGTGATGGCCAAAGTTTTGGGGACTCCAGAGGTTTTCTCTGCTGAGGAAGCAGTCAGTTCGTTTGAGTATTATCACCATCGCTATGGCCAGGGCAAAGGCTGAAAAAGAGGAGCAGGTCTTAATGAAAATTGAAGAATCCATCGTAGCATTGGATATGACTGCACAAGATTGCACTGAAGTGATCCTTGAACTGGCGGAAATGCTGCGCAAAGCAGGATATGTCGGCTCAAGCTATGGTGAGGCTTCTGTGGCGAGGGAGATGGTGCATCCCACCGGACTGCCATCCAAACCGATTTGCATTGCCATTCCTCATGCAGATGCGGATGATGTGATCACCTCTGCTTTGGCATACGCATCTTTGAAAGATCCGGTGATGTTTCGCAATATGGTGGAACCTGAAGAAGAACTGCCGGTGGAAATGGTCTTCATGATCGCCAACGGCAGCCCGGAGGAACAGGTAAAAGCATTGCGAAGATTGGCGACTTTATTTGGTGATCCTGAGAAGCTTGTGGAACTAAAAGCGCTGACCCAGACAGATGCCATTGTCGCCTGGTTCAAGGCTGCATTGGAACAAGCTGATTAGGAGGCCGCAGAGATTTGGCGGCTGAAAGGAGGCAGGACAAGATTGAATTTTGCATCATTTTTTGGTTAGGGAGTATCAGTGATTGTTTCGAGGAGGATAGAAAATGGGTAAGTTAATTGTTGTGGCTTGTGGAGCTGGGATCAATACTTCCACTCTAGGTGAAGACATGATCCGCGAGCGGTTGGCAGCGGAAGGAATGTCGGATGTGCTTGTCAAGCGTGTGCTGATGGCCGATATCGAAAAGTATGAAGATCAAATGGACATCATGGTCTCAATGATGAAAGTCTATCGCGAGTTCAAATGCCCGGTGGTGAAAGGCTTGCCTTTCCTGATCGGGACGCGCGATGAGCAAAAAGCGCTGCTTGACCACATCGTGGAACTGTTGAAACAAAGTGACAACCAATAATCAGCCATAAAGAAAGAAGGAGATAATCTAATGGAGTTCATTTCATCAGCAGTAGCATGGTTCCTGGGATTGGGATCCACAGTGATTGTGCCCATTGTTTTGATCATCCTCGGTTTGGCGTTCCGGGTGGATATCAAGAAAACAGTGCGCGGCGCTATCGTGACCGGCATCGGTCTTGCCGGTTTGTTTTTGGTGGTCAATCTGATCATCTCGGCCTTGCAGCCGGCGGTTTCTGCCATGGCAACCAACATGGGCCTTTCCCTGACCCTGGTGGATGTCAACTGGGCAGATGCGGGTATCGCCTGGGGCTGGCCTGGTGTGGCAGGTGTTTTGCTGGCCACTCTGGTCATCAATGGTATTATGATTGCCCTGCGCCTGACAAAAACCCTGTGGGTTGATATCTGGAGCTATTGGCATGGTTCGGCTCTGGCAGGCTTTGCCTGGGCATTGACCGGCAGCGTGTTCTGGGGTGTTGTCGCCGGTGTGGTTTATTTGATCATCGGCGGCTTGATCGCTGACAACATGGCCAAGGATATTCAGGAATTCCATGAAATGCCAGGCATCAGCGTTCCCTGCGGGACGACAGCTCAGGCAGGCCTGTTTGGCAAATACTTTGTGAAGATACTGGATGCCATTCCTGGTCTGCGGGACTGGGATGCTTCTCCTGAAGGCATTCGCAAGAAATTCGGCCTGTTGGGCGAACCAGCCATTCTGGGTGTTCTTTTGGGTATCCTGATCGGTATTGCGGCTGGCTACAATGTTCAGGGCATTCTGGGCCTGGGCATGCAGGTGGCGACGATGATCGTGGTGCTGCCCCGCATGGTTTCCCTGATCTCGGAAGGTTTGATTCCGATCACCCAGTCCATTGTTCAGTACATGCGCGAACACTTCAAGGATCGCGAGATCTATGTTGCCGTGGATTGCGCAGTAACCCTGGGCCACCCGTCTGTGATGGCATCGACGGTGATCCTCTTCCCGCTGGCTGTCCTGCTGGCCGCCATTCTGCCGGGCAACAAACTGCTGCCTATTGCCAGCCTGGCGGTAATTCCCTTCTGGGTCGGCTCGGTGGTTCCTTACACCAAGGGCAACGTGATCAAGACCGTCATCATCATGGCGATCTATATGATCCCGGTGTTGTACTTTGCCAGCATGGTAGCTCCCATTCAGACTGCGGCATATGCCAAGATGGGCCAGTTCACTGCCGAGATCGATGCCGGTGCCATGCTCGGCAGTTTTGACATGGGCGGCGACCCATTGGGCTTTGTCATCCTGAATATTCTGAAACTGTTCGGGTTCTCTATATAAACCCATCCCTATCCTTCAGATTCCCTGCCGCAGACGTGCGGCAGGGAATCGCCCAACCTGTGATCGTTTTGTACGAAAATTTTTTAGTTTCATCATCACAAAAGGTAGTTTGGTCATGAATAGATTTCAAGTTCGCATCATTGGTGGTTTTTGCGGGGGCAAGATGAACGTGGTTGCCGATCATTTGTACGAGGTGCTGAGCCAGGCCGGATATGAGTGTAAGGTGACCTCACAAAGCGTATGGGAGTCATTTACCATGCCCCCCGCTGTGGATCTGGTTTTGCAGCTTTTGCCTGCTTACCCGGAGGATGAAGGGGAAGTGCCCATCATCTATATCAAGCCGCTTTTGATGGATCTTAATCATCCAGAAACGCTCAAGAAAATACTAACGACAGTCGCCGCGAAATATCCTGCCAGGGTGTAACCATGTTTAGCGCAGACAAACAGCCAACGATCTATCTGGATTATTGCGCAACAACCCCCGTAGCTCCTGAAGTAGCTGCGGCCATGCTGCCCGTTCTGGAATCGGGATTCGGCAATCCTTCGAGTCTGCATGGCTTTGGCCGTCAGGCAAAGGCCACGCTGAACACAGCCAGAACACAGGTTGCCAACCGCATTGGTGCTGAACCACAGGAGATCATCTTTACCAGCGGGGCCACAGAAGCAGACAACCTGGCATTGTTTGGCGTGGCTGCGGGTTTCGAGGGCAAGGATGCTCATTTGATCACCAGCAGTATTGAACATCATGCCGTGCTGCACGCGGCTCAACGCCTGGAGGAGATGGGCTGGCGGGTGACGTATCTGCCGGTGGGCAAAGAGGGCCTGGTGGCTGCGGACGATGTGGCAAACGCCATCCAACCCGATACCCGTTTGATCTCGTTGATGATGGTCAATAACGAGGTTGGCACCATTCAGCCCATTCGGGAAATTGGTGCAATCGCCAGGTCGTCTGGCATTTTGTTCCATACGGATGCGGTGCAGGGCCTGGGTTTGCTGCCGGTTTCGGTGGATGATCTGGGTGTTGACTTGCTTTCGCTTTCGGGGCACAAAATGTATGGGCCCAAAGGGGTGGGAGCGCTTTATATTCGCCAAGGCACACCACTGAAACCCTTGTTGGTGGGCGGCCCGCAAGAGAATGAATACCGGGCAGGCACAGAGAATATGCCTGGTATTGTTGGTTTGGGGGCCGCTGTCGTTTTATGCGAAGCAAAACTGAAAACAGAGCATGAACGGCTACTGGCACTGCGCAAGTATTTTCTGGACGAATTGTCCAGTCGCGCGGATCATTTCCAGGTGAATGGCGCAGCAGACAGGGTCAGCCCGCATGTTATCTCGGTTACTTTCTTTGACTCTGATGGTGAGATGATGCTGTTCTTCCTGGACCAGCAAGGGATTGCTGTATCCATGGGGTCTGCCTGCAATGCTAAAACCGTTGCCCCATCACATGTTTTACTGGCAATGGGATTGTCACCGGAAGAAGCGGATGCCACCCTGCGAATTTCGTTGGGTTACCCGACAACCCGCGCTGAAATTGATCGTTTACTTGAGATTTTGCCCCAGGTGGTTGAACAGTGCCGTCAGGTGAAGTAAAATTCTTGCGTGATATATCCACAAGTATTTCTGAAGAGCGCTCATGGAAAATGTGAAATTATCTGGTAAACGGGAAGACCTGCTGGCTTTTGTGGGTGAATTATATTATCTGGAAGGGTTGAACCAGTCCGAGATCGCCAGGATCGTGGGGGTTACGCGGTCGATGGTTTCGCGCATGTTAGGTGAGGCGCGCAGCAGAGGGCTGGTGGAGATCTTTGTTCACCGGCCAGTTTCACGAGATGGAGAAATGGAAGATGCCCTTGTGCAGAAATTTAACCTGCAAGGGGCACAGGTACTTTTGCAGCTTGCGCAACACGATCCGCGTTACTTGACGCGGCTGGGTTCTTTGGCAGCCAGTGCCATGCCACAAGTATTAAAACCGGGTTGTTTGATGGGAGTGGTTTGGGGCACCAGTGTGAGCGCCACCATCGATGCTCTCCAGTGTTTGAGTGATCTCAAAGATCTGGGCGTCAATGTAGTTCAGTTGGTTGGGGCGTTGGGCTCACGCACCAGAGAGTATAACGGCTATGAATTGGTGCGCCGCTCAGCAAAATATCTGGGCGGCGAAGGGTATTATTTGAGCGCGCCGTTCTTTTTGAACAGCCTTGAAACGGTCAAAGCCTTAATGGAAAACAAGAGCATTAACGAAACGCTGCGCATGGCTCGCCAGTGCGATGTGGCGTTATTGGGTATCGGCAGCCCACAGCCTGAATTCGCCAGCTTTTACCTGGCGGGAGACATGTCGATTGAGGAACTTGCTGAGCTGATCGCCAGCGGGGCGGTGGGGGGTATCTGCGGCTTGCATTTTGATTTGAATGGCGAGATCGTGGGCAAGGATTTTTCGAAACGATCGGTGACGATTGGCGTGGATGAACTGTTACATATTCCAGTGCGAGTAGGTGTGGCGGGTGGCTCCGGCAAGGTCAAACCCATATTGGGGGCTTTGCGAGGAGGGTATATTACCCACCTGGTCACAGATTCATTAACTGCCAAACAGGTGCTTGGCCTGGCCTCGTGAGGCATTGGCCTTGTCTTTCGGTCTGAACATTGACCGATATTCCCCCTGTTCCTGAATTCCAATCTATAATAATATATACAGGTTACCCGGTTTTCAAACCTGGGTATTCTTTATGAATTCAAATTCTTTACCGTACATCTTGAAAACAGGGTGTCATTGCGAGCGGTTTTTGGAAGCAATCGCCTGTTTTGAAGCGAACTCAAGGCTTTAACGGCTTGCATATTGCTTCGTCGGGAAGAACACTCTCCTTCAATGACATATGTACGGTTGAGAAAATTCAAATCAATTGTGAGGATCATCATGGAAAAGGTTGAGTACAAAGGCTGGTCGAATTGTGTGCGTATCAGTAATCAGGAAGTGGAGTTGTTGGTGACAGCTGATGTCGGCCCGCGTATCATTCGCTTTGGCTTTATCGGCGCAGAAAACGAATTCATGGAATTCCCTGATCAAGTGGGCAAGACCGGCGGAAGTCAGTATCGCTTTTATGGCGGGCACAGATTGTGGCATGCGCCGGAAGACTTGACGCGCACCTACGTGCCTGACAACGGTGCGGTGGCCGTGCAGGATCTGGAAAATGGTGGGGTGCGCTTCACCCAGGAGATTGAGGGTGCGACGGGCATTCAAAAAGAACTGGATGTCTTTATGGCGGCTGAACAGAATGAGGTCACGGTGATCCATCGCATGTACAACCGCGGTTTGTGGCCTGTGCCTTTGGCCTTGTGGGCATTGACCCAGATGACGCCCGGGGGGACAGGCATTTTCCCGCTGCCGCCGCGCGGTTCTCACACTGAAAATTTGCTGCCCACCTGCCGGATGGCGCTTTGGGCTTACACTGACATGCGTGATCCGCGCTGGACGTGGGGGGAACGTTTCATCATGCTGCGCCAGGATCCGCTCCAATCCAAGCCGCAAAAGTTTGGCCTGCTGATCGAAGATGGCTGGATGGCCTATGCCCGCAACGAGCATTTATTCGTGAAATTCCTGACGCCGCCGGTGTGTGATGGGATGTATCCCGACCTGGGTGTGAACGTGGAATCCTTCACCGATGGTGTGAACCTGGAACTGGAAAGTTTGGGGCCTGTTCATCAGACTGCTCCTGGTGAGAGCGTGGAACATGTGGAGCGCTGGCTGCTGGCCAAAGGCATTGGCCCGGTGCAGACAGAAGAAGACGTGCTGCGTTATGTGCTGCCCTTGATTGGCCGGGAGTGAATCTTTCGTGTGAGACACTCTGGAAATGGCTTTGTTCAGTAGAAACTCTGATAAGTTTCTTATATGCAGAGGCAATATCAAAACCCGTCCGGATGCTATAATTCCAGCATGGAATAAAATGTTCCTTGACTGAAAGCCGGTTGTGGCGTTCATCAAGACCTGGATGATTGACAGGAAAAGCTTATGATGCGTTTTGACAGATTTACTGAGCGTGCTCAGGAGGCGGCCCAAAGGGCCGCAGAAATTATCCAGCGCTACGGGCATAACCAGATCGATACCGAACATATCCTGCTGGCGTTGATCGAACAGCCGCAAGGCGCCGTGCCTCAGATCCTGGATATGTTGAATGTGGATGCCGAAATGCTGGCCGAGCGGCTGGACTATATCCTTAAAACCAGCCCCAAAGCAAGTATCTTTGGCGGCGGCGCAGGACAGATCTTCATCACCCCGCGGGTTAAGCGGGTGATGGATATTGCCAATCAGGAAGCCAGCAAGCTGAACGATGAATTCATTTCGACCGAACATATTTTTCTGGCCATCCTGACCGAACGCAATACGCCTTCGGCGCGTCTGCTGGAAGGGGCGGGATTGACCCGCGAACGGGTTTCTGATTCCATTCAGGACCTGCGCGGCGGGCAGCGGGTGACTGATCCACAGGCAGAAAAGCGTTACAAAACCCTTTCCAAGTATTCGCGCGATCTTACCCAGCAAGCCAGAGAAGGCAAGCTGGACCCGGTCATTGGCCGGGATGGCGAAATTTTACGCGTGATCCAGGTGTTGTCACGGCGCAAGAAGAATAACCCGGTGCTGATCGGTGAGGCCGGCGTGGGCAAGACAGCCATTCTGGAAGGGCTGGCACAGAAGATCGCCAACAACGACGTTCCCGAGATCCTCATGGGACGGCGAGTGGTTTCACTTGATCTGGGTGCAATGATTGCCGGTTCCCGTTTTAGGGGTGAATTTGAGGAACGTCTCAAAGCGGCTCTGGAAGAAGTACAGAAATCCGAGGGCGAGATCATCCTCTTTATCGATGAACTGCACACGGTGGTGGGGGCTGGTGCTGCGCAGGGAGCTTTGGATGCATCCAATATGCTCAAGCCAGCCCTGGCGCGCGGTGAGCTGCAATGTGTGGGCGCCACTACCCTGGATGAATATCACAAACATATTGAAAAGGATGCCGCACTGGAACGGCGTTTTGCGCCGGTGTATGTGGAAGAGCCATCGGTGGAAGATACGATCGAAATGCTGATGGGCCTGCGTGACCGCTATGAAGCGCACCATAAGGTGCGGTTCTCTGACCAGGCGCTGGTTGCGGCAGCCCGGCTTTCGGCCCAATATGTGACCGAACGCCGCCTGCCCGACAAAGCGATTGACCTGATGGATGAAGCGGCAGCCAAGCTGCGTGTAGCTTTATATTCCCTCCCGGCGGATCTGAAACAAATGAAGACCGAGATTGAACGTTTGCTTGCTGAAGAAGAGCAGGCCGGCGTGGAACGGGATTACGAAAGAGCCGCGTTAATGAAGACCGAGCGCACGCGCCAGGAAGAAGAATTCCACGAGCTGCGCGACCGTTGGGAAGCAGAACACAAACTGGACGAAGTGGTGGATGTGGATGACATTGCCCAGGTGGTGGCCCAGTGGACAGGTATTCCGGTGACCCAGATGATGGAATCTGAAGCTGAACGCCTGTTGAAGATGGAAGACAAACTGCACGAGCAGATCATCGGGCAGGATGAAGCCATTCATGCCATTGCGGACGCCATAAGACGGTCACGTTCGGGCTTCAAGGACCCGCGCCGGCCGATCGGCTCTTTCATTTTCATTGGCCCCTCCGGTGTGGGCAAAACAGAGTTGGCCAAGGCATTGGCTGAGTTCATGTTTGGTGACCAGGATGCGTTGGTACGTCTGGATATGAGCGAATACCGCGAACAACATGCAGTTTCGCGCATGTTTGGCGCTCCTCCCGGTTATGTCGGATACGAAGAAGGCGGTCAACTTACAGAAGCTGTGCGCCGCCGGCCATACCGGGTTGTGCTGTTTGATGAGATTGAGAAGGCTCACCCTGAGGTCTGGAATTCGCTGCTGCAAATCCTCGATGACGGCCGCCTGACGGATGGACAGGGGCGGGTGGTTGATTTCCGCAACACGGTATTGATCATGACCAGCAACCTGGGCACAGAATTTGTGCGCAAGGGAGGCACATTAGGATTTCTGCAATCCAGCGGCGGCTCCGAAGAAGACCGCGAAGCGCACAAGAAGATTGAGAAAGCGCTCAAGGACACCTTCCGGCCGGAATTCATGAACCGAATCGATGAGACGATCATCTTCTCGCCGCTCAGTTTGGAGCAAATGGACAAGATTGTGGCTATACAGATGCGCGAGATTCAGGAACGCCTGCGGGACCATGGTCTGGAAGTGGAATTGACAGATGCAGCCCGCGAATGGCTGGCCAGGTTGGGATTTGATTCCGACTTTGGGGCGCGGCCTTTGCGCCGGGCGCTGCAAAAATTTGTGGAAAGTCCGCTGTCTGTGCAGATCCTTTCCGGCAAGTTCAGCGAAGGGGATACGGTTTGTGTAGACCTGAAGGAAAATGAAATCATATTTACCAAGGGTGTCTGCAAGCCGAAACACAAAGAAACAAAAACCGAACCAAAGAAAAAAGACGAATGACAGCAGACTGCGGCAGGCCAATACCCTGCCGCAGTTTTTTTTGTTTTCAGTATCCTTGTCTTTGTGAGGCTGGTGGTAGCCGGTTAGCACAAATCTTGCAAGGGAATGTTCTGGATTATTCTTTGTGTGGATATGCATGGATGAATTGAATGGGATATACTTAACACATGCCATCTGAATTGGAGCAAGTCAAGGAAGTTTTACATTCCATATTTCCTTTTCGGCTGTTGAAGGAAGAACAGTTGGATCTTGTGCGCGAGCGCCTGCAAAGATTTGATCTGGAGAAGAACCAGTTCATCTGCAAGGAAGGCGAGGCGGCTGACCATCTTTTCATCATCCTGCGCGGCAAGGTCAGCCTGACCCGGTTTAACCAGGATGAGCAGAAGGAAGAATTGCTGGCGGTTCTGAAAACCGGCGATCTTCTTGGGCTGGATGCGCTTGAGGCAAAAGCCCGCTATTCAACATCTGGCAAGGCCATGACTGGCGTATCGATGTTGAAGATTTCCCTGAACGATCTGGAGATGCTGTACAAGGATATCACTTTGCTGGAGGAAGGGCTGGCGATCCTGTATGACAGTTATCAGTCCCTGTTGTCTGTGCCTCTGGCCTGGCGGGAAGTGGATGAAGCAGTGTACTATCTCTCCCGCCGTCACCCGGCCTTCCTGGTGTTACGGTTTATTCCCTGGGCTCTGACGGGCATTGCGGCGGTGGTGGTGATCCTGATCCTGTTCTATCTGAGGATTAACACGATCGTGCCGTTCTTCGTAACCGGATTTGCGGTGGCAGGTTTCACTATTTGGGCGATCCTGAATTACATTGAATGGGGCAATGATTATTCGATCATTACAGACCGGCGGGTGGTCTACCAGGAACGGGTGATCATGATCTATGACAGTCGCCAGGAAGCCCCGCTGGATGCCATTCTGGCGGTCAGCATAGATACATCCCAACTGGGACGCTGGCTGGGATATGGGGATGTGGTGGTGCGCACCTATACGGGCACGATCATCCTGCCCGATATCCGGCAGCCGGAGCTGGTGCTGGGTTTGCTGGAAGGGGAGTGGTTCCGGGCCAAGGCCGGATATGTGCGCGCTGAAAAACTGACCCGGGTGGAAGCCATCATCCGCGAGCGGCTGGGTATGGAAACAGATGATGTGCAAGTTGAAGAGGAACTGCCAGTCAAGACCATCATTGAACCAGGTAAACTGCAAAATATCCTGGCGAATATTTTCAAACTGCGCCATGAGGAAGGCGGGATGATCATTTACCGCACACATTGGGTACGGCTGGTGGCGCGTGCCTGGATACCCAGCCTGATCCTGCTGGGACTGTTCTTGTTGCTGGTGCTGGCTTTGCTGGGTCAGTTGGGAGGGTTAAAATTCCTTTCAGTGCTGCAATTTTCACTTCTGGCCAGCGTTTTCATTGGCACCTGGTGGGTGTATGAATATTTTGACTGGCGCAACGATGCTTATATTGTTACCGATGAAAACCTGGTAGACGTGAATAAAAAGCCGCTAGGCAGGGAAGAAAAACGGGCCGCACCTATTCGCAATGTGCAGAGCATTGAATTTGCACGTTTGGGTGTGCTGGGTTTGCTCCTGAACTTTGGGACAGTCAAGATACGGGTGGGGGATTCCGAGTTGACCTTCGATTATGTTTTCAACCCTTCCGAAGTGCAGCAAGAGATCTTTAAGCGCATGGCCAAACGGGATTACCAGCGCCGCCAGGCAGAGATCCTTGACGACCAGGCGCGCCTGGCAGACTGGATTGAAGCCTATCATAATGTGATGGTGCAGGAAAACCAGCATAATCTTGAGAACCCACTGCCTGAAGAAGAGAATTAAGGGTAAAATAGGGGACGAATATCGGTTTATTTGTGAGAGGATTTTGATATGGCAATTCGAGAAATTGTTAAAGTACCTGACCCAGTCTTGCGCCGAAAAGCGCATAAAGTGAGTGAATTTGACAAAGACTTGCAGGTTTTGATCGACGATATGATCGACACCATGCGGGATGAACCGGGTGTGGGTTTGGCCGCCCCTCAGGTGGGCATTTCCAGCAAAGTGGTCGTGGTTGAGTTTGGCGATGAAGAAGACCCGGAAAAACCGCAGCGATTATATACGGTTGTCAATCCCGAGATCGTGGACAAATCGGAGGAGCAGGAGATGGGTATTGAGGGCTGCCTTTCCATCCCCGGACTGGTTGGCGAAGTGGAACGTCATTCCTCGATTGTGGTTAAAGGCTTGAATCGGCATGGCCGGCCGATCAAGGTCAAAGCCAATGGCTGGCTGGCGCGCATCTTTCAACATGAGATCGACCACCTGAACGGGGTTTTGTTCACTGATCATGCCGTGCGTATCTGGCAGCCGGAAGCACAAGAAGAAGAGGAGTTTGTTTCAGGGTAATGTTCCTTACCCATTTGTCGCTGACGAATTTTCGTGCTTTTACCCGCCTGGACATGGACGTGCCCCGGCGGATTCTTTTGTTGGTGGGCGAGAATGCCCAGGGAAAGACCAGCCTGCTGGAGGCAATATATTATCTGGCGACGTTCACCTCTTTCCATGCGCAGAGTGACCGTCAGTTGATCAATTTTCTGGCCCTGCATCAGCAGCCGGCCGTGTCCCGCCTGGTGGCCGATTATGAGCGGGAAGGCCGGCAGCACAAACTGGAAGTGCGCCTGATCCTTGAGTCGAATGGCAACGGCGGCACACGCCTGCGCAAAGAGATCCTGTTGGACGGGGTGCGGCGCACGGCCCAGCAGGCGGTGGGGGAATTCAATGCGGTCATCTTTCTGCCGCAAATGACCAGAATTCTCGAGGATGGGCCGGAACAACGGCGACGGTATTTGAATATGGCCTTGACCCAGGTCATTTCCGGGTATGCGCAGGCCCTGGGTAAATATTCTCAGACCATTACCCAGCGCAACGCCTTGTTGAAACTGCTGTCTGAACGCGGCGGTGACCGTGAGCAGCTTGCCTATTGGGATGAACTGGTGAGCCAGTATGGCGCATTCCTGATCAAGGCGCGCATTGAAGCCATCCTTGAATTGGAGCAGATCGCTGCCGATATTCACCGCCTGTTGACCGGAGAGCAGGAGGTGCTGCGCTTTGTTTACCTGCCGGCCTATGACCCGCTGCCGAAACCAGAGAACCAGTTTGCCTTGCCTTTCACCATTCCGACAGACCGCAGCGGGTATTCGCGGGATGAAATCCAAACCGGCTTCCTGCGCAGGATGACCGAGCTGCGCAGTGAAGAGATTGCCCGCGGAATGACCACGATCGGCCCTCATCGGGATGAGCTGAGATTCCTGAGTAACGGGGTAGACCTGGGGAATTATGGTTCACGCGGTCAGGTGCGCACGGTGCTGCTCTCGCTGAAGCTGGCAGAAGTGGCATGGATGCGGCAAAAAACCGGCACCTGGCCGGTGCTTCTGCTGGATGAAATTCTGGCTGAACTGGATGTTCAGCGGCGCAAGGATGTGTTGACATATTTGACCAACAGCGATCAGATGCTGATGACCACCACCGACCTTGAATTGTTTGAAAAAACATTTGTTGATACCAGCACGGTGTGGAAGATTGGCGCCGGGCAGGTACTTGGCTGATGGAATGATTGCAAGGGGGAAAATTCTTGAGGCACATATTAAGATCAGACAGACCGGGTTTGTGAGTTTCCGTTTTGCAGATGCAAAATTGCATTCAAGATGATATCATTAATAGAGGGAAAGGCTCCAGTTCGGCTCTCTGGGAATTGCCGTGAAAAAGAAGTTGGTGGAGTGTCTTTGGTGCGAAGCGCCAAAAACACCCCCATATCTACCATGCTTCACGGTTGTTCCCAAAGACCTTTTAGTTTTTCAAAAAAGTTCGTGTCGATGAAAATGTAGTTGAGGTTTGAAAGACAAAATCATTCCAGGGAATCAATCACGGAGGAAAGCTCATGCAAGTACTAGGTATTGATATTGGCGGATCGGGTATCAAAGGCGCTCCAGTGGATGTAAGAACTGGAGAATTGCTTGCTGAACGCTTTCGTATTGCTACGCCTCAGCCAGCCAGCCCTGAACCGGTTGCCAGAACTGTGGCCGAAATTGCCAGACACTTTGACTGGAATGGCCCCATCGGCTGTGGTTTTCCCGCAGTTGTTCAGCAGGGGATCACCCGCACGGCAGCCAATGTCGATAAGGCGTGGATTGACGCTGATGCCGCATGGCTGATCAGCGAAATCACGGGTTGTCCGGTGAAAGTGATGAATGATGCCGATGTAGCAGGATTGGCAGAGATGACATTTGGCGCAGGCCAGGGCCGCATGGGGGTGGTGCTGGTGGTAACGATTGGCACTGGTTTGGGAACAGCCTTGTTCACCAACGGCATGCTGCTGCCCAATACGGAGTTGGGGCACATTGAGATTGATGGCAAAGATGCAGAATTATTAGCCTCTGATGCTGCCCGTAAGCGTGAAGATCTTTCCTGGAATATTTGGGCTGCGAGATTTGATACCTATTTGAATCGCCTGCAGGCATTGATCTGGCCTGATTTGATCATCCTGGGCGGCGGGGCAAGTAAAAAGTATGAAAAATTCGCTCCTTATTTGACTGTGAAAACGGAAATCGTGATTGCCGAAGCCCTAAATGAAGCGGGCATCATTGGGGCGGCCCTGGCCGGAAAGCCTTAAGGATATTCGCATATACAAAGCGCTTAGGTTCAATCTTGAGCGCTTTGTGTGTGCCCTCATTTTCACAGCGGTTCTTTTAAGGGAATGCCAACCCTTCGGGGGTATTTTGCGGGGGTGGCGGCAACTTTATCGACTACGATCAGGTAGCGTTCTTCCACCACACCTGGTAGGGTAAGATGATGAAGCTGCCGTAAATGGCCGCCCAAGAGACGCATGGCTTTCTCGGCTTGATGGGCTTCCATTGGGCCCGAATGCCCTTTTTGGGCAAGTATACTCCCCTTAACTTTGACCAGCGGTAACAGGTATTCCACCAGGGTGGGCAGGCCGGCAACTGCGCGGGCAACAGCCCAGTCGTATTGTTCCCTGTGTTCTTTGGATTGTCCAACTTCTTCAGCGCGTGACTGCACCACAAGTACGTTTTCCAGTTTGAGTGTGTCAACGACGTGCTGGCAGAACTGCACTTTTTTACCCACCGATTCCACCAGGGTTAATTGCATGCCTGGCATGAGAATTTTCAAAGGGATGCCGGGGAAGCCGCCGCCGGTGCCAACGTCGATCAAACGTTTGGGCGGGTTTTCGCCCATTGCTTGCAGGCAGCTTAGCGAATCCAGAAAATGTTTGACACGGATGCCTTCTTCATCACGGATGGCGGTCAGGTTCATCCGGGCATTCCATTCCATCAGTTGCTGTTCATAGCATTCGAACGCAGCTAATTGTTTGGGCGTGATGGTCATCCCCAGAAGGTTTTGAATGTCTTGTGCCAGTTTTTCCATAGATTTTCTGATTATACCTTGTTCTCTGTGGCAGGCCTGATGATTACAGGGAGGCGTATTGAAAAACCCATCAGCGAACAGGAAAGAAGAAAAACATCGATGTTATACTTACATGGATATCTGGGAAATGCCCAGGCTACTACGCATAAAGCTACTTTCCAAAGAACCATACTCACATTTCAAAAAGAACAGGCATGTGGTCGGTAGAATAATGACAAATAAAATCAGGGCAGTGATCTGGGACATGGGGGGTGTCATCCTGCGTGGCGGAGGCGATTTCTCCTCCCGGGAGAGGCTGGTTCAGCGCCTGGGGATTGAACGCTCCCATTTGGAGGAGCTTGTATTTAATTCCGAATCCTCGCGTCAGTCATTGCTCGGCGAGATTAGCGAAGATGAGCATTGGCAGCAGGTGGGCAGCATGCTGGGGCTCTCGGGCGAGGCGCTTGTAAAGGCCCGGCGCGAGTTTTGGTGTGACAGCCAACTGGACGGCGAGCTGGTGGCTTTTATTGACTCTCTGCGCCCCCGGTATCAGACTGGATTGCTTAGCAATGCCTGGAAAGGCACCCGGGAGTCGGTTGGTTCAAAGTTTGCCTTTCTGCATGTTTTCGACGTCAGTGTGTTTTCCGATGAAGTGGGCATGATGAAACCTGACCCAGCTTTTTACCAATGGATTTTGGGCCGGTTGGACATTCAGCCTGGTGAGGCGGCCTTCATTGACGACATGGCCGAGAATGTGGAAGCAGCGCAATTGTTGGGGATGACCGGCATCATTTTCCGTTCGCGAAAGCAGACCCTGACGGCCCTGGCTGAGATCCTGCCCGACATTCAACCAATCGAATAAGTAAGGACGACACAGGTGATTTCGAAGGATTCAATCCCCGGCGTCTCGCAGTTAACAAGCGAGGCTCTGATCCGACTGGCTGTTGTTGCTGATACGCATGTACCGGATCAGGCTGAGGGTTTGCCGCCAGGGTTTGTTGAAGAACTGGCGAAGTGGAAAGTGACGGCAGTTTTGCATGCCGGCGATATTTGCATTAAAGCGGTATTGGAGGAGCTTTCACAGGTTGCCCCGGTAATCGCGGTGCGCGGAAACCGGGATGTGATTTTTGCCAGGCAACTGCCCCTGGTGGCGCGGGCAGAATTTGGCGGAGTAAAACTGGCATTAATGCATGGACATGGCGGTTTTTTGCATTATCTGGGTGATAAAATCCGTTATTACCACAGTGGGTATCAGCTTGAACGTTACAAAGAACTTTTGTTATCAGTGGCACCAGAGGCGGATGTGATCGTCTTTGGGCACACACATACACCTGAACTTGCATGGCACCAAAAGCGGCTTTTATTCAATCCCGGAAGTTTGATCGGTGCGCAGCGGTTCAAGCCGGTGTACGGTATACTGGAGATGCGGGCAGATGGAGGGGTCAATGGCAAGCATATTTTCATGGAAGGGTGGGAAAGAAAAGGGCGACATTGGCAGAAAACTGGCGGGCAAAAAGATTGACCGATAAATAAAAGATTGATATAATGAGTGTTTGTGCATTCTGACACCGAATAATCAGAATTCGGCGTGTCGTTTGTTTGTTAATTGACCGAATAATTTTCCCACAGGAGAGACCCATGGCAGATCTTGTGCCGACAAAGTCTTACGCACGAATTCCCGTCATTTACGATCTTCCCAAAATGATCGAAGTGCAGCTTGAATCTTTCTTACGCTTGAAAGCTGAGGGGCTGACCGATCTTTTTGCAGAAATTTCTCCCATCGAATCCTACAATAAGGGGATGAAACTTTTCTTCCCCAGCACAAAGCCCGAATCCGAGGGGTTGAGATACTGGTTTGGCGAGCCCAAGTATTCCATCGAGGAATGTGTTGAGCGCGACCTGACATACGCCAGCCCGATGTATGTTTCTGTTCTGTTGGCTGGGCCTGAAGTTGCGGAGCCGATCAAGCAGGATATTTTCCTGGGCGATTTTCCCGAGATGACGGAAAAAGGTACCTTCATTATCAATGGCACCGAGCGTGTGGTCGTTTCGCAATTAATCCGTTCGCCGGGTGTGTACTTTGAAGCGCCGACGGACCGCGCCACTGGACGGCGGCTGGCAATGGCCAAGCTGATCCCGGATCGCGGGGCATGGATGGAATTTGAGACCCGCAAGAATGATTACATCATTCTAAAATTCAACCGCAAGCGTACTGTGCCGATCACCATCTTTCTGCGCGCGCTGGCCGTTGTGGACGATGGTTTGACCGAATCGCCGATCAAGACCGGCTCGGATGAAGAATTGTTGTCCTTGTTCCAGGATGTGGACAATGACCCCGACCGGTTGTTCATTGCTTCCAGCTTCCGCCAGGAACCTGTGTGGGAACTGGAAAACGGGCAGACAATTGCTGAAGCCTCACTGCTGGAGTTTTTCAAACGCATGCGCCCGGGCGACCCCGCCACTATTGAAAATGCCAAACAGTTCCTGGAGGAGCAGATCTTTGACCAGCGTCATTATGACCTGGAAAAGGTTGGCCGTTACAAATTGAACCAGAAACTGGATTTGACCGCCCATATTCCCATCTCGCACCGCACGGTGACCAAATGGGACGTGGTGTATCTTGTGCGCCGGTTGATTATGATCAACAATGAGACCGAGGACAAGGATGACATTGACCACCTTGGCAACCGCCGGGTTAAGACAGTTGGCGAATTGATCCAGAACAAGCTGCGGGTTGGCTTGCGCCGCATGGAGCGGGTGATCAAGGAACGCATGTCGATCCGCGATCAGGACAATGTTTCGCCAGTCAGTCTGATCAATATTCGCCCAGTGGTGGCTTCTTTGCGCGAGTTCTTTGGCTCGAGCCAGCTTTCCCAATTCATGGACCAGACCAACCCGCTGGCAGAACTGCGTCACAAACGCACCCTGTCGGCATTGGGGCCTGGCGGTTTGCGCCGTGAACGCGCCGGCTTTGACGTGCGCGATGTGCACCATTCGCATTATGGACGCATTTGCCCGATTGAAACGCCGGAAGGCCCCAACATTGGTTTGATTGGCCGTCTGGCGACTTTCGCCCGGGTGAATGAGTATGGTTTCATTGAAACACCTTACAGCAAAGTGCTGAAGGTCATTTCTTCCAGCCACAACGAGCTGGAAGGACGCACGTTGCGAGAAGCAGTGACCGACCCTTCAACCGGGGCGGTTGTTGCCGAAGCGGGTGTACGTGTGACGCCGGAACTGGCAAAAGAGATTCGCAAAACAAAACTGGCATCGATTATGGTGGAGCCTTTTGTTTCAATGGACGCGACCACGATCGAATACCTTTCGGCAGATGCCGAGGATAAATTTGTCATCGCCCAGGCAAACGCTGAATTGAACGAGTTCAATGAGTTCGTCAGCCAGCGCATTTCCTGCCGGTATCATTCTGATTTCGTTACCCGCAGTCCAGACGAGATCAATTATATGGATGTTGCTCCGCATCAGGTGGTGGGCGTCAGCGCCTCGTTGATCCCCTTCCTGGAGCATGATGATGCAAACCGGGCATTGATGGGTTCGAATATGATGGCCCAGGCCGTGCCTTTGATCCAGCCGGATATTCCCACTGTTTCAACCGGCATGGAGAAATACGCAGCGATCGACTCTGGCCAGGTGCTGGTGGCTGAGGAAGATGGCGACATCGTTTCTGTGACTGGCCGCAAGATCGTGGTGCGTGGTCAAAGCACCGGTATTCGGGAATATTTGCTGCGGAAATATCAGCGTTCAAACCAGAGCACATGCATCGACCAACGGCCAGCAGTGATCAAGGGCCAGCGGGTGCATCGCGGGGATGTCCTTGCTGATTCTTCCTCGACTGCAGATGGCAAGCTGGCTTTGGGTCAGAATGTGGTGGTGGCCTTCCTCTCCTGGGAAGGCGGCAACTTTGAGGATGCAGTACTCATTTCAGAACGCCTGGTTCAGGCAGACCGCTTTACTTCGGTGCATGTTGAAAAACATGAGGTGGAAGCTCGCGATACCAAACTGGGGCCTGAAGAGATCACACGTGATATTCCCAATGTCGGTGAGGAAGCCATCAAAGACCTGGATGTGGATGGCATCATCCGCATCGGCGCAGAAGTTGGCCCGAATGATATTCTGGTTGGCAAGATCACGCCCAAGGGCGAGAAGGAACTGACCCCCGAAGAACGCTTGCTGCGTGCCATCTTTGGTGAGAAATCCCGGGATGTCAAGGACACTTCCCTGCGTATGCCGCATGGTGAGCGCGGCAAAGTGGTGGATGTAAAGGTCTTCACTCGCAAGGATAATGCAGACCTTTCGGCGGGTGTGGACATGATGGTACGGGTCTCGGTTGCCCAACGGCGCAAACTGACTACAGGCGATAAAATGGCAGGACGCCACGGTAACAAGGGTGTTGTGTCTCGCGTTGTGGCAGTTGAGGACATGCCTTTTCTGGAAGACGGCACACCGGTAGATATTATTTTGAATCCGCTGGGTGTACCAGGGCGTATGAACATTGGTCAGATTCTGGAAGCACATCTGGGCTGGGCATCACAGCGGCTTGGTTTCCGGGCGATTGTGCCGGTCTTTGATGGCGCAAATGAACACGAAATTGAAGCAGAACTGGCGAGAGCCTGGTTGATTGATCACGCCTGGCAAATGGTCGGTGATCGCGCCTGGGAATGGTTGGTGGACTTCGATTATCAACCAGAAGACATAGAAGACGATCGTGAAGTCCGCCTGTTGTACATGGAGCAATGGCTGGCCGATAAAGATGTCGACCTTCAGCGGATCAAATCTGACGATCAATATGCTCACAAGGTTGCCTTGCAGCAGTGGCTAAGAGAGCAGGACTTTGATCCGGATGCCATTTTGGCTTATGAAAATGTTCCGGCGCACGCCGCCTTAAAACGCGAGATCGATAATAGAGCGATCGAAGTCTGCCTGTATTTGTGGCTGAAAGCAAAAGGCGAAGATGTAGACGATTTGCCGATGGAAGATGTGCAAAAACGGGCGCAGGCTTTCATGGTGAAAAGTGGATTGCCCATGCCTATCCTTGGCAAGCTGCGGGTGCGAGACGGCCAGACTGGTGATTTTTATGATAACCCGGTTACGGTGGGCGTGATGACCATGCTCAAATTGCACCATTTGGTCGAAGACAAAGTGCATGCCCGTTCCACCGGCCCTTACAGTCTGGTAACCCAGCAGCCTCTGGGCGGTAAGGCGCAGTTTGGCGGCCAGCGGTTTGGTGAAATGGAAGTCTGGGCGCTGGAAGCATATGGGGCAGCCTATACTCTGCAGGAAATGTTGACCATCAAATCTGATGATGTGCAGGGACGTGTCAATACCTATGAGGCCATTGTTAAGGGTGACCCGATTGAAGAGCCCACCCTGCCAGCAGCCTTCCGGGTGCTGGTCAAGGAATTGCAGTCACTGGGGCTTTCGGTGGAAGCGTTGATGGAGTCAGGTGAGACGATCATGTTTGGTAAAGATGAAGATCGTATACGCCCGCCCAAGCTGAGCACTGGATTGTTGGGCTTTGGAGCAGATTTGGATAATTTGACGTAGAAGAACGCTGCTTGACTTGACGCTCGTTATCTGGCGTGATATAATCCTTCTTCGTGCCCCAAAAGGGGTGGGCGATTTGTGCCTGGTCAATGAAAATGGTAAGGCTATCAGCGCCTTTGATGGCCTTACTTGGTGAAAACGGTTCAAATCAATTGTAGAAACAGTTAATTATTATTTCGGAGGCAAGAAGTGCCAACCATCAATCAGTTGATCCGCAAAGGTCGTAAGACCAAAAAGGTGAAAAGCAAGGCTCCTGCATTGCTGTATACGTACAATGCATCCAAGCAGCGACGTATTCGTCAGGCGGGCGGCGCACCTCAAAAGCGTGGTGTATGCACTGTGGTGAAAACGATGACTCCTAAAAAGCCGAACTCGGCTTTGCGGAAAATCGCTCGCGTGCGTTTATCCAATGGTATGGAAGTGACAGCTTACATACCCGGTGAAGGTCATTCACTTCAGGAGCACTCCGTTGTCATGGTGCGCGGCGGTCGTGTGAAAGATCTGCCTGGCGTGCGTTACCACATTGTGCGCGGTACCCTGGATGCAACCGGTGTTTCCGATCGGGCTCAGGGCCGCTCGAAATACGGCTCCAAACGGCCGAAATAGATCTGGTACGGATACGGAGAAGGTTTAATGCGAAGGACAAAACCCGAAAAACGAGAAGTAGCTCCGGATTTGCGCTACAAAAGCATGACGGTTTCCTATTTGGTAAACCGCATCATGAAAAATGGCAAGAAAAGCGCAGCCACCCGGATGATGTATGAAGCCATGGAAATTGTCAAGGAAAAAACTGGCAAGGAACCATTGGATGTATTGGAAGATGCTCTGCGAAATGTGGGCCCCTTGATGGAAGTCAAGCCGCGACGTGTTGGCGGCGCCACTTATCAAGTCCCCATGGAAGTGTCGGCATCCCGCCGAATGACATTGGCGATGCGCTGGATCCTGGATGCTGCCCGTGGCCGCACAGGCAAATCCTTCCCGGAAAGCCTTGCTGCTGAAATTCTGGATGCTTTCAACCAGCAGGGTTCCGCGATGCGGAAACGAGAAGAAGCCCACAAGATGGCTGAAGCCAACCGGGCATTCTCACATTACCGTGTCTAAAACAGAAAGATAACAATACAGGTTTTTAAGATGACGCGCGAATATCCGTTGGTGCGGTATCGAAATATCGGGGTCATAGCCCATATCGATGCCGGGAAGACGACAACAACTGAACGAATCCTTTTCTACACCGGTAAAACTTACCGGATTGGTTCAGTTGACGATGGCACCACAGTTACGGATTGGATGGCGCAAGAGCGGGAACGGGGGATTACGATTGTCTCGGCTGCGATCACGACTCAGTGGCGCGGTTACCAGATCAACGTTATTGATACACCAGGTCATATCGACTTCACCGCCGAAGTGCAGCGCTCTTTGCGCGTGCTGGATGGCGGTGTGGTTGTATTTGATGGTACGCAGGGTGTTGAACCACAAAGTGAGACGGTTTGGCGACAGGCCGACCGCTATCACGTCCCTCGGATTTGTTTCATAAATAAGATGGACCGGGTAGGCGCTTCTTACGAACGTTCGATCGAATCAATTGTGTCTCGTTTAGGCGCAAATCCGATTGCCATGCAGATTCCCATTGGTGAAGAATCGAATTTCACCGGGATTGTCGATTTGGTGGAACAGGACGCCATCTACTGGGAAGACGAACTTGGTACTGAACCAATTCATCGTCCGATCCCGGCAGAACTGGTGGAGCAGGCCGTAGACGGCCGCAGCAGGCTCATCGAAAAAGTTGCTGAAAATGATGATGAACTGCTCACACAATATCTGGAATCCATTGATTCCATAACAAAAGAAGATATCAAAGCTGCATTGCGCCGGGCAGTGATCGCCAACAAGTTGACGCCGGTCTTCTGCGGTTCTTCCTTGAAGAACAAAGGCGTTCAGTCTGTACTGGATGCGGTAGTGGATTACCTGCCTTCTCCGGCGGATGTATCGGCGGTGACAGGCATCGACCCCAAGACTGATCTGGAAACTCAACGCCTGCCTGAAGATGATGCGCCAATGAGCGCCCTGGTCTTCAAAATCGTTACAGATCCATACGTAGGCCGCCTGGCATACTTCCGGGTTTATTCCGGTGTGTTGACCCAGGGTTCCATGGTTTACAACCCGGTCAAGGGTAAGAAGGAAAGAATTGGCCGAGTGCTGCGCATGTATGCTGATCGCCGCGATGACATTGACAAAGTGTACTCCGGTGAGATTGCGGCCACCTTGGGGTTGAAAGATACCTTCACTGGTGACACCCTGTGTGACTCTGCCCAGCAGATCATCCTGGAGAATATCACCTTTCCTGAGCCGGTTATTTCTGTGGCCATTGAGCCCAAGACGACCGCTGACCAGGAAAAGATGGGTGAGGCCTTAAACAAACTGGCCCAGGAAGATCCCACTTTCCGCATCCACGTAGATGAGAACACAGGCCAGACAATCATCTCTGGCATGGGCGAGCTGCACCTGGATGTGTTGGTCGACCGCATGGTGCGCGAATTCAATGTCAAAGCCAATGTGGGCCGCCCGCGGGTTTCATTCCGCGAGACGATCAGCCGTACAGTTCCCGAGGTCAATTTCCGTTATGTGAAGCAGAGCGGCGGCCGCGGCATGTATGCCCATGTTGTTTTGAGTTTTGAACCGCTGGAGCGCGGCGCCGGAGTTCTATTTGAGGATAAAGTTGTAGGCGGTTCTGTGCCTCGCAATTACATCCCGGCAGTGGAACGTGGTGTCATGGAAGCAGCAGAAAGCGGTCCGCTGGCCGGGTATCCGGTGACAGATGTCAAAGTCACCCTGCGGGATGGCTCATACCACGAAGTGGACTCAAATGAAATGGCGTTCAAACTGGCTGGCGCGCTTGCTTTCCGTGAAGGCATGGAAAAAGGCGCATCCATCTTGCTTGAACCAATCATGAAGGTCGATGTCTTGGTGCCGTCGGATTATTTTGGTGATGTTCTGGGCCAGATCAGTTCACGGCGCGGTGAAATTCAGGGCACAGAAAGTCGCTCTGGAAATGGACAGGCGGTGCGGGCTGTTGTTCCGCTGGCTGAGATGTTCGGTTATGCGACAGAGCTGCGGTCGATCACACAGGGCCGCGGTGTCTTTACCATGGAATTTGAACATTATGCACCGGTGTCCGAATCGGTTGCAAAAAAACTAACCAGTTAATTAAGTAAGTGTCAACTATCGTACTTTTTTCAGGAGATCTTTATTATGGCAAAGCAGAAGTTTGAGCGAAACAAACCACATCTGAACGTGGGCACGATGGGACACATCGACCACGGCAAAACCACCCTGACAGCCGCCATCACC